>CAIXGU010000245.1 GCA_903919045.1 uncultured Eubacteriales bacterium | reverse complement strand
GGCGAGGACGAGCACGGCGGGGATCGCCGCGAGGAGCAGCAGGGTGGTCAGGATCGAAACGACGGTCTTCTTCATGTCTCCACTTCCTTCCGAAGGAACCTCATGCGGATGCCAGCGGGGAAGCTCCCCGCACCCCTACCATTCGTCGGTCGTCCTGCGAAAAACGGGGTAGGCCGGCGAGGCCGGCGGCCTGCCGGAACGGTTCAATCCGCGGACGGGCCGGGGTCCGTCGGGGCGGCGGGCGCGGAGACGTTCCGGACCTGGGCGGCGAGGCTCCGGACGGCGTCGCGCAGCGCCGGGCGCTTCCAGGCGAGGTAGGCGGCGTAGACGGCGGCATAGGCCGCGACGCCGGCCCAGCCGCCGAGGAGCAGGCCCGAGAGGATGAAGACGGCCGTCAGGACCTGCTCCGCGGCCAGGTCGGCGCCGAGGCGCAGGCCGAGACGCCGGGCGAGGACGGTTTCCGCCAGCACGCATCGGAATGCGAGCAGCAGGACGATGGAGCCGACGGCGAGCGTCAGGTCGTGCAGGAGGAAGGCCGACAGGCCCGTCGCGAGCAGGCTCGCCCCGACGGTCGCCAGGTTCACGAGCAGGAGCGTGCGCTCCATCCGCATCGCCTTCATGTACGTGTTGACGATGAGGGACATCTTGCCTTCGTAGAGGACGATCGGGAACAGAAGCGGCAGGTAGGCGAGACTCGCCGCATACTGGGGCAGCCAGAGGGACAGGAGGGCGCCGACGGGCCAGCACAGCAGGAGGAGGCCGGAGGCCGGGACGAACAGGGACGTCCGGATCAGGACGTACCCCGCGGTCCGACGCTCCTCGGGGATCCGCTTGAGCAGCGGGAAGAGCACGGTGCTCACGGCCGTGATGAAGAGCATCAGGAGGTTGGACACGCTGAGCGTCAGCGACACGCGGCCGAACGTCGGGACGTCCCAGGACCGCTCGATGGCGAAGCGCACGATGCCCACGATCAGCAGCCCCGCCACGTTCGCGAACATGAGCTGGATTCCGGCGCCGACGTTCCGGAGCGCCTCGCGGAGGCCCTCGGTCCACGCCGCCATCCGGCCCAGGACCACGTCCCGGCAGGAGACGGCCATCAGGACCAGGGCGACGCCCTTCGCGGCGAGGTCGGCGGCGAGCAGGGACGGGTACGAGCGCTGGCCGGCGAGGAGGAAGGCCGCGACGAGGGCGCCGTAGACCAGCTTCTCGGCGACCACGTTGCGGGCGTATTCGCGGATCCGGCCCGTCGACTGGAGGAGGTACTGGAGCAGCGTCCGCGGAAGCATCAGGAGGCCGCAGGCCGCCGTCAGCGCGAGGACGGCCTTCTTGTCGGCCGCGCCCGACGACAGGAGGACCGCGGCCGCGAGCCCCGCCATGAGGAGGGTCTCGAACAGGGCGAGCAGGCGGAACTGGGACCGCATCAGCGGCTTCGGGAGATCCTCGTAGCGGTTCCCTCCGTAGCGGAGGTACACGCCGTCCGCCCAGCCGAAGTGGAAGAAGCCGATGTAGCCCGAATAGAAGACGTACAGCTGCCAGTACCCGTACTGCTCGACGCCGAGGAGCTTCGGCACGATGGCCACGAGCAGGACCGAGACGCCCGTCGAGATCAGGTTCGCCGCGACGGAGTACGACACGTTCTTCAGGAAGCCGGCGGCCGCCCGCTTCATGCCGCCGCTTCCTCCGGAGCCGCGGCGGCGGCCTCCCGCAGGGCCCGGCGGCGCGGAGTCCGCACGAACAGGAGGTAGAGGACCGCGAGATAGCCCATCGAATACAGGAGGCGCGTGGAGGCGTAATCGAAGAGCAGTTTCTCCTCGATGGACATCATGACGAGGACCGTCGAGAACAGGCCGTACGCCACGGTCGCGAACCCGGACCGGCGCCCGTGCCGGAGGTACTGGTAGAACAGGTTGAACAGCACGCCGACGAGGAACTGCATCGCCAGCATCCCGAGCATCCCGAAGTCCTGGATGTACCGGCGCAGCGCCGTGTACACGTTCCCGTTGAACCCGTTGAAGCTCACGAACTCGAGCGTCCGCTTCGTCTGCTCGACGTCGAATCCGAGCGTCCTCAGGATGTCCCGGAGCCCGTAGAGCGTCTCCCCGCCGAAGGTGCCGCCGGTCGGGGGCGCCGCGAGGTACGCGTCGAGGGACGGGATGGACATGCCGGCGTAATAGGAGATCGTGTCGTACGCGCCGCGCAGCTGGCTCTTGCCCGTGAGGTAGCCGGTGAGGGTGAAGAGCAGGAAGAAGACCGCGAGCGCCGCGAAGGAGGCCGCGATGAAGGTCATCGTGTGCCGCGCCGAGCTCTCCCATCCCTTGCGGGTCCGCAGGAGGAGGAAGCCCATGACGACGCCGGAGGCGAGGAGCTCGATGAAGAACGTCCGCCCGGTGCCGAGGATGCCGATGGCGACGTAGGCCAGGACGGGCGCGAGCTCGAGGAGGCGGCGGAGGCGGAAGCCGCCGTTCACCCCATTGGAGAGGAAGATGTACAGGAAGACGAGGCCGGCCATCCGGCTGAAGAGCGTCAGGTGCCCCCAGACGCGTCCGATCGTCACGCCCGGCTGGAGGAGCCGCTCGCGCGCGTATTTCAGCATGAGGGCGAAGCCGCCGGGGTTGCCGCCCTCGAGGGAGATGCCGTAGATGCGCCAGAAGAAGCCGTAGGCGACGGCGGCGAGGAAGAGGACGAACAGGAGGAGCGGGATGGCGGGCACCTCGATCGTCGCCGGACGCACCGCGTCCGCGTCGGTCCCGCGCGCCGGCCGCCACCCGTCGAAGGCGTGATTGACGGCGAGCTCGCCGGCCCCGAGGGCGAGGAGCCCGCCGAGGACCACGAGGACCGTGGCCGGCTGGATCTCGACGCCCCACCGGTCCCGGTTGAGGATCGCGATCGTCGTGCTCACCAGGAAGACCGCGCAGGCGATCGTCCAGGGGGACAGGATGTCCCTGCGCGCCGCGATGTACGCGACGGCGAGCATCAGGACGAGACCGGCCGCGAGGACCCAGATCATGCGGTCACCCTTGGACCGCGGCCCTGGTTCCGGGGTCGGCGGACCAGGCGACGCACACCGGCGTCCGGATGTCGCCGAGGCGCAGCAGAGAGGACTCGAGCGCGGCCTTGTCCGAGGCCCCGACCCGCTCGAGGAAGACGACGGCGGCAGCGGACTCGGCGATCTCCACGACGAGCGCGTCCTCGGAGGGCGTCGGGCAGCGCAGGAGCACGTAGTCGCTCCCGCGGCCCAGCGCCTCGAGCGCGGCGCCCGCCCGTCCGGGCGTGCGCAGGCCGTCGGCCGCGGGGTCCGCGCCGGCGAAGTCGACGACCGCGACGCGGCGGCCGAGGCCGGCGAAGGCGGCGGCGAGCTCGGCGAAGGCCGCGTCGGAGCCCTTCCAGGCGGAGCAGGCCACGAAGGCGTTCCGTCCCTGCTTCTGCGCGGTGCGCACGAGATGGCACATCGTGTCGTAGGCCGTCCGCTTCTCGCCGATGACCGTGTAGGAATAGCCGGGGTCCCGGATGCCCTTCGTCACGACGGTGCGGCTGAAGAGGAACAGGATCAGCAGGGCGAGGATGCCGGCCAGACCGCCGAGGAAGGCGCCGACCGCGTAGTTCTGGATCGCCGCGGAGGACGTGTCCTTCGGGAAGGAGAGGTCCTGCCCGGACAACGGCGCGAACGCGCTGTCCGCCGCCACCGCCCGCACGGACTCCTGCGCGAGGGCCACGTAGGCGTCGAGCAGCCGGGGCGCCTGCTCCGCCACGTACGGCCGCGAGCCGGTGCCGGCGGACGCCGTGAAGGCGAAACGGTACTGGGCGATCGACGGATAGCCCGTGAGGACGAAGGCGCCGCGGACCCACGCGATCTTGCCCGGGAGGTCGAGGTGCGTCCAGGTCGACGTGAACCGGCGCATCTCGAACTGCGCGTCTGCGCGGGCGATGAAGGACGCGAGGAAGGCGTCGTCCTGCCAGAGCGACGCGAGATCGACCGGCGCCGTTCGGCCCGTCTGGGCGTCGAAGGTCACCGGCGCGCCGTCGACGCGGACCAGCCGGCTCGAGACGAACCCCGTCTCGGAATCCCCGGCCCTCGCGAGTCCGATGGCGAGGGACAGGGCGACGGCGGCGGCGAGGACGATCCACGCCCTCTTCCAGACGAACGACGCGAGTTCCCGGATGGTGTACGACGCTTGCATGGCGATTCTCCTTCCGTTCGGACCGGGGTCAGCCGCGGCCCTTCCGCAGCGACAGGAATCGGAAATAGGCCTCCGCGAGGAGCGCGAGCGTGCGCATCCGCCCCGCGAAGAACAGGCGGGCGACCAGCGCCCGCGGCGCCGAGGCCGTGCGCAGCGTCCGCATCGCCGAGGCGTCGGGGGCCGCGTCGAATGGCGGCTCCCGGCGGACGGCGCGGAGCCGCGCCGCCTTCTCGGCGAGGGAAAGGGGGCAGCCGGGATCCGCGAGACGCCGCAGGATCTCGACCAGCGCGACGGCGACCGCGACCGGCCGCTCCGCGGGGGAGATGCGTCCGATCCCGATGGCGTCGAGCATCCGGACCTCCCGCTCCGCGGCGAGCGCGCAGGAGAGGACCTGGTTCTCGTGGTACCGCTTCGAGGTGCTGACGCCGGTCCGCTGGAAGTGGACGTACAGGACGTCCGGCAGCAGCGCCAGCGTGCCGAGGCGGGGGTACAGGTCGGCGTTGAAGATCCAGTCCTCGTAGCCGTACCGGCACCGCGCGTCGAACCGCAGTCCGTGCCGTTCGAGGAAGGCGCGGCGGTAGAGGCCGTTCCAGACCATCTGGAACGCGCCGGACGCCTTCACCGCGGCGTAGGCATCGGCGAGGCGCTCCCCCGTCACGACGGACGGCTTGGCGGCGGCCTCGACGCGATGGTCGACGGTGCCGTTCGCGAACGTCTCCTCGACGCGGTAGCCGAACTTCACGGCGTCCGCGTCGTGCGCCCGCGCCGCGTCGAGCGCCGTCGCGAGCAGCGTCGGCAGGAAGGCGTCGTCGTGGTCGGCGAACCCCACGTAGGCGCCCCGCGCCGCGTCGAGCCCCGCGTTCCGGGCGGCGGAGATGCCCCCGTTGGCCTGGTGGAGGACCCGCACCCGCGGGTCGCGCGCCGCGAAGGCGTCGCACCGCGCGGCGCTTCCGTCGGTCGAACCGTCGTCCACGAGGATCAGCTCGAAGTCGCGGTGCGTCTGCGCGAGCACGCTCTCCACCGCCGCGTCCAGATACGCGCCGGCGTTGAAGACGGGCATCACCACGCTGGCGGCCGGCGTCGTCACCCCTCGCCTCCCGTCCCCTGGCGCCCGAGATAGTCGAGCGTGCGCCGAAGCCCGTCCTCCAGGGACGTGGTCGCGCGCCAGCCCTCGGCCGCGGCCCGCTCCGCCCGCAGGAGCCCGGTCCGGTGGGCCAGATAGCCCGCCTTCCGCTCCGGGTCGGCCGGACGGAACACCGGGCGGATGCCCTTCTCCGGGACGAGCGCGCACAGGATCCGGGCCAGCTCGCCGACGGTGAGCGCGGTCCGGTCGTCCGCGAGATTGTAGGCGGTCCCCCGGAAGTCCAGCAGGACCTTCCAGAGCCCCGCGACCACGTCGGCGAGATAGGTCGGGCCGATCTCGCCGCTGCCGTCGCTGTTCAGGACGATATCGACGCCGCGGGCCGCGCACGACAGGAAGTCGCCGATCACGCGCCCGTCGCCGAGCGCGATGCCCGGGCCGTAGGCGTGGCCGATCCGGGCGATCCGGGCGTCGAGGCCGTGCTGCTTCCGGTACGCGGCGCAGGCCGCCTCGGCGAAGCGCTTCCCTTCCGGGTAGCAGGATCGGACCTGCGTCGGGTCGAGCGGGCCGAAGTCGTCCTCGCCGACCGTGCGCAAGCCGTCCGGCGTGGCCCCGTAGACCTCGCGGGTGGACAGCAGCAGGAACCCCTCCGCGCGCTTCGCGACGGCGAGGTCGAGGAGCGACAGGGTCCCGAGGGCGCCGGTCCGGAGCGTCCCGGCCGGGTCCTGCGCGAACTGGCCCGGATTCACGGGGCTCGCGCCGTGGACGATGAAGTCCGCCGGGCCGTCCCACGCGATCGGGTCGCGGACGTCCTGCACGAGGAGCGACAGGTCCGGGCGGTCGAGCAGGGCGCCGAAGCGCCGTTCCGCGCGCGCCCGGTCGCGGACGAGGGCGACGGCCGAGGCGCCCAGCCCGAGGGCGTCGTTCAGGTGGAGGACCGTGAGGGCCATGTACGAGGCCAGCATGCCGCCGGCGCCCGCGACCAGGACCGTCTTCCCGCGGAGGCGCTCCCACGAGGCGCCGCAGGCGGCGATTGCCGCGAGGTCCTCGCGGACGACCGGATCGAGGTCCGCGCTGCGACCGCGCGCCGCGCTCATAGGCCGAGGATCTCCTTGCTCTCGCGGAGGTCGTACAGGGCCTTGAAGACGTAGTAGTCGCTCGGCGTCGTGATCTTGATGTTGGTCGGCTCGCAGGTCACGAAGTGCAGCGGGCGGCCGAGCGCGGCCATCAGCGTGCACGTGTCGATCGCGATCGCGTCCGGCATCTCCCGACCCATCTCGTGCGCCCACAGCGCGTCCTTGAACCGGAAGCTCTGCGGGGCCTTGCCGATGTAGAGGCGGCTGCGCTCGATCGTGGCCTCGACGGTGCGGCCGTCGGTGCTCACGATGCCGGTCTCGGTGAACGGGTCCACGGTGATCGCGTTGCCGTTCTCGCGCACGCAGGCGATGTTGTCGGAGATCAGCTTCGGCGTGACGAGGGGCCGCACCGCGTCGTGCATCAGGACGATGTCGTCGTCGGAGATGAGGTCCCGCAGGGCGTGCAGGGCGTTGAGCTTCGAGGCCTGCGAGGTCGCCCCGCCCTGGACGATCCGGCGCACCTTCGTGATCCCGAAATGGCGGATCCGCTCCGCGAGGTGCTCTTCCTACCCCGCGAGGCACGAGATGACGATCAGGTCGATGTCCGGGTGGTTCTCGAACACCTCGAGCGTGTAGATGATGATCGGCTTGCCGTAGAGCTCGAGGAACTGCTTCGGCCGCGCGGCGGTGCTCATCCGCTGCCCGGTCCCGCCCGCGAAGATCAGCGCTGCGTTCATGCCCTTCCCTCCTCCGTCCGCGCCGGCCCGCCGTCGAGGCAGAGCGCGCGGATCCGTTCGCCGGCGTCCCGGGCGGCGTGGCCCGTCTCGCAGCTCCC
Source organism: uncultured Eubacteriales bacterium (assembly GCA_903919045.1). Lineage (GTDB taxonomy): Bacteria > Bacillota > Clostridia > Saccharofermentanales > UBA5734 > CAILLO01. The sequence continues at coordinate 10,157 of CAIXGU010000245.1, read as the reverse complement.
GAGCGCGGCGTGGTGCGCGCGCACGGCCTGCGCGTAGGTCCCCTCGTCGAACGACGCGATCCGCTCCCGGAGCTCCGGGAGGCTCGTCGCCACGGGGAACGGCCATTCGTCGACCGGCGTGTAGAAGTCCCGCTCCCGGCGGTAGCCGTCGAGGTCGGGCGCGTAGATGAAGCAGGGCCTCCCGGTCAGCGACATGTCCCACATCGCGGAGGAGTAGTCCGTCACGAGGACGTCCGCCGCGCTGAGCAGCTCCTGCATGTCCGGGTGGTCCGACGCGTCGAGGGCGCCCGCGTGCGCGCCCGCGTCCGGACGCACGGCCTGGTGCGCGCGCCGAAGCGCCGCCCAGGTCCCGCCGAAGCGCGCCGCGAGGGCGGCGAGGCACGCCGGGTAGTCGAGGGCGTCCGGTGTGTCGACGGCCGACGAGGCGCCGCCGCGGAACGTCGGGGCGTGGAGGAGGATCCGGACGTCCGGGGCGAGGCCGTACCGCGCGCGCACCGCCGCCCGGAGGTCCGGCCGGTCCGCGAGCAGCAGGTCGTTGCGCGGCATGCCGATCTCCCACATCCGACCGGCGGGCAGGCGGATCGAATGGGCCATGACCTCGCTGAACCGCCGCGAGCTCGACAGGAACAGGGCGGTGTCCCGCGACGTGAGCGCGAGCTTGCGCGCCTCCGCGCGGCCGATCGGCAGGTCGTAGCCGCATTTCTTGTACGCCCCGCCGCCGTGCCAGGTGTTCACGAGGACCTGGCCGCGCCGGAAGGACAGATAGGCGGGCAGGCCGGTGTTCGTCACGACGACGCGCGCCGTCGCGAGGACGGCGAGGCCCGCGAGCGAGCGGAAGCGGACGGTGCGGAGGCCGCGCGCCCGCAGGAACGCGTGCCGTTCCGGCGCGTCGAGCAGCCAGACCAGCTCGAGGGCGCCCGGGTGCGCCGCCTCGAGGTATTCGGAGATGTATTTCGGATTGCACGCGAAGCGGGCGCCGTTGAACGCGACGAAGGCGACGCGGCCGCGCCGCACGGGCAGCACGCGCAGGGCGCGCAGCAGGAAGCGCAGCAGGAGGACGAGCGCCAGCTTCAGGTCATCCACGGCCGCCGCCGCCCTTCCCCGCCCGCTTCAGCCGCCGGAGCCAGCCGGTGATGCGCGGCCCGAGGAGCCCGAGGATCCGCCGCCGCAGCTTCGTGCCGCCCGAATTCCAGGAGCCCATGAAGTGGTGGATCGCGTGGGTGTCCGCCGTGACCGCCCTCCGGCGCGCCCCGGGGTTCCGGTAGTCGATGTAGTCGAACGGGCAGAAGAACGCCTGCGGATAGACGGCGAGCCCCTGGTCCGTCACCTGGAACGTGCCGTCGAGCCGCAGGTCGGAATGCGCGAGCGTCGCGCGCGTGATCGGCACGATGTTGACGGTCGTGTCCATCGAGCCGTCCGGCCGCAGGAAATGCCGCCGGTCGTAGTGGGCGAGCAGCATCGCGATCCAGGGATTCCCCGCCTCCGCGCCCATGATCCCCGTCGGGATCTCCTCGCGGCTCTGGAACCCCGTGAACGCGGCGTGGCGGAGGAACGGGTCGAGGCTCTTCAGGACCTCCACGTCGGTGTCCATGTAGATCCCGCCGTGCCGGTGGAGGACCGCGAGCCGGACGTAGTCCGTGACGAACGCCCACTTGCGCGATTCGTAGGCCTCGCGGGCGTAGTCGTTCTCGGCGACGTCGAAGTTCTCCTCGTTCCACTCGACGATCCCATAGTCCGGGCAGTGCTTGCGCCACGTGGCGATGTACCGCAGGACGTCGTCCGGCTTCGGATTGCGCCCGAACCAGCAGTAGTGGATCGTCTTCGGGATCACCGCGCGCCCTCCGCCCGCCGCGCGCCCCACGCCTCGAGGGCGTCCGCGATGCGGAAGCGGGCCCGCCCGTCGCCGTACGGGTTGGAGGCGCGGGCCATCCGGGCGTACTCCGCCGGGTCGTCGAGCAGCCGCCGGAACTCCGCGTGGATCGTCTCCTCCGAGGTCCCGACCAGCTTGAGCGTTCCCGCCGCGATGCCCTCCGGCCGCTCGGTGCGGTCGCGCATCACGAGGACCGGCTTCCCGAGCGAGGGCGCCTCCTCCTGGATGCCGCCGCTGTCCGTGAGGATCAGGGTGGAGCGGGCCATGAAGTTGTGGAAGTCGAGCACGTCGAGCGGCTCGACGATCCGGATGCGGGGGTGTCCCTCGAGGATCTCCGCGGCCGCCTGCCGCACGGCGGGGTTCATGTGGATCGGGTAGAGGACCTTCACGTCGGGGGATTCCTCCACGATCCGGCGGATGGCCCGGAACATGCTGCGGAGCGGCTCGCCGAGGCTCTCGCGCCGATGCGCCGTGAGCAGCACCAGGCGGCTGTCCGCGGCCCAGTCGAGCAGCGGGTGCGAATAATCCCGTCGCACCGTCCACTCCAGGGCGTCGATCGCGGTGTTCCCCGTCACGACGAGGCCCGCGGGGTCCGCGCCCTCCCCGGCGAGATTCCGCCGCGCGAGCTCGGTCGGGCAGAAGTTCAGGTCCGCGACGATGCCGACGGCCCGGCGATTGAACTCCTCCGGGAACGGCGCGTGCAGGTCGTGCGTCCGCAGTCCCGCCTCGACGTGCCCCACGGGGATGCCGAGATAGAAGCACGCCAGGGCCGCCGTGAAGGTCGTCGTCGTGTCGCCGTGGACGAGCACGAGGTCCGGTCGCGATGCCTCGAGGACCGGCCGGAAGGCCGTGAGGATCCCCGTCGTGACGTCGAACAGCGTCTGCTTCGCCTTCATGACGGCGAGGTCGTGGTCCGGGACCACCCCGAAGCAGTCGAGCACCTGGCGGAGCATCTGGAGGTGCTGCCCCGTGGCGCACACCGAGACGTCGAACGCCGGGCGGCCCTTGAGCTCGAGGACGAGCGGGCACATCTTGATCGCCTCGGGGCGCGTGCCGAAGACCACCAGGACGCGCATCGGAGCCCCCGGCCCGCCGCTCACGCCGGGCCTCCCCGCAGATAGGAGCGGTAGGCCGCGATCCGCAGCCGGTTCGGCAGGAGCGTGATGAACGCCTGCGGGACGAGCGCGGCGAGGACGTCCGCGAGCGAGGCGAAGCCGGAGGCGAGGAGGAAGCGCCGGAACGCGAAGGACTTCCGCAGGTACGCGAAGCCGCCGCGGCGGCGGTACATGCCTTCGCCCGCGCGCATGCGGAGCAGCACGTCGGGCAGGTTGCGCGCCTTCGCGCCGTCCATCAGCATCCGGACCCAGAGGTGGTAGTCCTCGAACAGCGGGAAGACCTGGTAGCCGCCGGCCGACAGGACGGCCGACTTCCGGTACATCGCGCAGGGGTGGTTGAAGGGGCAGCGCCGGCGCGCGAACCGCACGATCTCCTCGTGCGAGAGCGGGACCCGGCGGATCGCCATGACGTCGTCGGGGTCGTCGTTCCGGAACTCCGCGACCGCGGCGCTCAGGACCGCGAGGCCCTCCGTCTCCTCGAACGCGGCGAGCTGACGCGCCATCCGATCGGGCACGGCGATGTCGTCCGTGTCCATCCGCGCGACGAGCTCGCAGCGGCAGGCGGCGAGGCCGGCGTTCAGGGCGGGGCCGAGGCCGACGTTCGCGGGGAGGCGGACGAGCGCGGCGAGTTCAGGATGCGCGGTCGCGAACCCGCCGACGACCGCGTCGAGCTCCGCGCCGAGCGGCCCGTCGCAGACGAGGACGACCTGCTCCGGGGGGGCGGTCTGGCGGAGGACGCTGTCCAGGCTCTCGCGGAGATAGGACGGCTGCTCCTTGGCGTAGACGGACATCAGGACGGAATAGCGCGGCATCGCATCTCCAGGCGGCTCTACTCTTCCCGGGCGGCATCGGGCCGACCCGTACGGACATAGTATTCTACAATGCGCGGCGGCATCTGTACACCGGCGGAGGACCGCGCCCCCTCCCCCGGCCCTACCGGTACGTGACGCTCCGGTTCAGGACGAACTGGAGCAGCGAGACGGCGGCGAGCACGACGGCCTTCAGCAGGTACAGGTCCACCCGGTCCTTGAGGAGCGAGATGGCCGTCGTCGACAGGGCCAGCCCGAGCAGGCAGACCGCGCCGTAGGACAGGAACCTCCGCAGGAGGCGGTCGCTCCGGCGGAAGTTGAGGAACGTGTTCGCGAGGAACGCCGCGGCGAAGCCGACGACGACGCCCGCGACGTTCGCGGCCTCCGGCGGGGCGCCCGCGGGGCCGGCGAGCAGCGCGAACGTCCCGTAATCGAGACCCGCGGCGGCGAGGCCGAAGACGCCGTAGAGGAAGGCGCTGCGGACGAGGGCGAGCCCCGCGTCGGCGCGCCGGCCGAGGAAGCGCACGGCCGTGAGGCGCGCGAGGCTGCGCAGGTAGCTCGCGATGAACGGGAGGAGCCGGCGCTTCGAGGTCCCGAAGACGCGCTTGCGGAACTCGATCGGCACCTCGCCGATCCGCAGCGCCCGGTTCCGGAGGCGCATCCGCAGCAGGACCTCCTGCAGCACGTCGTAGTCCCGCGCGGCGAGCTCGGGCTCGACGGCCCGGAGCTGCGCGGAATCGTAGAGGCGGTAGTCCGTGGACACGTCCTTCGCGCGGATCCCGAGGCAGAGGCGGAAGGCGAGGTTGAGCGCGCGGGACATCAGCACGGACGTCGGCGCGTCGTGGGTCTTCCCGCCCTTCGCGTAGCGCGATCCGATGACGACGTCGCAGCCGCCCTCGTCGAAGGCGCGGGCGATCGCCGGGATGCGCGCGGGGTCGTGCGAGCCGTCGCCGTCGAGGATCAGGAAGCGGGGCAGGGCCGCGGCGCGGATGCCCGTCCGGAACGCGCCCCCGAAGCCCGGCCGGTCCTGGTTCACGTACCGCGCGCCCAGCGCCTCGCAGACGGCCGGCGTGTCGTCGAGCGGCGCCGCGGCGTCTACGACCACGAGCTCGAAGGGGACGCCGACGGCCGCGAGGTTCTCCCGCACCGCCGGCAGCAGGAAGCGGAGGTTCTCCGCCTCGCCGTACGCCAGGATCACCGCGCTGATGCCCGCGCCCGGCCCTGACGCGGCCCGTTCGCGCACGACCGTCGCGGCAGCGCCGGAATCCATGCCCGTCATGCCGCCGCCTCCCCTCTCCGGAACAGCAGGGCCGACGCGCCCGCCGCGGCGGCGAGCAGCACGGCCGACAGGAGGAAGACCGCCTGCATGGCCCCGATCCCGATCCCGACGAGCGGCAGCGTCGCCGAGAACCCGCCCAGCGCGCGCAGGACCGCGGCGCCCGCGAGCGAGCCGCCGAAGCCCGCGACGCCGTTCACGGCCGACAGCGTCCCCATGTACACGGTGCGGTTGCTTTCGGGCGCGTAGCCGTACTGCAGGTTCAGCAGGCTCATGTTCATCCCCGAGACCATCCCGCCGGTGGCCAGCGCGACCAGCGGCAGCGTGAAGGGCGCGGTCGTCCGGTCCGTGAGGAACCAGAAGACGCAGGCCGCGGCCTGCAGGAGCACCATCCCGCGCATCAGGGCGATCCAGGAGGAGCGGTCGGCGACCTTCCCCCACAGCCGCGCGGACAGCACGCTGACGAGCGACGTGCCCGCCGCGAAGAGCGTCGCCGGGACGTAGCCGAGGGCGAGCCCGTCGGATGACACGAGGTACACGGACGTGAACGGGATGCCCGCCTGGAAGCCGACGCTCCACAGCAGGACGACCGCGAGGAGCCGGCGGTAGCGCGGGTCCGCGAACGGCAGGACGAACGGGTCGCGCAGCCGCGGCGGCTCGAGCGGGCCCTGCTTCGGGATGTCGGCCATCCCGAGCAGCGACCGCGTGTTCGCCACGACCAGCAGCAGCACCGTCGCGTAGAGCAGCGTGAAGCCGCCCGCCGCGTCGCCGGCGGCCTTGCGCGCGTCGAGGACGACGCCCATCCCCAGGGACGCCACGGTGGCCGCGCCGATGCACCAGGCCTCGCGCCGCGCGAAATAGCGGGCGCGCACGGCCACCGGCGTGCTGTCGACGACCCACGCGGCCGCCGCGGGCATCATGAAGCTGATGAGCGCGCAGGAGAGCGCGTAGGAGGCGATCAGCCAGGCGAGCCGCTCCCCCGCGGTGCGGGCGATCCAGGGAATCGCGACCGGGAAGGCCTGCGCGAGGCGGCCGAGCAGGTTGAAGGCCACGATGGCGGCCTTGCGGCGCCGCATCCGCTCGAGCAGGATCGGCGAGGCCATCGACACGAGGCCCATGAGGACGGGGACGGCGCCCAGCAGGCCGGCCGTCCCGTCGTCGGCGCCGAGCAGGCGCGCGTAGCCCGCGAGGAACGCGCCGCCGGTGAGCAGGAAGATGGAGCGGGCCGACATGCCCTCCTGGATGGAGAGCGTGCGGTTGCGCCGCAGCGCGAGCCGCCCGGGGCGCGCGGTCCCGGCGCCGGCCGCGGAGGTCATGCCTTCTCCGCGTGCACGGCGTGGACCGGCCGCCCCGCCGCCCAGGCCGCGAGGTTGTCCGCCGCGATCGCGATCAGGCGCGCCCGCGTCTCCTCGGCCGCCCAGGCGATGTGCGGCGTGAGGATGCAGTTCGGCGCGGACAGGAGCGGGTTGTCCGGCTTCGGGGGCTCGGTCGACAGCACGTCGGCGGCGAACCACGCGAGCTTCCCGGACCGCAGCGCCTCGGCGACGTCCGCCTCGACGACGACCGGCCCGCGCGCGACGTTCAGCAGGATCGCCCCGTCCTTCATGCGGGCGATCGCCTCGCGCCCGATCAGGCCCCGCGTCGCCTCGGTCAGCGGGCAGTGCAGCGACACGACGTCGGACTCCGCGAGGACCTGGGCGAACGTCGCCGGCTCGACGACGCCGTCCGCCTCGAACGGGCGCGTCCGGCTCGCGAGGACGCGCATCCCGAGCGCCTTCGCGACGAGCGCGGTCGCCCGGCCGATGGCCCCGTACCCGACGATGCCGAGGGTCTTCCCGGACAGCTCCCGGAGGCGGCCGTGGAAGAAGGAGAAGTCGCTGCACGCGGTCCACTCCCCGCCGTGCACGCAGGCGTCGTGCGCGCCGACGCGGCTCGCGGCCTCGAGCAGCAGCGCGAGCGTGAACTGCGCGACGGCGTCGGTCGCGTAGCCCGGCACGTTCGTCACGACGATGCCGCGCTCGTCCGCGCAGGCCAGGTCGACGACGTTGTAGCCGGTCGCGAGCACGCCGACGTAGCGCAGGCGGGGCGCGGCCTCGAGGGTCTCGCGCCGCAGGAGGGTCTTGTTCGTGAGGACGGCCTCCGCGTCGCCGATCCGCTCGAGGACGAGCGCCTCCGGCGTCCGGTCGTGGACCGTGAATCCTCCCGGCTCCGCGAGGCGCGCCAGCGGCCCCCAGTCGAGATCCCCCGGATTCACCGCATGTCCGTCCAGCACCACGATCCGCATCGTTCTCCCCTTTCCGCGCCCGCGGCCGTCCGCCCGGGCGCCCGTCCGATCCCGCGGCTACGCCGATTCGAGCGCCGCGAGGAATTCCCGCACCGTCTCCGTCGCCTTCGTGCCGCCCGCGGCGGCGCCGCGGAACAGCAGGTGCGGCTTCGAGCCGGCGTTGAACAGCAGCCGTCCCTTGTAGCCCGGCAGGTTCATGGCCTTCGAGAGGAGGGCCATGTCCGGCCGCGCCGTCTCCGCGAAGGCGAGCACGACGCCGCCCGCGGACTGCGTGACGCGCGAGAAGCCGAGGCGCCCGGCGGCCGCGCGGATGTAGGCGATGTCGGCGAGCGTGTCCGTCTGGTCCGGCAGGTCGCCGTAGCGGTCCTCGAGCTCGTCGAGGACGTCCGTGCGGTCGCCCGCCGTGGCGATGCTCGCGATGCGCCGGTACATGTCCATCCGCTGCCCCTCGTCCGGCACGTACGCCGTCGGCAGGTACGCGTCGAGCGCGAAGTCCACGGCGGCCTGCGGGACCTTCTCGCGCTCCTCGCCCTTCGCGTCGAGGATCGCCTCCTCGAGCATCCGGCAGTACAGGTCGTAGCCGACGGCGTCGAGGTGCCCCGACTGCTCGGCGCCGAGCAGGTTCCCGGCGCCGCGCACCTCGAGGTCGCGCAGGGCGATCTTGAAGCCCGCGCCGAGCTCCGTGAAGTCGCGGATGGCCGAGAGACGCTTCTCGGACTGCTCGGTGAGCACGCGGTCGCGGCGGTAGGTCACGTAGGCGTAGGCCTGGCGGTCGCTGCGGCCCACGCGCCCGCGGAGCTGGTAGAGCTGCGCGAGGCCGAGGCGGTCGGCGTCCTCGACGACGATCGTGTTGACGTTCGGCATGTCGATGCCCGATTCGATGATCGTCGTGCAGACGAGGATGTCGTAGCGGTCCTGCGTGAACTCCTCGATGACCTCCTCGAGCTCGCGTTCGGCCATCTTCCCGTGCGCGAAGCAAACGCGCGCGCCGGGCAGCAGCTCCGCGATGCGCGCGGCCTTCTCGGAGATGCGGCGCGTGTCGTTGAACAGGTAGAACACCTGGCCCTGGCGGCCGATCTCGCGGTGCATCGCCTCGAGGACGATGTCCTCGTCGTACTCCATGACGTAGGTCTGGACGGGCATGCGGTCGTGCGGCGGCTCCTCGAGCACGCTGATGTCCCGGATCCCGGAGAGCGACATGTGGAGCGTGCGCGGGATCGGCGTCGCGGTCAGCGTGAGCACGTCCACGTCGGGGCGGATCACCTTGAGCGACTCCTTGTGGTCCACGCCGAAGCGCTGCTCCTCGTCGACGACGAGCAGCCCGAGGTCCTTGAAGACCACGTCCTTCGAGAGCAGGCGGTGCGTGCCGACGACCACGTCGACGCCGCCCGTGCGCACGCGCTTCAGGGCCTCTCGCAGTTCCGCGTCGGTCGAGAAGCGCGACAGCGCCGCGACCTGCACGGGGAATCCCTCCATGCGCTTCAAGAGGTTCTCGTAGTGCTGCTGCGCGAGCACCGTCGTCGGGGAGAGCATCGCCGCCTGGCGGCCGTCCATGACGCACTTGAAGATGGCCCGGAACGCGACCTCGGTCTTCCCGAAGCCGACGTCGCCGCACAGGATGCGGTCCATCGCCTTCGAGGACTCCATGTCCTGCTTGATCTCCTCGACGCTCCGCAGCTGGTCCTCGGTCTCCTCGAACGGGAAGTTCTCCTCGAATTCCTTCTGCCAGACCGTGTCCGGCGAGAACGCGCGGCCCTCGATCTTCGACCGCTCGGCGTAGAGCTTCACGAGGTCGGCCGCGAGCTTCCGCACGGAGTCGCGCGTCTTCGCCTTGAGGTTCTCCCACTCCTTGCCGCCGAGCTTCGACAGGCGCGGGGCGCGGTTCTCGCCGCCGATGTACTTCTGGATCTGGTCGAGCGCGTCCATCGGGATGAAGAGCGTGTCCTCGCCCGCGTAGACGATCTTCAGGTAGTCGCGCCGGACGCCGCCGGCCTCGAGCGGCTCGAGCCCCTCGTAGCGTCCGATGCCGTGGGCCTCGTGGACGACGAGGTCGCCCGGCGTCAGGTCCGAGAAGAGGTCGATGCGCATCCCCGCGTGGCGCCGGCGGCGGCGCGGACGCTCCGCGCCGAACACGTCGTGGCCGCCGATCGCGAGCACGCCGCAGCCCGGGGCCTCGAAGCCCAGCGTGAGGGTCCGCGCGAGCACCGTCACCGTGCCGGGCCCGGCGCCGGCGGCGAGCAGCTCGTCGGAGAGGCGGTCGGCCCGCGTCGGGCTGCCCGCGAAGATCCAGGTCGACTGGCCGCGCGCGGCGCGCTCCTTCGCGACGGCCGCGAGGCGGTCCACCTGCCCGCGGTAGGCCTCGGAGGCGCGCCCGTGGATCGGCGCCTCGACGCCGCCGGGCAGTCCGTTGCCGGACGAGCCGATCGAGGCGAGCGACACCGCGCCGCGGCGGGTCGCGATCCGGTCGATCCGGACCATCGCCTCCGCGCCCCGGAACGCCGCCGCGCCCGAGAGGGGAAGCAGCTGGCCCTTCTCGAGCAGCGCCTTGGTGCGCTCCGCGAAGTCGGCCTGGGCGGCGTCCATCCGCTGCCGCACGCGCAGCGGCTCGTCGACGAACAGCAGCGCGCCGCCGGCCTCGGCGTAGTCGAGCACGGAGGCGGGCTCGTCCCACAGCAGCGGGATCCAGCGGTCGAGGCCGGAGAACAGGGCGCCGCCGGCGAGCCGGTCGGCGTCGCGGCGCGCGAGGCGGCGCATGCCGTCCGCCGCGGCGGGATCGGCGGCGCGGGCGAGCGCCTCCTCGGCG
>CAIXGU010000244.1 GCA_903919045.1 uncultured Eubacteriales bacterium | reverse complement strand
GCTTGTTCGGCGACGACGGGACGCTCGGGATCAGCGCCGTGTCGATCACCTGGACGTTCTCCGCGCCCATCTTCTCGACTACGACCTTCATGAAGACCTGCGCGACGGAGTTCGCGATGTTCGCGGCGAAGACGGGGTCCTGGTCGGTCACGGTGATCAGCAGCAGGCGCGTGTTGCTCTTGGTCGTCACGTCGATCTTCGCGGAGAGCGCCGCGGCGGACGAGGCCGACAGGCCGTTCGCCTCGGCCACCTGCGAGATCACGTTGCGGCTTTTGCACAACTCGCGGTAGTCGCTCACGAGCTTCTCGTTGAAGATCAGGTCGGAGTAGGTCATCGCGGGGTCCTGCCCGGGGTCGATCGTGCGCCAGACGAAGAGCACCGTGTTCGCGGTGTACTGGGGCCGGGCGAGGACGAAGGCGTAGACGGCCGAGGCGCCGATCGCCACGGCGACCGTCAGGACGACGACGAGGGCGCGGCGCTTGAGGAGAAGCAGGTAGGCGAGGAGGTCGACGTTTCCTTCCATGGTTCCTCCGCATCGAGGGGCCGCGAACATGCATCCCCGATTATGAAGGATGGGGGAGCGACATTCAATGCCGCTCCCCCGTCCGAATCCTGCCGTTCGATGAACGCGGCGCGCTAAGCCGCCGGAGTCGCCGTCGGCGTCGCGTCGGCCGTCGGCGTCGCGTCGGCCGTCGGCGTCGCGTCCGCCGTGGGTTCCGGCGTCGGTCCGGCCGTGGGCTCCCCGGTCGGGGTCGGCGTGGCCTCGGAGGTCGGCGCCGGGGTCGGCGACGGGGTCGGCGTGGGGAGGTCCAGCGTCGGGTACGGGTCGAACGGGAACGTCTGCTCCCAGATGAATTCCTGCACCTTCGGGACGATCGCGTTCAGGTCGGGGACCATGAACCAGGCGCCCGTCCGGTGGACCCAGTAGTCCCCGTCGGTGGGCAGCCGCAGCTCCTTCACCGGGGCGCCCAGGAGCGGGATCACCTCGAGCGAGAGCGACGTGATCTGGCTCGGCGTGAGGTCCGTGGAGACGTACGACAAGCCCTTCTGCACGATCTGCGTCTTCTTGAAGACGTCCGCCGCGGCGAAGCGGCCGAGGAGCGCCTTGATCACGGTGCGCTGCCGGACGGTGCGCTGGAAGTCGCTGTCGGATTTGCGGACGCGCGCGTACCCGACGGCCTGGCGGCCGTTCAGGAGCTGCGTCCCCGCCGCGGTGAGCTCGGCGACCTGCGGCGTGTCCGGGAACAGCCGGTTCTCCTCGCGGACGTTCTTGTTGAGCCAGGGGAGCTCGATCTCCTTCACGTCGATCTCGACGCCGCCGGCGAGGTCGACGAGGCTCTCCGCGCCGCGGAAGTCGATCACGGCGTAGTGCGCGATGTCGAGCCCGAAGTTCTCATTGACCGTGCGGATCGCGAGCTCGGGGCCTCCGCGCGCGTACGCCTCGTTGATCTTGTCGTTCCCGTGGCCGGGGATCGCGACGTAGAGGTCCCGCATGATCGACATCATCTTGAGGGAGCCGTGCTTCCGGTCGAGCGTGAGGACGATCATCGTGTCCGCGTTGCCGCGCGCGTCTCCCGGCTCGCGGGTGTCGGTGCCGAGCAGCAGCACGTTCAGGATCTCGTCGGCGTGCGGGACGTCGCGCGTCGGTCCGGAGGTGGACGACGAGAGCGGGTCGGAGGGGTCGGGCGTGACCGACGGCAGCGGGACGGTCGTGAGGCCCGAGAATACGTACGACCAGATCGCGTAGGCGACGCCCGCGAAGACGACGAGCACCGCCGCAACGACCGCGAGGGTCCTGAGAAGGGGTCTTTTCCTGGACATGGAGCGTATCATACCACGGAATCGGACGGAGGGGAAACGGGCGCGCCGGCTTCGGCGGACCGCCGCTGCCAGAGCAGGAGGAAGAGGGTCATCCCGCCGGCGGCGAGCGAGAGGATCCCCGTCGGGATCCAGACGGCCGTGATGCCGTGCGCGGCGGCGTACATCCCGGCCAGCGCCGGGCCGAGGGCGAAGCCGAGCCGGCGGACGATCGGGAAGATCGCGTTGAACCGGCCGCGGTGGGTGATCGGCGTATGCGAGGCGAGGTAGACGTTCGTGCTCGGCGAGACCAGGACCTCGCCCAGCGTCCAGACCGCCGTCGCCGCGAGGAAGAGGGGGACGGTGCGGACGACGGCCATCATCCCGAACCCGGCGGTGTACAGGAGGCTGCCCGCCGCGATGGACACGAGCGGGTCGCGCTTCCGGAAGGCGTGCCCCGCCGGGACCGAGAACAGGACCACGCCGAGCCCGTTCACGGTCATCATCAGCCCGAAGACCGTGGGGCCCGCGTCGCCGAAGGTCTGCTTCGCCTGCAGGGAGAGCCCGAACGTGAACTGGGAGAAGACGAGGAAGAAGACGACGCTCGTCGCGATGAAGAACAGCAGCTGCGGGCGGACGCGCAGCACGCTCCACAGGCTCCCCTGCACGGGCGCCTCGCCCGGCGCGTGCGCGGGGGCGGGCGGCGACGCCGCCGGTTCGCCCGCGGCCGGGGCGGGGGAGTCCGCGAGGACGGATGCGCCGCGCGGACGGCGGAAGGGGTGGCTCTCGGGCACGAAGGCCGCGACGAGCAGGAGCGAGACCAGGGTCGTCGCCGCGTCGAGGACGAACATCAGGGCGAGGCTGCCGTTGTAGAGGAACGACGCGAGGAGCGGTCCGACGGCGAAGCCCGCGTTCAGCATCACGTACTGCAGCGAGAAGGCCCGCTGGCGCTGCTCCGGCGGCGTGACGTCCATGAGGATCGTGTTGAGCACGGGCTGGGCGATCGCGTTGCACAGCGTGAAGGCCATCAGCAGCCCGACGAGCAGCGGCGTGTTCCCGAGGGCGAACGCGCACGCGACGTAGGCCGCGACGGCGAGCCCCGAGAAGACGAGCAGGACCGACTTGCGCCCGACCGCGTCGACGAGCTTGCCGCCGAGGAGGATCCCGCCGAGCGCGACGACGGAGGACAGCGTGACGTACAGGCCGGCCTGGTCCGGGGTGAGCCCGGCGCGGTCGGTCAGGATCAGCGCGAGGAAGGGCCCGACGAAGTTGCCGAGCATGTTGATGAACGTGCCGGTCGTGACCGTCCAGACGGCCTTCGGCAGCTCGAGGTAGCCGCGCAGGACGGAGCCAGCCGCGGCGAGCGGGTTCCTCATCCGGCCAGGCCCTGGACGAGCCGCCAGAGGACCGGGACCGCGAGGGCCGGCAGGAGGTTGCCGACCTTGATCCGCTTCCCGCCGAGGAGGTTCCAGCCGATCGCGAGGATCAGCACGCCGCCGACGAGCGACAGCTGCAGGATCACGGCGGGCGGCAGGTAGGGCGAGACGGCCTTCGCGAGCAGCGTGACCGCGCCCTGGTACAGCAGCACCGGGATCGCCGAGAAGGCCACGCCGATGCCGAGCGTCGAGGCGAACACGATCGCGGAGACGCCGTCCAGCACGGCCTTCGTGATCAAGGTCGCCGGATTGGCGGAGAGGCCGTCCTCGAAGGAGCCGACGATCGCCATCGCGCCGACGCAGTACACGAGGCTCGCGGTGACGAACCCTTCCGTGAACGTGCCGCCGCCGCGACCGGACAGCCGCTTCTGGAAGCCGTTCCCCAGCGATTCCAGGCGGCGCTCGATGTCGATCCACTCGCCGAGGATGCCGCCGAGGACGAGGCTCAGCGTCGCGAGCAGCAGGCCGTCGCGCACGAGCGTGCCGTCGGTCCCGACCGAGAAGACGCCCTGCAGGGCGCCGGAGATCCCGATGAGGACGACGGACAGGCCGATCGCCTGCATCGTCGTGTCGCGGAAGCGGTCGTGGAGCGCTCCCTTGATCAGGATGCCGAGGAGGGCGCCGGCGACGATCGCCCCGGCGTTGACGAGCGTGCCCAGGCCGACCATGCCGTCAGCCCTTCCCGTCCGCGGGCGCGTCCGGGGCCGGTCCGGTCATCCCGAGCCGCAGGTGCTTCCGGCACAGGGCCGTGTAGGTGTCGTTGCCGCCGAGGAGGACCTGCGCGCCCTCCCGGACCACCGTGCCGTCCGCCGCGAGCCGGCAGTTGCAGGTCGCCTTGCGGCCGCACCAGCAGACCGTCTTGACCTCCTCGATCGTGTCGGCCCAGGCGAGAAGCCAGAGGCTCCCCTCGAACAGGTTGTTCCGGAAGTCGGCCCGCAGGCCGTAGGCGATCACGGGCACGTCGAGATCGTCCACGACGTGGACCAGGAACTCGATCTGCGCCTTGGTCGCGAACTGGGCCTCGTCGACGATCAGGCAGTCGTAGCGCCGGATCTCCTCGTCGGGCAGCGCGACCGCGTCCTCGAGGAAGACGGCCTCCTTCTCGAGGCCCATCCGCGAGCGGATCGTCGCGGTGCCGTCGCGCGAGTCGAGCCGCGGCTTCAGGAGCAGCGGCCGCTTGCCCCGCTCCTCGTAGTTGTAGTCGACCATCAGGGCGTTCGCCGTCTTGGAGCTGCCCATCGCGCCGTACCGGAAATAGAGCTTGGCCATCCCGTCCTCCTCCCCCGCGCCGGCGGAGTCAAGGTATACTATAGCAGATGGAGCCGTCCGGCATCACGGGGGAATGCGCCCGGCGGGCGCGTCCGGCGAGGAGGACCGCATGTTCACGATCGGCATCAGCGGGGCGAGCGGCAGCGGCAAGTCGACGCTCGCGTCCGAGATCGCCGCCGCGCTCGGCGGCCGGACGCTGGTCCTGACCCTCGACATGTATTATCGCGACCACCCGGGGCTCACCCTCGAGGAGCGCGCCGCCCAGAACTACGACGACCCCGCCGCCTTCGAGTTCGAGGCCCTGCTCGAGGACCTCGCGTCGCTCGCCGCGGGCCGCCCGATCCGCCTGAAGTCCTACGACTACGTGAACCACCGCCGCAATCCGCCCGGCGCCGAGGCCGCGCCGCCCGACACGCTGGTCCTCGAGGGCATCCACGTCCTGCACGACCCCCGGGTGCGCGCGCGGCTCGACCTTCGCATCTTCGTCCAGGTCGACCCGGACGAGTGCATCCTGCGCCGCCTGCAGCGCGACGTGACCGAGCGCGGGCGCACCGTCGAGAGCGTCGCGCGCCAGTACCTCGCCACCGTGAAGCCCATGTACGAGCGGTACATCCGCAACGACGCCGCGTACGCCGACCTCGTCGTGCCGCGCGGCGGGATGAACCCGCATGCGATCGAGATGATCGTGAACTACATCCGCCGCCGCATCCCGGGCGGCGAGACCCTCGTCCCGGGCGTCTAGCCGGCCGCTCCGCCGGTTCCGGGCTCGGCCGAGTCGCCCGGCGCGGGCGCGGGCGCGGCCGCGGGCGCGGCTGCGGCTTCCCTCTTCCGGCTCCGCCGTCCGCCCCCGAATGCCGTGAGCAGCAGCGACGCGACGAGCATCGTCCCGCCGGCGAGCCAGAGCACCAGCTGCCGGCTGCCGACGTCGATGCCGAGCACGTCCAGCCGCACGGCCTCCGTCCGCCGCACGAACTCCCGCCCCACGAGCACGCCCAGCAGCGCCGCGGCGGAGTTGACGCCCGCGTAGAAGGCGATCGACGTCGTGCGGTCCTCCTCCGGAAGGTCCAGGAACGGCAGGTTGGCCATGACGATCGTCATGCCGGCGACCATGACGTACGCGTACGCCGAGATCGCGGGGTAGAGCCAGAACGAGCCCTTCGTGGTGAGCGAGATCGCGAAGTAGTGCACCGAGTAGAGCAGCAGGCTCAGCCGGAAAGCCTTCCTCAGGTCCATCCGCTCGATGCGCCGCGTCCAGGCGGGCGTGGCGAGGAGCATCAGGACGACGCCGCCCGCTCCGACGAGATTGAGCACGGTGTAGGCGATGCCGACGTCCTGGAGCAGATAGGCCGTGAAGTACGGGCCCGTGAGGTTCGCTCCGAAGCTCCAGATGCACGCGAGGCCGACGGTGGCGAGGTACTTCGGCGACCGGAACGGCGCGAGCAGGACCTTGAGCCCGGACGGGGCGGCGGGTTCCGGGTATTCTCGGATGCGGGCCATCGACGCCAGGTCGAGGACGGCGAAGACGATCGCCGCGCCGCGCAGGACGGTGAGGCCGAGCATCTCCTGGCCCTGGCCCTTGAAGGCGTCGACGGCGCGGCTGCCGGCGAGGATGGCCCCGTACAGCAGCACGTTCACCGAGATGTTCAGGAACGAGAAGAACCGGACGCGCGTCGTCTCGGGGATGCTGCGGATGTGCCAGACGAAGATCCCGGGCGAGATGAGCGCGGAGAGGCCGTTCGCGACGAACGTGGCGGCGAGGATGAACGAGAGCTGCGCGGCGTGCGCGACGGGGAGGTACTGCGCGGCGCCGACGAGGACGATCGTGATGAGCAGGAAGACGGCGCGGGTGGCGATCAGGATCGGCCTGCGGCGCGGGAAGCGGTTCAGGAGGACCGGCGAGAGCACCTGCAGCGAGTTGCCGAGGAGGGTGGCCATCGTGAGAAGCCCGAGGAACGAGTCGTCCGCCCCGAGGAGCAGCAGGTACCCGGTGAGGAAGCCGCCGCCGGCGAGGTTGGCCGCGATGTTGAAGAAGTAGTTGTCGCCGAGGATCGCCCGGCGGTTGGCGGCGTACTCTTCCCTGTCGGCGAGCGTGGCGGCGGCGGTCGCCGCGCGCAGGCGCAGGTCCTCGATCCGGCAGCGGAGGGCGCCGAGCCAGGAGGTGCGGGGCGCGGGGCCGCGGTCGGGCGCGGGGCCGCGGTCGGGCGCGGCGTCGCCGGTCGTCGGGGTGCGGTGTGCGCGCTTCATGGAAGGGACTATAGCAGATGCGTCCCGCCGCGGCGAGGGTCGGAGGCGGGGGGCGGCGCATCGGGATGGGCCGCGCGCATCGCGGCGCGGACCGCCG
>CAIXGU010000243.1 GCA_903919045.1 uncultured Eubacteriales bacterium | reverse complement strand
TACTTCTTCAGGCACAGCGCCACCGAATTGCGGTTGATGTCCAGTTTCTCCGCGATCTGGACGTTGCTCATTCCCGCCGCACTCAGCAACAGGATCTTGGCTCGCTGCACCTTCTGCGCCTCCGCCGTCCGCGTGTTGGTGATCGTCGTCAATTCCTGGACCTCTCGCTCCGACAACTCGAACCCGCCGTACTTCTTCGGTCGTGCCATGTTGATCCACCCCCTTGATCCCGATGGATCCACTATAGCACTCTTGCCTATCTATGCATAGTTATTTGCAATACGTTGTACTAGTCCTGCTTCCGGGCGAACGCGAGGTACGCGTCGATCTCCTTCGTCGTCGCGGGGATCGTCCCGACGCCCTTCTCGTTGAACGCCAGCATGCGCGGGGAAGCCGGGTCGTAGGCGGGCCAGGCGGGGAGGCCGGGGCCGTTCGGGTCGCCGGACCTCGCGAAGTTCGTCCAGTAGTCCTGCATCGCGGCCGCGAGGTCGTGGTGGCGGCCGTCGAAGCGGCGCCAGCAGCGGTCCAGCGTCCCGAACACGAACCAGAGCTCCGCCGAATGGTAGGCGTGTCCCTCCGGCACGAAGCCGGATTCGTTCGCACCCGGCATCGTCGCGTCGAAGAAGTAGGCGTACGCGGGCTTCTTCCCGTTGCGCGCCTGGGCATCGGCGAGGAGGGCGTCGCCGTGGCTCGCGGAGGCGTCGAGCGCCGCGACGATCGCCGCGCCGTCCTTCTCGAGCGGGTGCTCCGCGAGGAAGCGCGCGGCGCCGTCGGGGCCGAACCGGAAGCGGAGCGAAGCGGCCGCGGGGTCTCCCGCGCGGTCCATGACGCGCATCCCGAGGCCGGCGTCGCCGGCGACGGAGCCCGTCAGGATCTCCACGTCCTTGAGGCGCCCCCGCCGCACCGCGCTCGCGATCGGCAGGTCGAAGACGTACCCGTCGAGGTTCAGCTTCGGGGCCGGGCCGACCGCCCGCTCGGCGGCGCCGAACGCGGAGAGGAGCTCCGCGGCGGGCATCGCGAGCGCCTCGTCGAGGGTCCTCCCCATCGACGCGAGGGCGGCGAAGCCCCACGCCTCGGCCTTCTCCAGGGTGTGGCCGAACTCGGTGGTCTGGATGAGGAACGTGCCGCTCTGGACGATCGCCCGCTGGAAGAGGCCCTCGGAGAGGGGCGACGCGAGGTGGGAGAGCACGGAGCCGCCGCCGGCGGACTGGCCGAAGATCGTGACGTTCCCCGGGTCGCCGCCGAACGCCGCGATGTTGTCGCGGACCCAGCGGAGCGCGGCGACCTGGTCGAGGATGCCGTTGTTGCCGGACGTGCCGGACGGATTCGTGCGCGAGAGCACCGGGTGCGCGAAGAAGCCGAAGCAGCCGAGGCGGTACTGGATCGTGACGAGCACGACGCCGCGCTTCGCGAGCGCCTCGCCGTCGAACTCCATCTCGTGGCCGTAGCCGGAGCCGTAGCCGCCGCCGTGGATCCACACCATGACCGGGAGCCGCTCGCCCTGGTTCTGCGCGGGCGTCCAGACGTTCAGGGCGAGGGAGTCCTCGCTCCGCTCGTAGTCGACGGGGTAGAACTCCTTGCGGAAGAACCGCCCGAACGGGACGGCCTCGGGCACGCGGTCCTGCCAGCAGATCGCGGGGAAGGCGTCGCAGCGGCGCACGCCGGTCCACGGCGCGGCGGGCTGCGGCGGGCGGAAGCGGTTCGCGCCCGACGTCGGCGCGGCGTAGGGGATGCCGCGGAAGACGGTGATCGTGGGGAGGCCGCCGGGCACGCCCTCGACGGCGCCCGTGGCGATGGTGGTCCTGCGGAGCGGCATGGGCTCTCCTTCTCTCGCTCTGCGCCTACAGCGCGCGGTATTTCGCGATGATCGCGTCGATCTCCCTGCTGTACCGGTCGTCGACGACCTGCAGCTCGGGGTGGGCCTCGTAATACGCGATCGAGCGGCGGATGCCCTCCCGGAACGGGATGCGGCACTGCCAGCCGGGGACGAAGCGCTTCATCTTGCCGTTGTCGAAGACGAGGTTCTCGGCCTTGTCGCCGAGCAGCGACCCCTTGAACTTCGGCCAGTTCTCCTCGATGAACTCGCTCGGGACGTGCGCGATGTTCGGCTCGGCGCCGCACGCGTGCGCGAAGATCGTGGCGATCTCGTCCCACGTGAGGACCTCGTCCGACGTGAGGTGGAAGGCGTGGCCGGCGGTAGCGGGATTCCCCATGAGGCCGACGAAGCCCGCGGCGAAGTCGTCGCTGTGGGTGAGGGTCCACAGCGACCGGCCGTCCCCGTGGATCAGGGCCTCCTGGCCGCGGCGGGCGCGGTCGACGAGCGTCCAGGGCGCGTCCTGCCAGGAGAGCACGGCGCCGACCAGCTTGGTCTCCCCGTACGTGTGCGACGGGCGCACGATCGTCACGGGGAACTCCTCCTCGCGGTACTTCTCGAGGAGCGCGAACTCGCTGGCCATCTTGTTGCGGGCGTAGGCGCTGTACGGGTTCTTGAGCGGCGTGTCCTCGCGGATCGGGAAGGTCTTCAGGGGCTTCTGGTAGACGGTGCACGAGCTGATGAAAATGTATTGGCCCACGTTGCCGCGGAAGATCGACCAGTCGCGCATCGCGTGCTCCGGCGTGAAGCAGACGAAGTCGGCGACGCTGTCGAACTTCCGGCCGGCGAGGGCGGCCTTCATGCCCTCCACGTCGTTGAAGTCGCCCTTGATCAGGTTCGCGCCGAGGGCCTCGAACTCGGGGTGGTTGCCCCGGTTGAAGAGCCAGACGCGGTCGCCGCGCTCGAGGAGGCGGCGCGTGATGGATGCGCTGATGTTGCCGGTTCCGCCGATCATCAGGATGTCCATGGTCATACCTCCTCGGTCTTCCGGTCGGCGAGCAGCACGCCGCCCTGCGCGACGTTGGTGCCCGCGTCCTCGCGGATCAGGACGGTGACGCTCTCCGGGGGCAGGCCGTATTCGCGGACGACGACGTCCGTGATGCCGGCGACGATGCGGCGCTTGCGGCCGAGGTCGGAGACGGGAGGGCCGTTCACGACGATGAAGGGCATGGCGGGTCTCCTTGTATCTTCAGGTCGGTCCGGATCATGGCAAGCCGGATCGGGTTCTGTATCTCCCATGAGCCATGTGGGAGAATGGGACCGTGCAGGTGGAGGGCGTAGCGGGTCTCCTTGGAGCAGGGCTCCGACAGAAAGACTTACGCCCCATCTCCGCGGGCAGGACACGGATGAGCTGGATGAGGCTGGCCTCGCATTTCCGACAAGGTTGTGTTCCCGTGGTGCATGGGGAGGACCTCCGTCTGTGACAGACCGCGAAAGGCTTGGTGCAGCATGTTCTACGTGGGCATCGACATCGCGAAGAACGGTCACGGCATCGGGATCCTGGACGATTCCGGCGAGCTCGCCGGCGCCCCGCTGAGGATCCCCAACTCCACCGACGGCGTCCTGAGTCTGCTCCGGCGCTTCGACCAGCTCGCCATCACCCCGGACAATGCCGTCCTCGGCATGGAAGCCACCGGCCATTACTGGCTCGCTCTCTACTCCCAGCTCGTCGCGCGCGGCTTCGGCGTCAAGGTCCTCAATCCCATCCTCACCGACGCCTACCGCAGCATGACCGTCCGCAAGGTCAAGACCGACCCCGTCGACGCCGTCGTCATCGCCCGCGTCCTGCGCCTCGGCGAGTACAAGGAATCCCCCGTCGCCGAGGAGTCGACGCTCGCCCTCCGCCAGCTCTGCCGATTCCGGAGCTACCAGGTCGACCTCTGCTCCGACCTCAAGCGCAAGTCCATCGCGCTCCTCGACCAGATCTTCCCGGAATACGCCTCGCTCTTCTCCGACCTGTTCGGCGTCACCTCCCGCGAGCTCCTGCTCCACTGCACGACCCCCGAGGACCTCGCCGCCATCAGCACCCGCAAGCTCGCGGCCCTGCTCGACAAGGCCAGCAAGGGGCGCTTCGGCCTCGACAAGGCCCGCCAGATCAAGGATGTCGCCGCGTCCTCCCTCGGCATCACCGTCGCCGCCGACGCCTTCGTCTTCCAGCTCCGCCAGATGCTCGAGCAGATCGCCTTCGTCGAGGACCGCGTCGACGACCTCGACCGCGAGATCGCCGCCTACATGGAGCGCTCCGGCAGCTTCATCACCACCATCCCCGGCATCGGCGCCGTCCTCGGTGCCGTCATCCTCGGCGAGATCGGCGACATCTCCCGCTTCCCCGACGGCGCCAGGCTCGTCGCCTACGCCGGCCTCGACGCCTCCGTCAGCCAGTCGGGCGAGTTCGAGGCCTCCCGGATGCACATGTCGAAGCGGGGGTCCCCCTACCTTCGCCGTGCCCTCTACCTCGCCGCCTCCGTCGCCGTCCTGCATGACCCCGAGCAGGCCGCCTTCTACCAGCGGCTCAAGGCCCGGGGAAAGCATCACAGCGTCGCCGTCGGCGCCGTCGCACGCAAGCTCTGCTTCATCGTCTTCGCCGTCCTCTCCGAGAACCGTCCCTTCGAGCGGCGGGCGACCGCCACGGTCGAGCCGTCGGCTTCCGGATGACCTGCT
>CAIXGU010000242.1 GCA_903919045.1 uncultured Eubacteriales bacterium | reverse complement strand
GCATTCAAGGAGGAAAGGGGGCTCCCGACGCTGTGGTTCCGCAAGCAGACCGTCTGCCGGAGGATCGCCACCTATCCCGGAGAGGATCGATAGCGGCCGCGCTGGTCTTCGTCGCTGCGTTCGTCCTGCTCGGAGCGCCCCTGTTCGCCCTGGCTGCGAAGGCGCTGTGCGCGGACGTGCTCTCGGCCGAGGCGCGGACGATCGTCGAGGCGTCCGCGACCGCCGCGTTCCCGAGCCTGTCGCTCGCGCGGCTCGGGGAGGGGATCGGGGAGAGCGACCTCGCCGCCTTCCGTACGGACTTCGCGGCGCAGGTCCTCGCGAACGCCGCGGGCGGGCCGCTCGACGGCTGCGTGATCGCGACGGATGCCGTCCTCGTGGACGAGGGAACGGTGGAATGCACGGTCGTGTACCGTCCCGGAGAGCTGGGACGCGGCGCATTCGGAGCCGCCGTGCCTGCGGCGGCTCGCGCGACCTGCCGGGTCGACCTCGCGGTCGAGCCATGAAGGAGGAAGGACCATGACCCGGAGAAGGCAGGTGCTGATCGCCGTCGCGGCCGCCGCGACGCTGCTGTCCGTCTCGTATCTCGCCGTTCGCCCGCAGGCGGAGCCGGTGGGCGTCGAGATTCCCGTCTGCGCCGGGGACGTGCCCGCCGGAACCCGTCTCGAGCCCGGCATGCTCGCGACCGCGAGGGTCCCGGTCGACCTGATCCCGGACGGCGCCGTCCGAAGCGCGGAGGACGCCGTGGGGCGGATCACGGACGTCGGCCTCCGCAAGGGGGAGTTGCTGTCGGAAGGCCGCCTGTCCGAAGAGGCCGGTGGGGTCCTCCATGCCGGCGCAGGGACCGGCCGGCGGATCGCCGCGCTGTCCCTCGCCGCCGAGGATGCCGCGGGCTGGTGGCTCTCCGTCGGGAGCCGCGTGGACGTGCACCTGCTCCTCCCCGACGGCGGCGGCGGCACCGTGCACGAGGTCCTCCCGGACCTGCGGGTCGCTGCCCTGCTGGATGCGAAGGGCAACCCGGTCGAAGCCGGCGCGAGGGGCGCCGCTCCGGCCCTGCTCTGCCTCGACGTGGACGAGGCCCAGGCCGCACGGCTGGCGGAAGCCGGCTGGGAAGGCCGAATCAAGGCGATCATCGTCAACGAGACGATGAAATAGAAGGAGGTACCGTCATGAACCGGAACACGAACGCCAGGAACGACGCCGCTTCCCCCGACACGGCCGCCCGCACGGCGGCGGACCGCCGCGACGCGCCCGAGGCGCGCACGCCGCAGGTCGACGACTTCTCGTTCGAGATCGTCCGGCACATCGGCGTGCTGAGCACCAGCCCGCGCGGCTGGACCCGCGAGGTCAACGTCGTCAGCTGGAACGCGAAGCCGGCCCGCCTCGACATCCGCGACTGGGCGCCCGACCACGACAAGATGAGCCGCGGCGTCGCCCTGAACGGGCACGAGACGGAGCAGCTCAAGATGATCCTCTCCGGCGTCGTGCCGCAGGAAATGGGCATCTGAGGAGCCCCCGCGGCTCCCGGATTGGCGGGCGGGGCGGGCATCTGCTATCATCGAATCCTGCGGAGGTCCCGGGCCGCCGGCCCGGCCGCCGAAGGAAGGCAGGTGCCCGCCTTGTTCGAGGACATCCTCCCCGCCGTCACCCGCGGCATCGCGGAGTCCGCCGGAAGCATCCCGGTGGTCTTCAAGGGGATGGAGCGCCGCTACGAGAAGGGCTGGACGATGTCCGGCACCAGCCGCCACGACTTCCACGAGCTCCTCCACGTCCGCAAGGGGCACCTCGACTTCGACATCGAGGGGCACCGCGTCCACGTCGAGCGCGGCGGCACCCTCGTGATCCGGCCCGGCAAGGCCCACACCCTGCGCATCGACGACGCCGGCGTGGAGCTGGTCGTCCTCTATTTCGGCTTCGCGGCGCCCGAGATCGGCCCGAAGGGGCCGTTCGCGCCGAAGGCGCCGGAGGAGGCCCCGGTCTCCAAGGCGACGATCGAGAAGTTCCTCGACTTCGCGACCGGCCAGGAGCGCGAGGACGGGGCGAGCCCGGCGCCGTACCTGATGATCCGAGGCCGCCACAAGGAGGACATCGAGGGCATCATCGACCGCGTGGTCCGCGAGAGCCGCGAGGACGCCTACGGGAAGGACCTCATGATGCAGTTCCTCGCGATGGAGCTGCTCGTCGCCCTGTCGCGCGGCCTGCGCGAGGAGTGGGAGGAGAACCTCCGCGTGCGCACGGGCAAGGCGCGCGAGCTCGTGCGGATCGCCCGGGACTACATCGTCGACAGCCACGACCGCGACCTGTCCGTGGCCGACATCGCCGGCTACGTGTTCCTGAGCCAGGGCTATTTCACCCGCGCGTTCCGGGAGGAGACCGGGCAGAGCCCGATGGCCTTCCTGATGCAGGTCCGCGTCGAGCACGCCTGCCGGCTCCTCGCGCAGCGGGACATCAAGGTGGGCGGCATCGCGCGCCAGGTCGGCTTCGCGAGCCCGCAGCGCTTCAACGCCGCGTTCCGCAAGCAGACCGGCATGACGCCGATGGAATACCGGAGGAGGGTGCTGGGCGATGATTGACAAGCCGCGCATCGAGGCCGCCGTCAAGGAGATCCTCCTCGCGGTCGGGGAGGACCCGGCGCGGGAGGGCCTGCAGGGGACGCCCGAACGGGTCGCCCGGATGTACGAGGAGATCTTCGCCGGGCTGCACCGCGACCCGCGCGAGGAGTATCGGATCTTCCACGAGCCTGGGGCCGACGAGATGATCCTCGTGGGCGACATCCCGCTCTACTCCGTCTGCGAGCACCACCTGCTTCCGTTCGTCGGGAAGGCGCACGTCGCCTACATCCCGAAGGACGGCCGGATCCTCGGCCTGTCGAAGATCGTGCGGATCGTCGACCTCGTCGCGCGCCGGCCGCAGGTCCAGGAGCGGCTGACCGCGCAGATCGCCGACATCGTGATGGAGGCGTGCGACCCGCACGGCGTGGCCGTCGTGGTCGAGGCCGAGCACCTCTGCATGACGATGCGCGGCGCGCGCAAGCCCGGCTCCAAGGCGACCACCTCCGCACTGCGCGGCATCTGCAAGAAGGACGCGCGGTCGCGGGCCGAGGCGCTCGCCCTGATCGGCCGCGGCCCGGCGCGGTCGGACTGACATGGACGCGGACGCCCTCGGCTCCGGCGCGCGCCGCCGCGGCCCCGGCACCGATCGCGGCCCGTTCCGGGTCCGCCGGATCGACCTCCCGGACGATCGCGCCGCCCGGCGCGAGATCCTCTCGATCGGCTGCGACCCCGCCGCGCTGCCCTGGCTCCTGCCGAAGGCGCGGCTGCTCGTCCTGCGGATCGAGGCCGTGCCGGCCTTCGCCGCCAACCTCCTCAAGCAGGAGGCCCTCGCCGTCGGCGCCGACGCCGTCGTGCACCGCGGTTCCTGCACCCTGACCGTCGACCGTTCGGACGTCCTGCTGCTCGCGACGCCGGGCCAGACGCAGTCCATCCTGAAGAAGCTGCGCGTCCAGGTCCCGACCCTGAAGGCCGTCGGCGCTTCCCTCGAAGCCTTCCTCCAGGAGGCCGCGGCGGGCCGGGAGCGCGTCTTCCGGGCCGGTTCCCGCGTCTTCCCGATCGGGGAGCGGACGTGGATCATGGGCATCCTCAACGCCACGCCGGACTCCTTCTCGGACGGCGGGCGGTTCGCCGGCGTCGAGGAGGCGGTGCGGCACGCCCTGCGCATGGAGCGGGACGGCGCCGACATCGTCGACGTCGGCGGCGAATCGACGCGCCCGGGGCACCGGCCCGTCGGCGCCGAGGAGGAGATGGATCGCGTGCTGCCCGTGATCCGGGCGATCCGGAAGGAGTCCGGCGTCGCGGTCTCGATCGACACGTCCAAGGCGGAGGTCGCGCGCGCCGCGCTCGCAGAGGGCGCCGCGATCGTGAACGACGTCTGGGGCCTGAAGCGGGATCCCGGACTCGCGGCCGTCGTGGCGGCGACGGGGGCCGGCCTCGTCGTCATGCACAACCGCGGCACCGAGGCGGGCGCCACGGAAGCCCGTGCAGCCGCTCCGTCCGCCCCGCCGGAGGACCTTCTGTCCGCCGTCCGTACGTCCCTGCAGGAGAGCCTCGACCTCGCCGCCGCCGCCGGGATCCCGGACGACGCGGTGGCCGTGGACCCCGGCATCGGGTTCGGCGTCTCCCCGGAGGATTCGATGCGCATGATCGACGGGCTCGACGCCGTCCGCGCGCTCGGTCGCCCCGTCCTGATCGGCCCTTCGCGCAAGTCGTTCATCGGCAAGGTGCTGGACCTCCCCGTCGAGCGCCGCCTCCTCGGCACCGCGGCCGCCGTGGCCTACGGCATCGCGCGGGGCGCCGACTTCGTCCGCGTGCACGACGTCGCCGAGATGCGGGAGGTCGTGCGGCTCGCCGACGCGATCCGCGCGGCGGGCCGGTCCGAGAGGGCCGCGCCGTGAGCCGCGACCGGATCCTCCTCGAGGGGCTCGTCCTGCGGGGGCATGTCGGCGTGCTGCCGGCCGAGAAGCGGGACGGACAGGACTTCACGGTCGACCTCGCGCTCGAGTTCGACCGGATTCCCGCGTGCGCGTCGGACCGCATGGATGAGACCGTCGACTACGGACGGGTCTTCTCCCTCGTCCGGGACGTCGTCGCGACCGCCCGGTTCGACCTGATCGAGCGCCTCGCCGAGGAGATCGCCGCACGCGTCCTCGCGGCCGAGCCCACAGCCGCCGCCGTCGCGGTGACGGTGCGCAAGCCCTCCGCCCCGATCCCCGGTCGGTTCTCCGCCATGGGCGTCTCGATCCGGCGGGAGCGGCCGTCGGCGTGATCGCCCATCTCAGCCTCGGTTCGAACCTCGGGGACCGTCTCGCGACGCTGACCGGTGCCGTGCGCTTCCTCGCATCCGTCCCCGCCGTCCGGATCGACGCCGTGTCGTCGGTCTACGAGACCGCGCCCGTCGGCTACCTCGACCAGCCGCCTTTCCTGAACGCCGTCGTCCGCCTCCGGACGGCGCTCGATCCGTTGGCGCTCCTCGACGCCTGCCAGGCCGCGGAGCAGGCCGCCGGCCGGCAGCGGCCGTTCCCCAACGCGCCGCGGACCCTCGACGTCGACATCGTTTCCTGCGAGCGCGAAGCCGGGGAGGAGGGCGGTCCGGGCGGGATCGCGATGGCGACGCCGCGCCTGACGCTGCCGCACGCCCGCGCGCACGAGCGGGATTTCGTCCTCCTCCCCCTCGAGGAGCTGCGGACGGGCTGCGTCGGAAGGAGCCCCGGGGTCGTTCCCTGGCTGTGGGGCTGGGACCCGCTCGGCCCGGAGGCGCAGGCGCCGGAGGACGCGTCCGACCTCGCGCCGCACCGGCTCGTGCAGCGGCTCCTGCCGGACGGGCGCTATCCCGTCCGCCTGCGTTACCTCGCCGAGGCCGGCTCCACGAACGACGAGGCGCGCCGCCTCGCCGCCGCCGGAGCGCCGGCCGGCACGGTCGTCGTCGCGGAGCGGCAGACGGCGGGTCGCGGCCGGCAAGGCCGGCGCTGGGTCTCGGCCGCGGGACTGGGCGTCTGGATGACCGTTCTGCTCCGCCCCGGCCGGGACGCCGAGGCTGCCGCGCTCGCGCCGGTGGCCGCCGCCGTCGCGGTCTGCCGCGCGCTGCGCCGGCTGGGCGCCGTCGAGGCGGGCATCAAGTGGCCCAACGACCTCCTGTGCCGTGGAAGGAAGATCGCCGGCATCCTCTGCGAGAGCGCCTCGTCGGGCGGGGCGGTCGACTGGCTGCTCGTGGGCATCGGCATCAACGTCCTGCATGGCCCCGACGCGCTCCCGTCGGACCTCGACGGGACGGACCCGCTCCCGCCGACGTCGCTCGCGATCTGCCGCGGGGAAGGCGCTCCGGGGGCGCCCGGAGCCCCTGCGGACCTGCGTGCGCGTACCGCCGCGGCGGTGTTGTACGAGCTGGAGGAAACGGTTAGAATGGGTGCGACCGGCGCGTCCCGGCGGTTGCTGGACGAGTACCGGCGCGATTCCCTGATCCTCGGTCAGGATGTCCGCGTCGTCGCGCCGATGGGAAGCTTCAACGCCCGCGCAGCGGGCATCGACGACCGGGGGCGGCTGATCGTGGAGACGGCCGCCGGCGCGCAGGCGCTGGACTCCGGGGAAGTGGCCGTCCGTGCGGCCCAGGAAGGATCCGACCGATGAGCAGAGGTGGACACCGCAGGCACTCCCGGCATTTCGGACCGCCGCCGGGCGGCCGCGCTCCGAACGCGCCGCGTCCCGCCCCCGGATCGATCGACGACGTCATGTCCGGCTACGAGATCGAGGAGCCCGCGCAGGGCGCGGAGCAGGCCGCCGCTCCGCGCGACGAACGTCCGCAGGGCCAGGGCCAGCCGCAGCAGGGCCAGCCGCG
>CAIXGU010000241.1 GCA_903919045.1 uncultured Eubacteriales bacterium | reverse complement strand
CGCCTTCTTCATGCCGCTCGAGGCCTCGCCGGCGGAGTGGAAGTCGCCGCCGCGGATCGGGAACGAGAGGTGCAGCGGAAGCACGGCCCTAGGCGCCCTTCCCCTGCACGCCGCCCGCGAAGAGCAGGCCGCAGGCCGTGAACATCGGGAACGCCGTGCGCAGGACGCAGATCCCCTTCTCGGCGGCGAGGGCGACCATCGCCGCGTCGGGGCGCTTCCCGCGGACGAAGACGAGGACCTTCACGTCCATCATCTCGGCGGTGCGCACCACCTGCAGGTTCACGAGCCCGGTCAGCATCATCTCGTTGGTGGAGCAGGCGAAGGCCATCGCGTCGCTCATGAGGTCGGCGCCGCACGCCACGCGGATGTCGGCGTCCATGTCGGCCGCAGGCACGAGCACCTCGGCCTCCAGCACCTCGACGCATTCGGAGAGTCTCATCCCGTGCGGCCTCCTCTTCTCCGGCGGCGTCCTTCCGCAGGCGCCGCACCCGGTGCGATTATAGCATCCGGCCGGGCGGCGCCGCATGGGGCGCCGCGGGCAGCGGTCCTGCGTTGACAGGATCGGCCCCGAATTGGTAGGATTGCACCAACGGAGCCTCGATTCCGCCTCTGAGAATCTGCACTTCGACGGATGCCAGTCCGGCGGAGGGACGGGAGGACGGAACGGGATGCGCCGACCCACACTAAGGAGGAGACCCTGACATGCCGGACAAGATGCTCGTGTGCAAGGACTGTGGATCGCAATTCGCATTCACCGAGGGAGAGCAGGCTTTCTACAAGGAGAAGGGCTTCGAGAACGACCCCGTTCGCTGCCCCGACTGCCGGAGAGCCCGGAAGCAGCAGCGGAACAACCAGGGTTACGACCGCGGATACTGAGTCGAACGGCGCTTCCGGCGGCTTGCGCCGGGGGCTTTCACCAGCAACGCCGAGGAGGGCTCCCGCGAGGGAGCCCTCCTCTTCTTCGTGGCGGAGCGGGTGTATGATGGAGCGGACCCGAAGACGGGCGGAGGTCTTTCCATGAGACGGACGAAGATCGTGTGCACGCTGGGTCCGGCGGTCGACGGCGAGGAGATGCTGCGGGAGCTGATGGTCCGCGGGATGAACGTCGCGCGGTTCAACTTCTCGCACGGGACGCATGAAGAGCACAAGCGCCGCGTCGACCTGCTGAAGCGCATCCGCGTCGAGCTCGGGCTGCCGATGCCCCTGCTGCTCGACACCAAGGGCCCCGAGATCCGCACCGGGCGCTTCGCCGGCGGGACGGCCGACCTCGCGGAGGGGTCGACGTTCACGATCGTCCACGAGGACGCGCTCGGCGACGCGACGCACTGCTCGATCACCTACAAGGAGCTCCCCCACGACGTCGTGCCGGGGACGCGGATCCTGATCGCCGACGGCCTCGTCGAGCTCGACGTGACGGGCGTGCGGGGCCTCGACGTGGTCTGCACCGTGAAGAACGGCGGCACGCTCGGCGACCAGAAGGGCGTCAACCTCCCGGGCCTCGCGGTGAAGCTTCCGGCGCTCACGCAGAAGGACCTGGACGACATCGCGTTCGGCGTCGCGAACGGCTTCGACTTCATCGCCGCGTCGTTCGTGCGCAAGGCCGCCGACATCCTCGAGATCCGCCGCGTCCTCGACCGGCTCGGCGCGCCCGACATCGCGATCATCGCCAAGATCGAGAACCGCGAGGGCCTGCGGAACTTCGACGAGATCCTCAAGGTCGCGGACGGCATCATGGTCGCGCGCGGCGACCTCGGCGTGGAGATCCCGATCGAGCAGGTGCCGGTCGTCCAGAAGACGCTGATCGAGAAGTGCTACCGCTTCGGCAAGCCCGTGATCACGGCGACCCAGATGCTCGACTCGATGATCCGCAATCCGCGGCCGACGCGCGCGGAGGTGAGCGACGTCGCGAACGCCGTGATCGACGGCACGTCGGCGCTGATGCTGTCGGGCGAGACCGCGGCGGGCAAGTACCCGCTCGAGAGCCTGTCGATGATGGTCGGGATCGCCGACCAGGCGGAGGCCTCGATCGACTACTGGAAGCGCTTCCGCGAGATGAAGTACGAGATGGTCCCGAGCGTCACCAACGCGATCAGCCACGCGACGTGCACGACGGCGATGGACCTGAAGGCCGGGGCCATCGTGACGGTCACGCATTCGGGCCGTACCGCGCGCATGATCTCGCGCTTCCGGCCGGCCTGCCCGATCCTCGCGACCGCGGTGTTCCCCCGCCCCTACCGCCAGCTGTCGCTGTCGTGGGGCGTCGTCCCGTTCCTCGTCGGGATGGTCGACACGACCGAGCGGATGTTCGATCTGGGCCTGCAGACCGCGATGGATTCGGGTCTCGTGGGCACGGGCGACACCGTCGTCCTCACCGGCGGCTCGCCGGTCGGCATGAGCGGCACGACGAACATCCTCAAGGTCGCGAGCGTCGGCAGCGTGCTCGCGGCGGGGCGCAGCGCCGGCCAGGGGCGCGCCACGGGCGAGGTCTGGGTCGTCTCCGAGACCGAGGGCAAGGGATTCGAAGGCTTCCACGAAGGTTGCGTCCTCGTCGCCGCCGACACGTCGAACGCCATGATGCCGTACCTGCGCAAGGCGGCCGCGATCGTCGTCGAGTCGCCCGACCCGGCCTGCCACGCGGCGACCGTCGGGCTCGCGCTCGAGATCCCCGTGGTCGTGGGCGCGGAGAACGCGACCCGTCTGCTGCGCACGGGCTCCGTCGTCGTCGTCGACGCCGACAAGGGGACGGTGGCGAAGCCTTGAGCGGAACTGCGCTGCGGCGCCTGCGATGCGGGCGATGCCCGGTTCCGGGTATCGCGACAGCATCGCTCATAGCGCGATAGGCGCCGCGCGCAAGTCGATGCATGGAGAACCGCATCGACGCGTTCCGCGCACTGAAGGAACGAAACGACCTCTTCCTCGGCGCTGCGGCGCCTGCGATGCGGGCGATGCCCGGTTCCGGGGCTTCGACCCTAGAGCATCCGCAGGAGAGACCGGGTCCGCATCCCCAGCTTCTCGAGGCCGGCCAGCGCGGCGCGCAGGTCGGCCTCCGCCGTCTCGCGGCCTTCGCCGACCACGAACGCGAGGCCGGTCTCGGCGAGGTCGGAGGGGCGGAACACGAGGCGCGCGCCCCCGAGCGGGGCGAACGCGGCCTGGACCGCCGCGCGCGGGTCCTCGGCGGCGCCGCCGGGATCGATGCGGACGAGCAGGCGGACCGGCGTCTCGCCGAAGGGCGCGACGACCGCGCGGTCCTCGCGGTGCCAGAGGCGGTAGTGCGGCGTGCGGTCGACGTGCAGCACGCATTCGACGACGTCGGCGACGACCGCGGAGGCCGTCGGGAGCTTGCCTGCGCCGCGGCCGTAGAACATGGCCTGCCCGAGGGCGTTGCCCTCGACGAGGATCGCGTTGAAGACGCCGTCCGCGACGGCGAGCGGGGAATCGATGGGCACGAGGGTCGGACGGACCTGCGCGTCGAAGCGGCCGTCCTCGAGGCGGCGGCAGCTCGCGACGAGCTTGATGCGCCGGCCGAGCGCGGCGGCGTAGGCCATGTCGGCGGACGTCAGCTCGACGATCCCCTCGGTGCGCACGTCGCGGTAATCGACGAACCGGTCGTACGCGATGCTCGACAGGATCGCGATCTTGCGGCACGCATCGTGGCCCTCGACGTCCGCCGAGGGGTCGCGCTCCGCGTAGCCGGCCTCCTGCGCCTCGCGCAGGGCCTCGCCGAACCCGATTCCTTCCTGCTGCATGCGCGTGAGGATGTAGTTCGTCGTGCCGTTGAGGATGCCGGCGATCGAGAGGATCTCGTTCGCCGCCAGGCACTTGGTGAGCGGGCGGACGATCGGGATGCCGCCGCCGACGCTGGCCTCGAAGGCGTAGCTGACGCCGTGGTCGTGCGCGAGATGCATGAGCTCCGGGCCGTGCGAGGCGACGAGCTCCTTGTTGGACGTGACGACGCTCTTCCCCGCCTCGAGGGCGCGCTTCGAGAAGCCGTACGCGATGCCGGTCCCGCCGATCGTCTCGACGACGACCTTCACGTCGGGATCCCCGAAGACGTCCTCGGGATTCTTCGTGAGGCGGTCGGCGAAGAGGTCCCCGGGGAATTCGCGGACGTCGAGGATCCACTTCACGCGGACCTCCTGGCCCGCGTGGCGGCGGATGGCCCCGGCGTTCATGGAGACGACCTCCGCGACGCCGGACCCGACGGTCCCGTACCCGAGGATGGCGATGTCGATCATCGGTGCTGGTTCTCCTCTATTCCTGCCGTGCCTGGTCGCGGGCCATGATGCGGTGGTGGCGGACGCCCGGGATGCTCCCGAGGCGGTCCATGAGCTCCTCGAGCCCCGGCTTCAGGCGGTCGGTCTCGATGCTGACCGTCACGTCCGCGAGGCCGTTGATCGGGATGTTCTGGTTGATCGTGAGGATGTTGGCCTTCGCGTCCGCGAGGCAGTTCACGATGCCGGACAGGATGCCCGGGAAGTCCTCGACGACGAACATCAGCGTGCAGATGCGGCCGCGCGAGGTCTCGTAGAACGGGAACAGCGCGTCCTTGTACTTGTAGTAGGCGCTGCGCGAGATGCCGACGCGCTGGACGGCGTCGTTCACGGAGTCGGCCTTGCCGGCGCTGAGCAGGCGCTTGACCTCCATCACCTTGAGGAACACCTCCGGCAGGACGTCGGCCTTGACGAGGAAGAATTCGCCTTCGTGCATCGGTTGCGCCCCCCTTGGTGCTTCCCCGCCGCCCCTTTCGCGGAAAACGCCCCCGGTCCGGGGGCGGCTTCTCCACGTTGTCCGCGAGCGGAGAACAATTGTACCTGCGGGATACTATACCACCGGCGGCGACCCCGAAGCAAGCAGGGACGGCGCGAGCCATTCCTCCTCGATCCCCTCGGCGCCGACCCCGGGCGAGATGCGCAGGAGCACGGCCGACGGCTCGTCCGCGTCGGACAGGAGGCTCCGCCGCGCGGATCCCGGGTTCAGGACCAGCAGGGGCGGTCGGCCGCGCTTCGCGACGAGGCGGCGGTAGGGCCGGTGGGTGTGGCCGAAGAGCACGGCGTCGACGGGCGGGTCGCGCTCGAGGGCGTAGTCCGTCAGGGTCTGAAGACCGGACTTCACGCCGAAGCGGTGGCCATGGACGAGCAGCAGCCGGTGCCCCTCGACGACGAAGGCGTCCTCGAGCGGGCAGCCGTGCTCGCAGTCCCCGTCGCCGTTGCCGCGGACGTTGTGCAGGGTCAGGTTCCGGAAGGCCGCGAGGCGCACCGCGTCGGCGCAGTGGTCCCCGAGGTGGACGAGGATCCGGACCTCCGGGCGGGCCTCGAACGCCTTCAGCACGAACCCGAAGTCCCAGTGCGTGTCGGCGAGGACGAGGACCTCCGTCACGGGTGCAGCCCCTCGGCCCGCAGCCGTTCGACCATCGCGCGCAGCGCGCGGCCGCGGTGGCTGATCGCATGCTTCTCCTCGGAAGGGAGTTCGGCGACGGTGAGGCCGCGCTCCGGGAGGAGGAAGACGGGGTCGTAGCCGAAGCCGCCGTCTCCGCGCATCTCCCGGGCGATCCGGCCCTCGACGGTCCCGCGCACGGTGAAGGACGACCCGTCCGGCCGGACGACCGCGATCGCGCACACGAAGCGGCAGGTGCGCGCCGCGTCGGGCACGCCCTCGAGCCGGCGCCGGATCTCGGCGATCTTCTCGGGGTACGTCGCGTCGCGGCCCGCGAACCGCGCGGAGTGGATGCCGGGTTCGCCGCCGAGCGCATCGATCGCGAGCCCGGAGTCGTCGGCCATCACGAAGCCGCCGACGGCGGCGTGCACGGCGCGCGCCTTGAGGAGCGCGTTCTCCTCGAAGGTCGCGCCGTCCTCCTCGATCTCCCCGCGGAATCCCGCCTCCTGCATCGTCGCGACCTCGAAGGGCAGCCCGGCGAGGATCTCGCGGACCTCGCGGACCTTGTGGGCGTTCCCGGTGGCGAGCGTGAACCTCATGGCGTCCCCTCCCCCGCCCCGTCCCGCGGGTCCGGGAATCCCAGCATGCGGCCGAGCGAGATGCCGGCGCCGACGCGGGCGGCGAGCGCGCGGTACTCCGCGGCCGCGGCGGGGTCGGGCCGGCCGGTGCGCAGCGCCGTGAGAAGCAGGTTCTTGGGCGTGACGAGCGGCGAGACGTACTCGACGACCGTCGTCGCGTAGCCGGCGGAGGACAGCAGCAGCACGCGCATGGCATCGGTCAGGAGGTCGGCCATCCGCGCCCGCAGCACGCCCTGCGAGACGCGTCCGCCCTCGAGCCCGGGCATGCGGTAGCCGGCGTCGAGGAGCTCGCGCTGGCAGCACGGGACGCAGGCGATCGCGTCGGCCTTCGCGCGGAGGCCGGCGTCCATCGCGAGGTCGGTCGCGACGTCGCAGGCGTGCAGGCTCATCACGAGGTGCGGCGCGTCGCCCGGATCGGGGATGTAGGTGCGCAGGTCCTGGACGCGGAAGTCCATGTTGCGGTAGCCGAGGCGCGCGGCGCGCGCCCGGGAGGCCGCGACGACGCCGTCGGACACGTCGAGCCCGAGGAAGCGGCAGGGGTGCCCCAGCTTCTCGCGGACGTACCAGTCGAGGACGAAGGAGAGGTAGGACTTCCCGCAGGCGCAGTCCAGCACGACGAGGCGCTCGTGGCGGCGGCAGAGCTCGCGGAGGACCGGGTCGAGGCGGTCGACGAAGCGGTCGGTCTGCTCGTACTTGCGCAGCTTGTCGTTGCGCAGGCGGCCGGCGGCGTCGAGGAAGCCGAGTTCGCGGAGCAGCGGCCCCGCCTCCGCGACGGGCACGCG
Source organism: uncultured Eubacteriales bacterium (assembly GCA_903919045.1). Taxonomy (GTDB): domain Bacteria; phylum Bacillota; class Clostridia; order Saccharofermentanales; family UBA5734; genus CAILLO01. The sequence continues at coordinate 22 of CAIXGU010000241.1, read as the reverse complement.
GGCGTCGGGCGGCGCGCCGGCG
>CAIXGU010000240.1 GCA_903919045.1 uncultured Eubacteriales bacterium | reverse complement strand
GGGCCGGACCGTCCGGCCTGCTGCGGGCGCAAGGCGCCCGGCTCGTGTAGCCCCATATTATAGCACCTCCGGCCCCATCGGGGGCGCGGAGGTTACGCGAGGGCGAAGGAATACCCGAGATGCCGTACTCCCCGCCGATTGACACCCGGCGATCGCCAGGTGGGTGCCCTGCGTCGGCCTTGCGCCTTCCCCCGCCGTGCCGCTCCGAAGAGGGCCGGCGGACGGGGCATGGCGGATTTTCCGAATCGACTCGGGCTCCCGTTTATGTCATGAGGGTTCAAAGGGCGGGGCTGGTCGCACATCCCAGGCACCTTCAGCATACCCTTCCCGCCGGGCGAACGCAAACGATTGCACGGGTCGCCGACCCGTTGACACGTCCCGCAAGCCGCGCGATAATCATTCGCAGGCGAACGTTCGTCAGCGAACCTTCGTGGACGAACGGAACCGGAAGGAGCGCCGCCATGGCCATGAACCCCGGGGAACTGAACCACCTCTTCGTGCAGACCGCGCGCATGCATCACCGGCGGACCCACTGCCGGATGAACGACTACGGGCTCGGCGAAGGCCAGCCGCGCATCCTCTGGATCCTGAGCCAGGAGGACGGCCTCAGCCAAGCCGAGGTCGGCCGCCGCGCGAAGCTCGAGCCCGCGACCGTCACGGCCACGCTCGCCCGCCTGGAGAAGCGCGAGCTCGTCGAGCGCCTGCCCGACCCGGACGACCGGCGCGTGCTGCGGTGCTGGATGACCCCGGCCGGCAGGATGCTCCACCGCACGCTCGAGGGACTGCACCACCGCATCGAGACGGAGGCCTTCGCGGGCTTCTCGGAGGACGAGCGGGACCGCCTCGCGGACTACCTGCGGCGGGTCAAGGGGAACCTGGAGCGCGCGGAGGCCCGCGCGGCCGAGCTGCGCGCCCGCGTGCCGGGCGCCGAGGACGCGGAGGAAGAGGCGGATCCGGACCTGCAGGCGGGCGTCGCGGCGACGGAGAAGGCGCAGGCGCAAGGCGAGGAGGCGCGGCGTTGAAGAAGCTCATCCGCTTCCTGAAGTCGAGCTGGTGGGCGGCGCTGCTCGCGCCGCTCTTCATGATGCTCGAGGTCGCGATGGACCTCCAGCAGCCGCGGCTCATGTCCGACATCGTGGACAACGGCGTGAACGCCGGGAACCTCGCGTACGTCGCGTCGACGGGCGGGCGGATGATCCTCGTCGCGGCGATCGGCGTCATCGGCGGCATGGGGTGCATGGTCTTCTCGTCGATCGCCGGGATGCGCTTCGGCACCGAGCTGCGCCAGGCCCTCTTCGACCGCGTCCAGACCTTCTCGTTCGCGGACCTCGACCAGCTCCGCACCTCCTCCCTGATCACGCGCCTCACGAACGACGTGACGCAGCTGCAGAACCTCGTGATGGCGATCCTGCGCATGATGGTGCGCTCCCCGATGATGTGCGTCGGCGGCATCGCCATGGCCGTGCTCATCGACAAGCGCCTCGCGCTGATCCTCGTCGTCGCGGTGCCGCTGCTCGCGCTCGCCGTCTGGTACGTGTTCCGGCGCGGCCTGCCTCTGTTCCGCATCCTGCAGACGCGCATCGACCGGCTGAACGACGTGACGCGCGAGAACCTGTCCGCGGTGCGGCTCGTGAAGGTGTTCGTGCGGCAGGACCACGAGGAGGCGCGCTTCGAGAAGGCGAACGCCGGGCTGTTCGACGCCGGCGTGAGGGCTTCGCGGACGATGGTCTGGCTCTGGCCGATGCTCGGGCTGGTGATGAACGCGAGCATCGTCGCGGCGCTCTGGTTCGGCGGGCGCCTGTACGCGATCGGGGGCATCCAGACCGGGCAGGTCATGGCCTTCGTCAACTACCTGACGCAGATCCTGATGGCCCTCATGATGATCGCGATGATGCTGATGCAATTCTCGCGCGGCAAGGCTTCGGCCGACCGCGTGAACGAGGTGCTGGACACGACGGCGTCGATCACCGACCCGGAATCGCCCGTGCAGACCGCGGGGTTCGCGGTCGAGTTCCGGGACGTCACCTTCTCGTATCCGGGCGCGGAGGGACCGCCCGCGCTGAAGGGCGTGAGCTTCACGGTGCCCGAGGGGCAGACCGTGGGCATCCTCGGGGCGACGGGGTCGGGCAAGACGACCCTCGTGAGCCTGATCCCGCGGCTGTACGACGTCACGTCGGGCGAGGTCCGCATCGGCGGAGCGGACGTGCGTCGGCTCCCGCTCGAGGACCTCCGGCGGCACGTCGGCGTCGCGCTGCAGCAGAGCGTGCTGTTCACCGGGACGGTCGAGGAGAACCTGCGCTGGGGCGACGAGGACGCGGGGCGCGAGACGCTCGAGGCCGCGGCGGCGGACGCGCAGGCGGCGGAGTTCGTGAACGCGATGGCCGACGGGTACGACACGATGATCGGCCAGCAGGGCGTGAACGTGTCGGGCGGCCAGAAGCAGCGCCTGTCGATCGCGCGCGCCCTCCTGCGCAGCCCGCGGATCCTGATCCTCGACGACGCGACGAGCGCCGTGGACACCGCCACCGAGGCGCGCCTGCAGGACGCGCTCCGCTCGCGCATGGGGAACTGCACGGTCTTCCTGATCGCCCAGCGCATCTCGAGCGTCGTCGACGCCGACCGCATCCTCGTCCTGGACGACGGGGCGCTGGCGGCCGACGGACCGCACGCGGACCTGATCCGCACGAGCGCGGTGTACCGCGACATCGTGCGGTCACAGCTCGGAGAGGAGGCCCTTCCCCATGGCTGAGAGAAGCGGAAGGCCGGTCTCCTCGACGGCAGGCCCGTTCCCGGGGCGTCCGGGCGGCGGCGGCGGGCACTGGGCCGGACTCGGCGAGAAGCAGAAGGCGAAGGACGCGCGCGGCACGCTCGTCCGGCTGCTGCGGTACCTCGGGCGCAAGCGCGCGAAGGTGCTCGTCGTGTTCGGCGCGACGACGGCGGCGACGGTCCTGACGCTCGTCACGACGCGGATGAACGGCATGCTGCTCGACACGGCGATCGCGCAGAAGGACCTGCGCGCGCTGGGCGCGGCGTGCCTGCTGCTGCTCCTGCTGTACGTCCTCAACATCGCGTCGAACCTGGCCTCGCAGTACCTCATGATCGACGTCGCGCAGGACACCGTGAAGGCGCTCCGCCGCGACCTCTTCGCCCACCTGCAGCGCCTGCCCGTGCGGTTCTTCGACCGTTCGACGCACGGCGACCTCATGAGCCGCTTCACGAACGACATCGAGAACGTCAGCCAGACGCTGTCGATGAGCGTGTCGCAGTTCTTCGGGAACAGCGTGATGCTGGTCGGCGTGCTCGTCGCGATGCTGCTGCTGAACCCGGTGATGGCCCTCGTCTCCATCGCGGCCGGCCTCCTGAGCTTCGTCGTCACGCGGCTCGGCGTGAAGTATTCGCGGCGCTTCTACAAGCTCCAGCAGTCGACGCTCGGCGAGCTGAACGGGTACATCGAGGAGACGCTCACGGGGCAGCGCGTCGTCAAGGTCTTCAACCGCGAGGAGGCCGTGAAGCGCGACTTCGCCGAGGTGAACGGGCGCCTGCGCGCGGCCGGCCTGAAGTCCCAGATCCTGACCGGCGTCCTCGGGCCGTTCATGAACATGGTCAACAACATCGGCTACGCGGCCGTCACGCTGTTCGGCGCCTGGATGTGCCTCAACGGGTCCGGCGTGACGGTCGGCACCGTGTTCGCGTTCCTGCTCTACCAGCGGCAGTTCAGCCGCCCGGTGAACGAGATCCTCAACCTGTTCGCGACGCTCCAGTCGGCGCTCGCGGGCGCGGAGCGCGTGTTCGGGGTCCTCGACGAGGCGTCCGAGCCCGCGGATGCGCCGGACGCGGCGGACCTGCGCACGGTGGACGGCCGCGTCGCCGCCGACGACGTCACGTTCTCGTACCTGCCGGGCCGTCCGGTCCTGAAGAACGCGACGTTCGTCGCGGAGCCGGGGGCGACGATCGCCCTCGTCGGACCGACGGGCGCAGGCAAGACGACCGTCGTGAGCCTGCTGACGCGGTTCTACGACGTCGACTCCGGCAGCCTCTCGATCGACGGGATCGACCTGCGCAGGATCCGGCGCGACCGCCTGCGCGCGTCGCTCGGCATCGTGCTGCAGGACACCGTGCTCTTCTCGGAGACGGTGCGCGAGAACATCCGCTTCGGGCGGCTCAGCGCGACCGACGCCGAGGTCGAGGCCGCGGCGCGCACCGCGAACGCCGACCCGTTCATCCGGCGCCTCCCGCAGGGCTACGACACCGTGCTGTCGGACGACGGCGGGAACCTTTCGCAGGGGCAGCGCCAGCTGCTGTCGATCGCGCGGGCGGTGCTGTCCGACCCCGCGATCCTGATCCTCGACGAGGCGACGTCGTCCGTCGACACGCGCACCGAGATCCACATCCAGGAGGCCATGCTGGAGCTGATGAAGGGCCGCACGAGCTTCGTGATCGCCCACCGCCTGAGCACCATCCGCAACGCCGACCTGATCCTCGTGGTGAAGGACGGCGAGATCGTGGAGCGCGGCACGCACGAGGCGCTCATGGCGACCGACGGGTACTACGCGACGCTGCAGAACGCGCAGCGCCGCACGGGGCTGGGGATCTAGATGGGCCTGACGCTGCACGTCCTCGAGGAGCGTTTCGCCGTGTGTCGGCTCGCGCCGTCCGATCCGGTCCCTTTGTGGGCGTGGAGCGGCGCGTTCGCATCGGTCACGCGGACGCCCGCGGAGCTGTCTATCGTCTGCCTCGCCTCCGCCGTCCCCGACGGCGTCGCGCGCAGCGACGGCTGGCGCGCGCTGCAGGTCCAGGGTCCGCTCGACTTCTCGCTCGTCGGGATCCTCGCCGCGCTGAGCGCCGTGCTCGCGCACGTGGAGGTCAGCCTGTTCGCCGTCTCGACCTACGACACGGACTATCTGCTCGTGCGGGAGGGCGAACTCGGGAAGGCGGTCGCGGCGCTGCGCGGTGCGGGGCATGAAATCCAGGAGGGTTGAAGGGCGGTCATGTGATCGAAGGATTCAGAGCGATTCCCGGATGCGCTGGAGTTCCGCCAAAGGAAGCCTGAGTCGACCGGAACGGACCAATCCTTCCATTCGGTTGCAGATCCGGGTCATCTCCTGCCGCGTGCAGAGCGACCTTCGGGTCAGCTCCTCGAGGATCCAGAGAGTGCCTCGCACTTCGACCCCTTCCTTCCGGGCACGGGTGCTCAGAGACCTGTCTCCGGTGAGCAGGGTCCATTTCCTGCACCTGGCGATCGATAGGGCGATGCAATCCTGGATACTGAGTCCTGGACTTTCCTGGTTCAGCCGCTCCGCATCCGCGATCTCTTCTTCGGTCACCTCGACGTGATGAAGCCCCAATGCGACGATCCGGTCGTCGAAATACCCGGGAATGGACATCTCGTCCTGATAAACGATGTCCGCGATGTGGAAATGAAAGGGGAGCCTGAAAGGCACGTCCAGAAAATCCGCCTCGCGGAAGTCGTTCCAGACGTTCGTATCGCTGCTGATGTACATCCGGCTACGCGAGCGCAGGACCGTAGAGCATCCGGTTCATCGTCGGCAGATCCACGCGCAGGAGTTCCGCACCGCGTGAAATCGAGATCTCCTCGTCGATCGTCAGCTGGACGACCAGCTGCCTATAGACGGAGGGGATCTCCTTCGGGATGTCGGCTTCCTCATCCCTGGACAGCCCCAGCCCGCCGAGACGCTTGTACAAGGCGACTTCGGCCGGCTGGGATAGAATATCCAGCTGCCTGGCTCGCTTGATGATGCTCTTCATGGAAACCTTGTACTCGCGCTGGAGAGACCTCAGTTCCTCCAGCGCGATGCCATGGGGTCGGCGATGCCCGAGTTCCCGGTGCATATCCTCCTTCGGAAGCAGGAGAGCGCCTGCGAAGCGGCTGGCGGCCTCCTCTTCGTCCATATCGACGGTCGTCAGGCAGGCGTGCCCGATCTCGTGCGCCAAGGTGTGCCGTTGACGGTCGGGCGGACGGTCTGCTGCCAGGGCGATATAGGGTCGGTCGTTGACGTGACCGTACTGCGCATCGAACCAGGACGGGGCATTCGGCACGTCGATGATGAGATACCCCAGGTTCTCGAGGATCATGACCATATCGGGCATCGGCCCGAGCGTAGGAATGGAAAGGTGCTTCCTGACTTCCGCGGCGGATCGCTCGATCTGCTCGACATCCGCCACCTGGATGCG
>CAIXGU010000239.1 GCA_903919045.1 uncultured Eubacteriales bacterium | reverse complement strand
CGATCTCGCTCGCCCGGTCGCGGTCCTGTGCGGACGCGACGCCGGCGCTCGGGATGTTCCAGACGTCCAGGACCCCGGCACCCGCGCCGGCGGCGACGACGGCCGCCGCCGCTTCCGCGCGGATCGCGGTGATCAGCTGCGCGGAGGGCACGAATCCGTCGCCCGACTGCACGCGCTTCTTCGAGGCGTCGTCGTACGGCACCGGCAGGACCGTCACCGATCCGGCGGGCAACACCCGCAGCAGGAAGTACTGCCGGCGGTATTGGAGCACCACGGGCGCGGTGGGCGCGGCGGACTCGTCAGAGGCTGCTCGGAACGCATCGAGTGCGATTCCGTACCCCGACGCGTCCCCGCCGAAGCCCACGAATTCGTAGGTGCCGTCTTCGCCTTTTTGGACTTGCAGGTAGGTAATCGGCGCGCCCTCGACGGCGACCGGGAACAGCCAGGTCTCGCGGAGCGTCGTGTCGACCCAAGCGAGGAGACTCTCGCTCGCTGTTCCGCTCGCATCGTCGGTCGCGTCGCCGGCTGCTTCGCCGGCTGCGTCCTTGTCCGCCTCCGCCTTCAGAACTTCCGTCCCAAGGCCGAGCACCTCGACCCCCGACCCGAGCTCGACTGCGGCGACCTGCTCCTTCGAAGCGAAGCGCCACTTCCCCGGGTTCGCCGTGGCGACCTCGCGGAGGATCTCCAGCCCCCTCTGCGCCGCATCGACGACGGCGGGAGGGACCGCGCCCCTTGCGGCGTCCGGAGCCGCGATGGCGAGCGCAGAGGCGGGCGTGGAGAGGAGGCACGCCAGCAGGGCCGAGAGGAGGAATCCCAGTCCGCGTCTCATGCGCGCCTCCCTTCAGTCGTGGATGGCCTTCAGCGACGACGTCCACGTGTGGTCGTAGCCGCTGCCGCCGACGAACCAGGCATAGGTCGTGAAGTACGAGTCGCCGTCCGCCGGGTCCACGTAGGATACGTAGTTGCCGGAAACGGCGCTGTAGCCGTCGACGAGGACGTCGTGCCCGACGCCGGCCTGCGTCCACCGCGCGTAGACCGGCCGCGAATAGGCGTTGATCTCCGAGCGGATGCCGTCGAAGGTGAGCGTGCCGTAGACCAGCGTGCTGGACACGCCCCAGTGGGCGAGGCCGCTCTTCACCGACGAGAGCGCCACGGGTACGTTCAGGGGGCTGCCCAGCACGTACGTCGCGAACGTCGTCTGCGACACCGTCAGGCCCTCGTAGTCCAGGACGACGCTGGCGCACGCGGCCCAGCACCAGTTCGACTGCTGCTGCGTCTGGGCATCGAGGAGGATCGAGTCCTCCGTCGCATAGGCCCACGCGGTCGCCGACAGGCCGAGGACGAGCAGTGCGACGACCAGCGCGGCGACGAATGTCTTCCGGTTCACCCCGATCCCCCCTCCCGCAGCTCGGCTTCCCCGAGTGCCTATATGGAGTAGACGGCCCGAAGGCCTCGCATCGGGTCACCCCCCTTCCCGGCGCCCTCCCGCAGACCCGATGACCCGGTTTTCACCCCTCATTCCGTCTACTAGGTATGGAGTTCCAGATAAGCGGCACCGCCGCCCTTCCCTTCCCCGGGTTCCTCCCGTGGCGCCCCGCGATTCCGTGCGGTATCATGGGGCGTGCAATTTCCTGGCACTGGGGGGCCCTTGTGAGCAACGGCCTGGCCGATCTTCTCCAACGCATCGCCCGGCGGGACGAGGATGCCCTGCGCGAGCTGTACGAGCGGCTGCACGCCGACGTGCACCGCATCGCGCAGGCGCTGATCCACGACTACCACGCCGCGCAGGACGTCCAGCAGGAGACCTTCCTCAAGATCTGGCGGAACGCGGGCTCGGTGCGCGAAGCGGCGCTCTCCGAGGCGTCCGCGCGCGCCTGGATCCTCACGATCGCCCGCCACGCGGCGATCGACTACCTCGCGAAGAACGCCCGGGACGTCGTCCTCGCCGATCCGCCCGAGCGGCGCACGCCCTCCCCCGAGACCGAGAACGTCCTGCGCCTCCACGTCTACGCGCTCATCGAGCGCCTGTCCCCGGACCTCGCGGCCGCCGTCGTGCTGCACTCCGTCGGCGGCTTCACCCTGGAGGAGACCGCCCGCCTCCTCGACGTCTCCGAGGTGACCGTCAAGCGCCGCTGCCGTCGAGGCCTCGCCCAGCTGCGGGGGATCATCGACCAGCTGCCCGAACGCCCGTCGTTCCTTTCACCCGACAAGGAGGATCCCCGCCATGGCGAAGCGGATTGACGCGCGGCGCGATGCCGAGCTCGCGGACCAGCTCTGGAAGGCGCTCCACGACGAGAAGGCCGACGGCTGGGACGCCCTGCTCGCGAAGGTCCGCGCGATGCCCGACGCCGAGGCGCCGGATGCGGTGCCGGTTCCATCGCTCGCGTCGCCCGACGTCCGCCGTCTCCTCCCGCATCGCCTGCGCCACCCGCATCGCCCGCGCTGGGTCGCGGCGACGGTCGGCGCGGTCGGCGTCGCCGTCGTCGTGTCCGTCGTCCTCGGCGTCCTGCTGGGCGGACCTTCCGGTCCCGGCATCGACTACGGGCCGATCCCCACCCGCGACCTGAGCGTCGCCGGCGGCGGGCCGAGCCTCCTCTTCACGGACCGCTTCCTCGAGGGCGCCAAGGACCCCGTCGACCGTACGGGCTATCCCCCGTCCCTCAGCGATCGAGTCGTCCAGCGCATTTCCCTCATGGGCGATCCCGAGGACGTCCGCATCGTCGTCCTGATCGTGCGCGATCTCCCGGACCGCCGCATCACGGCCGTCGTCGCGCTGACCCGCGCGGAGGTCCTCGACTTGGCTCTCCAGGGCTATATGATCCGGGATCTATACGTCCACAACTGACCGCTATTCCGGTCCGTTCCTCCGCATCGGCGTGCGTCCGTTCTCGGCGAGACCGTAATCGGCGGTCCGATTCCGGTACGCCTCCTCGATGATGTCCGAGAACCGCTCCAGGAAGGTCTCCCACCCGTACAGTCGCGCGTACCCGCTGCCGTGGTTGTCGCGCAGCCGGGGCGGCAGGAACATCAGCTGCGTCGGCAGCGAGAGGGGTTCCAGCGTCGGCAGCAGCACGCCGACCAGCCCGCACCGCATGCCCGGCGCCGGTTCCAGCGCGGTGTGGATGTCCCAATCGATCTGCATCCGGTACCGCGTGCTCTTCCCGACGAGGACCACGACCACCGTCTCATGGTCGAGGTGCCCGCCCGCAATCAGCTGCCGTACGTATGCCTCCCGGTCCTCCGGATCGAGCTCGTCCCGTTCCGGCGTCCGGTCCGTGAAGAGACCCCCGAGCGCCTTCTCCGCATATGACTTGAACGTCTGGTCCTCGAGCCGATAGAAACTGAAATAGACCGACCGCCGCTCCCCCATCCGAACGCCCCCCACGCCGTTCTGCAACGAAAGCCTATATGGAGTAGACGGCGGAAGGGGCTTGGAGTGGGTCGGGGGCTACTTCGGGGCGCCCGCCTTGAT
>CAIXGU010000238.1 GCA_903919045.1 uncultured Eubacteriales bacterium | reverse complement strand
CGAAGGTGTACTCGCCCGGCCCGGTCATGGCGACGACCGCGCCGTCGACGAGGACCTGTCCGACGCGGTAGCCGGTGTCGGGCGCGAAGGTGTAGGTCGGCGTCGAGCCCGCGCTCGCGGCGTGCTCTCCGGACGGGCTGATCGCCCCGTGGCCGCCGGCGACGAAGGAGCGGATCGTGAAGCCGGCCGGCTCCGGCCAGCCGCCCGACGTGGTCGCGAGGATGGTGTCGTCGGTGCCGACCGCCCAGCCCCTGTCGGCGTCGACGAGCTCGACGTCGTTGAGGGTGGCGCCGACGCCGGACGGCTGCCGGGTCCAGGTCTGGCCGCCGTCGCTGGTCCCGAGGATCAGGCCCCGGTAGCCGACGGCGCAGCCGTGCAGCGCGTCGGCGAAGGAGACGCCGCTCAGGTCGCGCGTGACGCCGGACGTCTGCGGGATCCAGTGAATACCTCCGTCGACGGTCGCGACGATCGTCCCCTCGTCGCCGACCGCCCACCCGTGGAGCGCATCGGGGAAGCTGACGCGGCGGAGCGCGGTGCTGACGCCGGACGTCTGCGGGCTCCAGTTCGTGCCGCCGTCGACGGTCGCGATGATCGTCCCTCGCGTGCCGACCGCCCAACCCTGCTGGGGGTCGACGAGTTCGACCGAGTACAGGCCCTCTCTCGTTCCGGCGGTCCGCGGGGTCCACGTGGAGCCGCCGTCGTCGGTCGTCACGACGAATCCGTCCAGTCCGACGACGCAGCCGTGGGTGCCGTCCGGCACGGAGACGCCGTAAAGTTCGCCGGGCCCCGGCACGGTCGCCTGGATGGTCCAGAGCGCACCCCCGTCGCCCGTCATCAGGATGTGGTTGTAGTCGTCGATCGCCCAGCCTCGCCATTCGTCCACGAACGTGACGTCGTCGAGCCCGTGGCTCGAGGGGCAGAGCTGGGGACTCCACGAAGCGCCGCCGTCTCCCGTGGCGTAGATCGAACTGAGCGCGCCTCCGCCTCCGCCGATGAGCCACCCGTTCGAAGCGTCGGGGAAGGCGACCCCGGACCATCCGCCGCCCGTCCCGGTCGGTCGCGCGGTCCAGCCCGACGGGCTGGACCAGGCGAGGATCGCGCCGTCCTGTCCGACGGCCCACCCGTGGTCGTTGTCGGGGAAAGCGACGTCGAACAGGTAGCCCGTCGTGCCCGACGCCTGCGGCGCCCAGGTGGCGCCTCCGTCGGTCGTCGCCAGCATCGTCCCCCCGGCGCCGGCGATCCAGGCGGTCGACCTGTCGGTGCACGTCACCGCCTCGAGGTCCCACGTGTCGCCCCACGTCTGGGGACTCCACGTCGCACCACCGTCCGTCGTCACGATGACGGTCCCGCTGCCTCCGACCGCCCACGCGTGGTCGGCGTCGGCCATGACGACGCTGTTGAGATTCGCGCTGGTCCCGGAGACCTGCGGCGTCCACGTGGCGCCGCGGTCATGTGTCGTGACCACCGCCCCGTTCTCGCCCACGGCGCAGCCGTCGCGTCCGTTCCAGAAGGAGACGTCGAAGAGGTTCGCGGTCGTGCCGGACGCCTGCGGCGCCCACGTCGCCCCCCCGTCCTCGGTCGCGAGGATGTCGCCTCCGCTGCCGACCACCCAGGCGCGGTGGCCGTCCCAGCTCAGGGCGATACCGCTCAGGTAGCTGGACGGGAGCGTCGTCTGACTCCAGGACGCGCCTCCGTCGACGGTGGCGAGCAACGTACTGCCGTAGCCCACCGCCCAGCCGGTCGACTCGTCGAGGAACTCGACGCAGAAGAGCTGCTCGGTCGTTCCCGACGCCTGCGGCGTCCACGTCGCCCCTCCGTCGGTCGTGGCCAGGACCGTGCCGTTGTCGCCCACGACCCAGCCGCGTGACGCGTCGACGAAGTCCGCATCTCGCAGCCACTCGGAGGTCCCGGACGCCTGCGGCGTCCAGCTCCCCTCCGTCGCGCGCGCCGCCCGGGCAGGTGCCGCGGTGGCGGCAAGGCAGGCCAGGACGAGCGCCAGGGTGACCGTGACGAGCGGGTGACGCCAGGATCCAGGGTGGCACGCCGCCGGTGTGTTCGAGCCGATCATCTTCCCCTCCGAGATCGCAGCTGCATGGCGGGCCGGCGGAGAAGGCGGGCGGGGCGGCAGAGCCCCGGCTCGTACCAGCCGGTCCTTCCTTCGGTATCGACAGCACGTGCTCGCAGGATGAGCCGGCTTCACGGAGTCCGAACGACGTGGTCCTGCGCTCGTGAACGGGCCGTACGGAGCGCGGGGGCGGCAGGCGCAAGGGGCCGGCCGCCCCCGCCGCGCCCAGGGCCGCCCGG
>CAIXGU010000237.1 GCA_903919045.1 uncultured Eubacteriales bacterium | reverse complement strand
TCGGCCTCGACGAGTTCGCGACGGTGCCGCTGAGGGTCGCCCGCGTGACGGCCTGCGAGCGCGTGCCCCCGGCCGACAAGCTCCTGCACCTCGCGCTCGACCTCGGCGACCACGCGCGGTCCGTCGTCTCCGGCATCGCCGCGACGTACGCGCCCGAGGACCTCGTCGGGAAGAGCGTCGTGCTCGTCGCGAACCTCCGCCCCGCGAAGCTGCGCGGCATCCTGTCCGAGGGCATGATCCTGTGCGCCCTGGATGGTGGGGCCTACCGCGTGCTGACCGTCGACGGCGCGGTCCCGCCGGGAACGCCCGTCGGGTGACGCCATGGAAGCGGACGGGACCGGCCCGCATCCCGACGACGCACCGGCCTACTTCGACACGCACGCGCACCTGAACGACCCGCGCCTCGCGGAAGACCTGCCCGCGGTCCTCGCGCGCGCCGCGCAGGCCGGCCTCGCCGACATCCTGATCGCCTCGTACGACCTCCCGTCCTCGCGCCTCGCCCTGGAGATCTGCGCCCGCCACGGCGGCGGCCCCGTCGCCCTGCGCGCCTCCGTCGGCATCCATCCGCACGACGCGAAGGAAGCCGACGACGCGGCGTTCGACGCCCTGCGCGACCTCTGCCTCACCGGCGGCGGCACGGGCGTGCTGCCCGTGGCGATCGGGGAGACCGGCCTCGACTACCATTACGACCTGTCGCCGCGCGACGTCCAGCGCGCCGTGTTCCGGCGGACGATGGAGATGGCCCGAGAGCTCGGGATGCCCGTCGTGATCCACGAGCGGGAGGCGACCGAGGACACGCTGCGGACGATCCGCGACCTGCACGCCGAGGGGCGCCTGCTGCCGGTCCCGGGCGTCTTCCATTGCTTCGGCGGCAGCCCCGAGACCGCCCGCGAGGTCCTGAAGCTCGGTTTTTTCGTGTCCTTCGCGGGGCCCGTGACGTTCAAGAACGCGCACCGACTGCTCGAAGCCGTGAAGGCGGTGCCGCCCGCGCGCCTGCTCGTCGAGACCGATTGCCCGTACCTCACGCCCGTCCCGCACCGCGGGGAGCGCAACGAGCCGGCCTTCGTGACGCACGTCGCCGCCGCCGTCGCCGCGCTGCACGGCCTGTCGGTCGAGACGCTGTGCGGGATCGTGCGCCGCAACGCCGAGACGGCGTTCCCGAAACGGACGCCGGCGGAGGGTCCGGTCCGGCATTGACGCGGCCCGCGCCCGCGTAGTACAATCCTCTTCGCGTCCAAGGACGCACCCTGTCCGGCATACGTGGCGAGGCGTTCCGCGAGGCCCCGCGCCGGTACATGGAAAGGAGTCGACATGAAGTCCGGAATCCACCCCAAGTACGGCAAATCCGTCGTCAAGTGCGCCTGCGGCGAGACGTTCGAGACCGGTTCCGTCCGGCCGACGCTCCACGTGGACGTGTGCTCGAAGTGCCACCCCTTCTTCACGGGTCGCCAGAAGCTGATCGACACCGGCGGACGCGTCGACAAGTTCCGCAAGAGGATGGACCAGAAGTAGCCGGAAGGGAACCCGGACCGGATACGGAACTCAGGAGGGGCGGACGCTGCGTCGGCCCCTCCTTTTCCTTCCCGGCGGCGGCGCCGTCGGGGGCGGGGCGAGAGGGAGCGTCATGCAGAAGAAGACCACGATCGGCGGACAGGCCCTGCTCGAAGGCCTGATGATGGTCGGACCCGAGCGGATCGCCATGGCCGTCCGCAAGGGCGACGGCGAAATCGTCGTCGAGGAGATCCCCGTCGGGCGCATCTCCAAGGCGGAGAAGATCCCGTTCGTGCGCGGCTGCGTCCGCCTGTTCCGGCAGCTCGTCACGGGCACGAAGGCGCTCCTGCGCTCCGCGGACTTCGCGGAGGCCGCGGAGCCGGAGACGGCCGCCGACGGGACGGTGAAGGCGCCGTCGAAGTTCGACCGGTTCCTCGAGAGGAACGCCAACGTCCTGCTGTACGGGTCCGCGCTGCTCGGCATCGGGATCAGCGTCGGCCTCTTCATCCTGCTGCCGAACTTCCTCGTCTCCGTGGTCGGCCCCCTCGCGGCCCTGAAGACGACCGGCCGGTTCGGCGACACGATCGTGCTGAACCTGGTCGAGGGCGCGCTGCGCATCGCGATCTTCGTCGGCTACCTCGCCGCGACCTCGCTCATGAAGGACATCCGCCGCGTCTGGATGTACCACGGCGCCGAGCACAAGACGATCGCCTGTTACGAGAGCGGCCAGCCCCTCACCGTGGAGAACGTCCGCGGCTTCTCGCGCCGCCACCCGCGCTGCGGCACGTCGTTCCTGTTCATCGTGATCGTCGTGAGCATCCTCGTGTTCTCGTTCTTCGGCTGGTACGGGGCGCTCCTGAACCTCGCGATCCGCCTCGCCCTGATTCCCGTCGTCGCCGGCATCTCCTACGAGATCATCCGCTGGGCCGGCCGCCACGACCGCAATGTCGTCGCCCGCATCGTCTCCGCCCCCGGCCTCTGGCTGCAGGGCCTCACGACGCGCGAGCCCGACGACGCGATGCTGGAGGTGGCGATCCGCGCCACCGAGCCCGTGATCCCGGAACAGAAGGATGCCGATGCCTGGTGACCCGAACCCCGCCCCTGCGCCCGCTCCCGCTTCCGTCTCCGCACCCGCCGACCCGACCGTCCGCGTCCGCGCCCAGGAAGCCGAGACCGTCCTCGCCGCCGCCGGCGTCGAGGACCCCCGCCGCGAGGCCGGCCGCCTGGCCGCCTTCGCGCTCGGCATCCCGCTCGCCCGCTACTACGCGATCCTGAACGACCCGTTCCCCGCGGACCGCCTGCCCGCCTTCGAGGATGCCGTCCGGCGCCGCGCCGCGCGCGTCCCGTACGCATACATCGTCGGCTCCGTGGGCTTCTACGGGCATGAATTCTCGATCGGCCCGGGCGTCCTGATCCCGCGGCCCGAGACCGAGCTGCTCGTCGACGCCGCGCTCGAGACCGCCCTCCGGACGACCCGGGACGGGACGGGCGTATCCTTCCTCGACCTGTGCACCGGCTGCGGCTGCGTGGCCGTCTCCCTCGCGCTCGCGCTGCGGGCGAAGGGGAGGACGCCGCACGGCGCAGGCACAGACCTGTCCGAGGATGCCCTCCGTTCGGCCCGCGAGAACGCGCGCCGCCTCGCCCCCGGCGAGGACCTCATGTTCCTGTACGCCGACCTCTTCCCGCCGGAGGCGTTCCGCGTCGACCTCGTCGCCGCGAACCCGCCGTACATCCCCACGTTCGACATCCCGCCGCTCGAGCCCGAGGTCGGCCGGTTCGAGCCGCTCGTCGCGCTCGACGGCGGCCTCGACGGCCTCGACTTCTACCGCCGCCTCGTCTCCGGGGCGCCGCGGTTCCTGAATCCCGGCGGCGCGCTGCTCCTCGAGCACGGAGCCGACCAGGGTCCGGCGATCCGCGCGCTGCTGGAAGGGAGCCCGGTCCTCGAGGGCATCGGAACGCTCCTCGACCTCGCGGGCCATCCCCGGGTGACCTACGCCACGCTGACGGCGGAGCCCGGCGGCTCCCCGGAAGCGGATCCGGGACAAGGGTCCGGAACCTCCGCCGCCTCGGACGATTCCGGCGCCTCCGCCGCTTCCGCTCCCGACGCCCCCGCGCCCGGCGCCGCGGACGGGCGCTGACCGCCGTGGCCGGCTCCTTCGCGCTGCACCCCTTCCAGCCCGGCGACCGCGTCCGGCTGCGCAAGAAGCACCCTTGCGGGAGCTTCGAATGGGAGGTCGTGCGCGCCGGGGAGGACGTCCGCATGCGGTGCGCGACCTGCGGACACTACGTCTCGCTCTCGCGCCGCGACTTCGAGAAGTCGGTGAAGGAGATCCTGAAGACGAACGGAAGCGGACCGCCGCCAGGACCCTGAACGACGATCCGCCTCCCGCCTTCGGTCGATTCCCGCGCCGCGCGCGCCCCCCGGCGCCCGCGCCGCCCTCTCCCTAGGGCTCCTCGGGCTCCGCCGCCCGCGCTTCCGCGAGCCGCTCCTGCGCGTACGCGACCAGCACCGACTCGATCAGGGCGTGCCCCGCGCCGTTCGGGTGGATTCCGTCCTCGCACAGCAGCGTGCGGTAGTCCTTCCGTTCGAGGAACGCCTGGCGCACGTCGATCACCGGGCACCCGGTCTCCTTCGACAGCTGCCAGACCGCGACGTTGTAGCGCTCGTGCCATCGGTAGATCATCTGCACGTCGCCGAGCCACTGCAGGATGTTCGCGGCGGACAGGCCGTCCCGCACGATCCAGTTGAAATAGCGCACCGCATCGAGGGGCGGGAGGGTCATCAGGTAGACCTCCGTCCCTCGCCCGCGCAGCAGGGAGACCATCTCGCGGTACGCCGCGAGGAACTCCGGCAGCGTCGTCTTCGGGAAGTGCTCGCGCTCCGGCTCCGCGGCGACCTCGCGCCAGTCGAAGTCGCAGTCGTTGCCGCCGAACTCGAGGACGGCCACGTCGCAGAAGGGGGAGGCCTCGAGAGACCGGCGCAGGATCTCGCGCCCCTGGACGGCCGTGCAGCCGAACTTCGCGCGGTTCTCGAAGGCCACCCCGAGCCGGCGCGTCGCGCCCGACGCGAAGTTGTCGCGCAGCAGCACGTAGCGCCCGCGCTCCGCGTCCAGCACCACGCCCTTCGCCACCGAGTCCCCCCAGATCCCGATCCGGTTCATCGCCGCCACCATCCTGCTCCTCCTGGCGTCGCCGCCTTGTGCCGATGCGCTCTATTCGTATTCCAAGACATAATTATGAAAATGATGATACAGGATATCGATGCGATTGCAAGAGGGAAAGACGATGAATTGTCATCGCGCCGATGGATTGGTACAATCGGAACAGGAATGACGATGCGCGCCCGCGGACCCGACGGACGGGGACGGGTGCGGCGGAGGGAGGACCCCATGGACGAGGCGAAGCGCGAACTGCTGCGCTGGGCGGGCGAGATCGAGGGCCGGACGACGGCCGATTGGGAGAACCTGCCCGATCTCGGGCTCTACATGGACCAGGTCGTGACCTACGTGGAGCGCCAGCTCGCCGCGGTCTGGCGGGTCGAGCGGGAGAAGCCGCTCACGCCGGCGATGGTCAACAACTACGCGAACGGACAGCTGCTGCCGCGCGCCGACGCGCAGAAGAAGTACTCGCGCGACCACCTGGCGATGCTGCTCGTCCTGTGCACCCTGAAGCCCGTCATGCCGATCGCCGACATCGGGCGCCTGCTCGCCGGCGCGCAGGACGAAGGCGGGATGGACGGCGCCTACCGGACATTCCGCGAGACGCTGGCGCGGGCGATGGGCGAGGTCGCCGGCGACGTGCGCGCGGCCCTCGACGGGCTGCCGGAGGGACCGGACGGAGAGGCCGCGATGCGGCGGATGGCCCTCGGGCTCGCGGTCGAGGCCAACGCGCGGAGCCTCGCGGCCGAGCGGATCCTCGGGCTGCTCGCCGAAGCGGAGGCCCGGGAGAAGGCGGCGCGGGAGCAGGCCGAGCGCGACCGCGCCGAGCGCGAGAAGGCGGAGAAGGCCGAGCGCGAGCGGGTCGAGAAGGAGCGCGCCGAGCGCGAGAAAGCCGAGAAGGCCGCGCGCGAGAAGGCCGAGAAGGCCGAGCGGGAGCGGGCCGAGAAGGAGAAGTCCGAGAAGGAGAAGGCGAAGGACCGGGACAAGGAGAAGGGCGCGACCTGACGGCGCCCCGCGGCGCGCCCTACGGCGACGCCGCCCCGTCCCCCTCCAGCGCCAGGTATTCCGAATAGAGCGCGTCGATGCGCAGCAGCAGCGCCTGGTATTCCACATAGTCCTCGGGCGGCGCCCCGGCGGGGAAGCCCGCCTCGAGCTCCGCCTTGCGCGCCTCGCCGTCCGCGATGTCCCGCTCGATCCGCCGCAGCAGCTCCTTGCGCATCGCAGCCTCGCGGCGCTCGTCCGCGCGCGTCTTCGAATCCGGCCCCCGGGCCGCGCGGCCCTTCGGCGCCTCGCCCGCCCCGCGCGCGGCGGCGGCTTCCGCCTCCGCCTTCGCGGACTCGCGGCGCGCGGCTTCGACGGCGGCG
>CAIXGU010000236.1 GCA_903919045.1 uncultured Eubacteriales bacterium | reverse complement strand
CTGCAGCAGGTTGAACTGCTGGAAGATGAACCCGATCTTGCGGTTGCGCACCTCCGCGAGCTGGTCGTCGCTGAGCTCGGAGACGTCGCGGCCGTCGAGGAAGTACTGGCCGGAGTCGGGGACGTCGAGGCAGCCGAGGATGTGCATCATCGTCGACTTGCCGCTGCCGGACGGCCCGACCACGGCGGCGAACTCGCGGTCCGCGATGCAGGCGCTGACGCCGTCGAGGGCGCGCACCTCCTCGCCGCCGAGGTGGTAGATCTTGGAGATGTCCCGCAGTTCGATCATGCAGGCCATCGCGTCACCCCGCGGTCCCGGAGGGCGGCCGGTTCTGCCGGAAGAACCCGCCGATGCCGTTCTGGAGGTTGTCCACGAGCTCCACGTCGTCCGACGCCGTGACGCCGGACAGGATCTCGACCTGGCTGCCGGTCGCGAGTCCGACCGTCACGTCCACGTCCTCGGTCGTCGCGTTGCGCGTGCCGTTGCCGCGCACGACCGTGACGTAGGTGCGGGTGCCGTCGACCTTGAGCGCCGCGATCGGGAGGAGCAGCGCGTCCTTCTTCTCGGCGACGACGATGTCGGCGCTGGCGCTCATGCCGAGCTTCATGCCCGCGACGGCCTGGATGCGGAGGAGGACGGGGTACTGGGTCACGCCGGAGACGGACCGGCCGACGGCCGAGATGTGCTCGACCGCGGCGGAGAAGGACCTGTAGGGGAACGCGGAGAGCTGGAGGGAGGCCGTCTGCCCGACCTGCACGCCGGGGATGTCGAGCTCGTCGACCATCACCTGCATCGTGAACGTGGCGGTGCCGGCGACGACGAAGGCCGCCTGGCCCTCGGCGGCCTGGCCGTGCTCGACGAGCGCGATCGACTGCAGGATGCCGTCCGCCGGGGCCGCGAGCGTCAGCGACGCCTTCTCCGCGCGGGCGTCCGCGAGGTCCGCGGCCGCCGTCGCGCGCTGGTCGACGAGGTCGAGGAACGCCGCGGAGACGCCGGCCTCCTCGAGCGTGAACAGCGTCGTCCCCTTGGAGACCTTGTCGCCGGCGGCATGCGTCACGGAGGCGAGGATCCCGGCCTTCGCGGTCACGTAGACGGGGGCGGAGATCGCGAGCGGGAATCGCCCGAGGCTCGTGCCGCCGGTCGTCCGGACGTCGACGGGCGCGCCCGGGGAGGACGGCACGCCGCCCATCCCGGCGAATTCCGCGTCCGGGAACCGCACGACGGTCTCCGTCGCGGTCTTCGACAGCACGATGCCGTCCGCGGTCTCCGCCGAGGCGTCCGCGGACGTCGCGACCACCACCGCGTCGCCGGGCTGCAGGTCGTTCGCGCCGGTCAGCGTCGCCGTGCAGAACCCGTCGCCGGAGAGGACCAGCAGCGCGCCGTGCGCGTCCATGACGGACGCGACGGGGTCGCCGGCGGCGCCATAGACGGCCATGACCCGTCCCGCGACGGGCGAGAGGATGCTCTTCGAGCCGGCGGTCGTCGGGAGCGCGGCGATCCTCGCGTCGAGCGCGGCGATCTGGGATTCGTACTGCGCGATCTGCGCGTCGAGCGCGTCGCTCGACAGCTCGGCGATCACGTCGCCCTGCGCCACGGCGTCCCCGGCGGAGACGAGCACGCGGTCGACGCGTCCCGTCGTCGGGATATAGACCGTGTCGGTCGTGCCTGCGTCGAGGGAGCCGCTGCCGTAGACCGTCACCGTGATCGTGCCCTTCGCGGGCTTCACGACGGTGTATCGATTGCGCAGGAGCTGCGCCGTCTGCCGGGCGTTGAGGGCGAAGGCGCCGACGGCGGCGACGAGGACGACGGCGACGAGGATCCAGGGCCAGCGGCGGCGGCGGGGGCGGCTGCGGTCGGTCCTGCGGTCGTTGGGGCTCATGGGGTCTCCTCCTTGGGCGGACGCGCCGCCGAGGTCCATGATAGCACGCGAATGCGGCACCCGTGCGTCACATGGCCCTCACCTGTCCCTCACGGCGACGGCGTACGCTGAAGACGAGCATCGCCCCTCCCGGCTCGGACAGCCCCCCGACGAAAGGAACAGGTGACCCTCCATGGCCCGCATCGCGACGTTCCTCCGCACCCGCAATCCCCTCGCCCTCGTGGCCCTCCTCCTGCTCCTCCCGGTACTCGCGGCCTGTTCGCGCCTGCCGGCCGCCTCGACGACGACGCCCTCCGCCGCCGCCACGCCCACCCCGACCCCCTCCGCCGACTCCTCCGGCACGGCGGTCGTCGACCTCTCCGTCTCCTACGGCGACGAGGATCTCGACGCCTCCTACGACGCGGCCACCGCCACG
>CAIXGU010000235.1 GCA_903919045.1 uncultured Eubacteriales bacterium | reverse complement strand
CCTGCAGGACGAGCTGGCCGACCTTCGCGAGGTCCTCGAGCCGGATGTAGAGGCCCCAGCCGCCCTTCTCGGCGCCGGCCGGGCAGCGCTCCCAGTGGATCCCCTCGATGCCGAGCGGCTCCCAGAGGCGCGGCCGGAGGTAGTCCGTCAGGCACTCGCCGGTGACCTGGCGCACGATCGCCGACAGCAGGTACGTGTTCATGCTGTTGTAGAAGAACGTCGCGCCCGGCGCGATGAGCTGCGCGGAGTCGAGGAACCGGCCGACCCAGTCGGTCTCGGTCACCGAGCCGAGCTCGTTGAACGCGACGCCGCTGGTCATGGTCAGGAGATGCCGCACCGCGAGGTCGCGGTGCAGCAGCTTCGCGAGAGGCGTCGCCTTCTCGGGGAACAGGTCGACCACCTTGGCGTCGAGGGAGAGGCGCCCCTCGCCTTCGAGCATGCCGACCGCGAGCGCGGTGACGCTCTTCGCGGCGGAATGCGTGACGTGCCGGATCCCGAGGTCGTAGGCGCCGAAGGAGGCCTCGGCGATCACGCGGCCGTGCCGCAGGACGAGGACGGAGTGAGGGTCGAGGCCGGGGTCGTCGCGCAGCGCGGCGAGGAAGCCGGCGACCGCGCCCGAGGGAACGCCCTGCGACTCGGGCGTCGCGCGCGGGAACGGCAACGCGACGGGCGCGGGCGGCGGGCAGGCGGGCTTCTGCGGAGGCAGGTCGAGAACGGGCGCGATCGAGCCCTTCGGCGCGAGGTAGCGCCGGATCAGCAGGAAGGCGTTGCGGTCGGTCGAGAGGGCCATCGCGCGTCCCCGTCGGGACGGCGCCCCGGCGCAGCCGCCGGAGCGCCGCCGCGCCGCATCAGGAGCAGCCGGTCGTCGTCCCGCAGTCCAGGCACACCTTGCAGGTCCCGTTGCGGACCATCCGGGTGCTGGAGCAGGACGGGCAGACGGAGCCGTCGTGAAGGCGCTCGTACTCGGCCTCCACGGCGGGTCCGGAGTCGAACAGGCGCGGCGCGGGGTGCCCCTTCTCCACGGGCGCCTCGCTGGGCTTCACGTGGACGCGGGAGTAGTCCCCGAGCTCGATGTCGAGGATGCGGCTGATCAGGTCGGAGATCGACGTGCAGCTCCGGATGTAGGGGTGGCGCGTCACGAAGCCGTACGGCTCGTACTTCTGCCCGCGCAGCATCTTCGAGATCGACTGCGGCGGGATGTGGTACTGCAGCATGACCGAAATCGTCTTCGACAGCGAGTTGAGGAGGCCCATGATCAGGGTGCCTTCGCGGTCGGTCGTGATGTAGACCTCGCAGATCTCGCCGGCCTCGTTGCGGTTCACCGTCGTGTAGATCTTGACGTCGTCGACCTGCGCCGGGTGGGTGTGCCCCGTGCGGATGCCGACCGGCTTCTCGCGCGACTGCAGGCGCGGCAGGTCGCCGACCGCGCCCGAGCCGCCCGTCCCCCGCGCGACCGCCTCCTTGAGCTCCGCGATCTCGGCGTGCGCCTTCTTCGCGTACTCCAGCAGCGCCGCGTACGAAGAGTCCTCGAGCCGCTCCTCGCCGGTTTCGTCGTCCAGCCGGAGGTTCAGGGGCTGCGCGGACTTCGACCCGTCGCGGTAGAGGGTGATGCCCTTCACGCCGAGGCGCCAGGAATCGAGCACGACGGCCTTGAAGTCGTCGACGGTCGCCTCGTTCGGCAGGTTCACGGTCTTGGAGATCGCGCCGGAGAGGAGCGGGGTGAGCGCCGCGACCATGAGGACATGCCCGCGGTAGTGGATGTAGCGCTTGCCGGTGCCGCACGCGTTCGCCGTGTCGAAGACCGCGTAGTGCTCCTCGCGCAGGTACGGCGCGCCCTCGATCCTCCCGTCGACGAGCCGGCCGTTCTCCTCGCGCGTGACGTAGTCGAGGATCGCGGCGGCCTCGACCGGGGGGTACCCCAGCCGCTTCAGCGCGAGGCCGATCATCGGGTTCGCGAGCTTCATCATGCCGCCGCCGGACAGCTTCTTGTAGGAGATGTGCGAGAAGAACGGCTCGATGCTGGTCGCGGCGCAGTCCATCGCGAACGAGATCGTGCCGGTGGGGGCGAGCACGGAGACCTGCGCGTTGCGGAAGCCGAACTTCGAGCCGAGCCGGTACGCCTCGTTCCAGGCCTGGCGCAGCGCGGTCGACAGGTCGCGGAAGCCCATGTCTGCGAGACGGGCGTGGTCGACGAGGATCGGCTCGTACGACAGGCCCTCGAGCGCGTCGTCGCGGGCGCCGGCCACGCGGGCGTGGTTGCGGACCACGCGCAGCATCGGCTCGCGGTTGAGCTCGAACTTCGCGAAGGGGCCGACGGTCTCGGCGAGGAGGGCGGACGTGCGGTAGCTCTGGCCGGTCAGCAGGCCCATGAGGGCCGCCGCGAGGGCGCGCGCGTCGTCGCTGTCGTACGGGAGGCCGAGGGCCATCAGGAGGGACGCGAGGTTCGCGAGCCCCAGGCCGGTGCTGCGGAACAGGTAGGTCTTGCGGGCGATGTCCTCGGTGGGGAAGGAGCCCCACTGGATCGAGCCCTCCAGCACGAGCTGGCAGACCGTGATCATGTGGAGGTACCCTTCGAGGTCGAACGCGCCCGTCTCCTCGTCGAGGAAGCGCAGGACGTTGATCGACGCGAGGTTGCAGCTCGTGTCGTCGAGGAACGCGTACTCGCCGCAGGGGTTCGTCGAGTTCAGGCGGTTGTGCCGCGCGGTCGGGTCGCCGTCCTCGCCGTTCGGGCAGGTGTGCCACTCGTTGAACGTGCCGTCGAACTGCGGGGCCGGGTCGGCGCATTTCCAGGCCGAGAGGTTGAAGGCCTGCCAGAGGTCGTCGACGCGGGCGTCCCGGTCGATCGAGGAGTCCATGCGGCCCTTCAGGCGGATCGTCGCGTTGGGATCCTTCTCGAGATCGACGACCTTCTGGAGGAACTCGTTCGACAGGCGCACGGAGTTGTTGCTGTTCTGGCCGGACACGGTGCTGTAGGCCTCGCCGTCCATGTCGGCGTCGTAGCCCATCTTCTGGAGGGCGCGGACCTTGTCCTCCTCCTTGGCCTTCCACGTGATGAACGTCTCGATCTCGGGGTGGTCGATGTCGAGGCAGACCATCTTGGCGGCGCGTCGGGTCGTCCCGCCCGACTTGATCGCGCCGGCGTTGCGGTCGAGCCCCTTGAGGAAGCTCATCAGGCCCGACGACTGGCCGCCGCCGGACAGGCGCTCGCCCTCGGCGCGCAGGGCGGAGAAGTTCGTGCCCGTGCCCGAGCCGCCCTTGAAGAGCTTGGTCTCGGTGACGTAGGTGTCGGAGATGCTGTGCGGCCCGAGCAGCTTGTCCTCGATGCTGAGGATGAAGCACGCGGAGGCCTGGGTGCGGGTGTAGTCGTCCTCGGACTCGACCGCGCGGCCGAGCTTCGGGTCGTAGTGGAAGAGCCCGCTCCGGCCGCCGGAAATCCCGTAGGCGCGCTTGAGGCCCGTGTTGAACCACTGCGGGGAGTTGGGGGCGAAGCGCTGGTCGAGGATCGCATAGACGATCTCGTCGTAGAGGATCCTCTGCTGCTCCTCCTCGACCACGATCCCCTCCTCGACGAGGGCGGCGACCCAGAAGTCGGCCATCCGGTGCGCGACCTGCCTCATGCTGGTCTCGGTCCCGGTCTCCGTCGGCACGCCGGCCTTGCGGAAATACTTGGACGCGATGATGTCGCAGGCGGACTGCGAATAGCGCACGGGGAACTCGAGCCCCTTCATGTCGGTCAGCACCCGGCCGCTGCGGTGGTCCTTCAGGAGGACGTCGCGCTTCGCCCACTCGAACAGGTCGTAGACCGTGAGGTCGGGACGCAGGTCGAGCGCGCGGGTGAAATAGCGGACCATGTGGGGGTGCGGATTCGCCATGGTTCGGGCCTCCTTGGGGGCGCCGCCGGTGCGTTTCCGCGGCGGTCGCCGTTCTGCTCGGGACTTCATTATAACCCTAAATCTAGGGGTGGCAAGATTAAATTCACACAACATGTTGGGTTTGAAGAGGCGCGAGGGGGCTGAATTCCGACATCTGCACAGGGAATTGGACGACGCCTCCGCGCCTCCGCGCCTCCGCGCGCGAGGGGGGGGGTCCGCCGGCGTCCGCGATTTCACGCATCCTTCACATGCGGCGTGCCGCGGGTTACGCATCCGGGGTCCCGGACGGCGCATCATGGGCCCATGAAGCGCTTCGGCGCCTCGGGAAAGGTGGAATCGACATGATGTGGAATTGGTTCAACGGCTACGGGACCTACGGGCACCCGTTCATGGGCTGGGGCATGATGATCGGCGGCTTCCTGCTGACCGTGCTCTTCGTCGTCCTCCTGGTGGTCCTGCTCCGCCGCGCCTTCGGGCACGGCCGGCACCTGCACCACGGCGGCGGCTGCTGCGGGCACGAAGGCCACGGCGGCTACGGGCACGGCGGGCCGGAGGGCCCGGGCGGGACGGACGACAACGCGCTGCGCATCCTCAACGAGCGGTTCGCCAAGGGCGAGATCGATGAGGCGGAGTACGCCCGCAAGAAGGAAGCCTTGCGGAAGTAGCCCGCAGCGGCGGGCCGGCTCCGGACGTGGAAGAAGGCGGAGGGGACTCCGCCTTCTTCGCGTTCCGGGGCGACGGCGGCATCGGCGGGGCCGCGGCCTGGCGCCGGCGGACCGGCTACGGCAGCATCAGGCGGACGGCGGCGAGGGCGGTCATGCCGATCACGAGCCGGCGGAAGGCCTTCTCGGGAATCAGCTTCAGGAGCTTCAGACCGACCCACAGCCCCAGCCCGACGGCCGGCAGCAGGGCGAGGGCGGAGAGGACGGTCGTCCAGCCGATGTTGTGCAGCAGGGCGACCTGGATCGGCACCTTCGTGAGGTTGACGATCAGGAAGAAGACGGCGCTCGTCCCGAGGAACCGCGACTTGTCGAAGCCCATGGCGAGCAGGTAGACGGCGAAAATCGGGCCGGCGGCGTTGCCGACCATGGTCGCGAAGCCGCTCGCCGCGCCGATCAGCAGGGCGAGGGCGACTGAATGGGGAATGGCCTTGTCGGCGCCCTTCCACTCCTGGAAGACCATGAGGACGAGGCAGACGACGACGACCGCGGCGATCGCCCACCGGAACCCGGTCGGGCTGAGGAAGCGGCCGACGACGGCGCCGATCGCGATGCCCGCGAGGGTCGCGGGGAGCAGGCGGAGGATCATCCGGCCGTCCGCGTGGCGGCGGTAGGCGCTCACGGCGAACACGTCTCCGGAGATCAGCAGCAGGAGCATCAGTCCGGTCGAGGGCAGGGCGCCGACCGTCGAGGCGAGCAGGGGGATCGCGAGGAGCCCCACGCCGCTCAGGCCGGACTTGCCCATCCCGACGAGGAGGGCGACGCCGACCAGGGCGGCGAGGCGCCACGGGTCGAGGTGGGGCGAGAGGCCGAGCAGGGTCGCGACATCTTGCAGCATGCCCCTACCTTACCACAGGCGGAGGCGCGCGCGGACGGAGCCGCAGGTGACGGGGCGGACCGCGGGCCTGTGGTATAGTGGGCCTCGCCGGCGCGGAAGGCGGGCCGTTCCACGGCCCTCGGCCGATTCCGACCGCCGCGGAAGGGAACGCCATGGAAGCCTCGAAGGGACCGGAGCCGGTCCGCTACGAATACGACGCAGAGATCGTGAAGTCCAACGAATCGGGGACGACCGCCTTCGTGAGGTTCCCGTACGACCCGAAGGCGACGCTGGGGAAGCGCAACCTCGCGCCGATCCGCTGCACGTTCGACGGGGAGCCCTATCGCGGCGTCGTCGCGGACATGGGGCTCGGGCCCGTGATCGGGATCCTGCAGACGATCCGCGAGCGGATCGGCAAGAAGCCCGGCGACTTCGTGCGCGTCGTCGTCTGGAAGGACGAGGAGCCGCGGGACGTCGCGCCGCCGGAGGACCTGAAGGCCGCCCTCGACGCGCGCCCGCCGGCCGCGGAGAACTACGCGCGCCTGTCGCCGTCGCACCAGAAGGCGTACGTCCTGTGGGTCGAGGAAGCGAAGAAGGCGGAGACGCGCGCCGACCGCGTCGCGAAGGCCGCCGCGAGGCTCGCCGAAGGGAAGAAGCTCAAGTGACGGGCGCCGCGACCGCGCCGCCCGCGCGACCCGGCCGCCTCCTCGGGCGTTCGGCGGTCCGCCGGATCGTCCTCGTCGGGCTCTTCCTCGCGCTGTTCTTCCTCGCCGGCAACGTCCTCCCGCCGATCCCGCTCGTCCCGGGCGTGCCGCTCACGCTCCAGGTCCTCGTCGTGATCCTCGCCGGGGCGCTGCTCGGGGTCCCGTGGGGCCTCGCGTTCCTCGGGACGCTGTTCGCCATGACGGCCGTCGGGCTGCCCATGATGAGCGGCCTGAAGGGCGGGCTCGCGTTCTTCGCGGGACCGACCGCGGGCTTCGCCTGGGGCTGGGTCCCGCTCGTCGCGGCCGCGGGTCTCTGGAAGGCGCTGCGGATCCGCCGCGGGGCCGCGTCGGCCGCCGCGTTCCTCGGGCTCGCCGCCGCCGGGGTCCTCGCGGACTACGCCTGCGGCGCGGGCTGGCTCGCCGCCGTCGGCGGGAAGCCGTTCGTCCCGGTGCTGCTGGGATTGTGGGTCTTCCTCGCGTTCGACCTCGGGAAGGCCGTGCTGGCCTTCGCCGTCGCGCGTCTCGTGAAGAAGGCGGTCCCGGACCTCTAGGGCGACGTGCGCCCCGCGGCTCCCGCGGCGCCGGCGGTCCCCGCGGCCTTCGCCTTGTCCCGCCGCACGCCGCGCGTGCCGAGCGTCCTGTCCTTCGCGCGCAGGGCGCGGAAGAAGTCCGTCAGGACGGCGGCGCACTCCGTCTCGAGGCAGCCGGCCTCGACCGACGGATAGTGGTTCAGCCCGGGCACGGAGAACAGGTCCGTCCGCGACCCGCAGGCGCCGGCCTTGGGGTCCTTCGCGCCGTAGTAGACCGCCCGCAGGCGGGCCTGCTGGATCGCGCCCGCGCACATGGGGCACGGCTCGAGGGTGACGTAGAGGTCGCAGCCGTCGAGCCGCCAGGAGCCGAGGCGCCGCGAGGCCGCGCGGATCGCGGTCATCTCGGCGTGCAGCGTCGCGTCGCGGCGGGTCTCCCGCTGGTTGCGGCCGCGCCCCACCACGACGCCGTCCTTCACGACGACGGCGCCGACCGGCGTCTCGCCCTCGCGGGCGGCCCGCGCGGCCTGGGCGAGCGCCCGGCGCATGAACCGCGGGTCGGCCGGGGCGGAATCGGGGACGGGAGTGCGGCGCGGCACGGCGCGCCCGCCTACTCCGCGAGGACCTCGGCCGCGCCGAGGTCCCGGATGCGCAGCGCCACGGCGGCGCCCGGCCCGAAGACGGCCTGCATCTCCGCGAGGAAGCCCGGCAGGAGGTCGGTCGGGACGAACGCCTGGATCGTGCCGGCGAAGCCGCCGCCGTGCACGCGGCTGGCGCCGCGGCCCTTCAGGGCGTGCGCGGCCACGGCGAGCCCGACGGCGACCGGCTGCTCCTCGGGCTGGCTCGGGACGGAGATGTTCTGCAGCCGCGTCCAGGAGCTCAGGCCCGACTCGTTCACGAGGCGGAGGAAGGCGTCGAGGTCGCCCACGCGCACGGCGTCGGCCATCCGTCCCACGCGCGCATCCTCGTCGAAGAAGTGCATCGCCCGGAGCGCCGCGCGGTCGCCCGCTTCGCGGCGCACGTCCGCCAGCCGCGCCCGGAAGGCCTCCGGGTCCACCGCGCGAAGGCGGTCCTTCCCGAAGACGGCCGCCGCGCGGCGCATGTCGGCGGGGATCGAGGCGTAGGCGTCGTTCAGGTCGGAATGGCTGCCGCCCGTGTTCACGATGACGAGCGAGAGGCCGGAGGCGTCGAAGTCGAACGCGATCGGGACGAGCGCCGGGTCCTCCGGGTCCGCGAAGTCGATTCCGAGCAGCCCGCCGGCGGCGCTGCCGCACTGGTCCATCAACCCGCACGGCTTGCCGAAGTACCGGTTCTCGGCGACCTGCGCGACCTGCGCCCGCGTCACGGCGGGGATGCCGCCGTCGTTGAAGAGCCCGTCGAGGATCGTCGCCAGGAGCACCTCGAACGCGGCCGAGGAGCTGAGGCCCGAGCCCTTCGGCACCTCGCTCGCCGTGTACGCGTCGAACCCGCCGATCCGGTAGCCGCGGGCCTTGAGCTCCGCCGCGACGCCGCGGACCAGCGAGGCGGAATGGTAGCGCTCGGATGCGGCGGGCGCCAGCTCGGAGAGGGAGACGACGTCCGTCCGGTCGTAGCCCTCGGAGTGGACGCGGATCACGTTCTCGCCGTTCGGTGCGGCGAAGGCGAGGATGTCGAGGTCGACGGACGCGCACAGGACGCGCCCCTGCTGGTGGTCCGTATGGTTGCCGGCGATCTCGGTGCGTCCCGGCGCCGAGAAGGCGCGGACGGCCGCGTGGCGCGGGTACAGGGCGGCGAAGCCCCGTGCGAGGCGCAGCCAGCGTTCCCGCTCCGCGGCGAGGCGCGCCGGGTCCGCCCCGTAGAGCGATGCCAGGGCCTTGCGACCGGTCCGTGCGTCGAGGAGGTCGGCCATGCGGTCGAGAGCGAGCATGCGGTTCCGCCTTCCGGAGCGGCCCTCGGGGGGCCGCGGCCACCGATGCCTCGATTATACAGGCGTCCGGCGCGCACCGACAGGGCGCGTTGTCGCACGGAGCCGCCGGATTGTGGAGGAGGGCGGTTTGACGGCCCTCCGGGCGCACCCTATAATCGGAGCGCACGCTCGCATAGCTCAGCTGGATAGAGCAGCGGTTTCCTAAACCGGAGGTCGGGGGTTCAAGTCCCTTTGCGAGCGCCAGGAAGGGCCCGCGGGAAGCCTACGAGGAGACTCGGAGGCTTCCCGCCTCGTTGCGGGAGGTCGTCGCCATGCCCTGG
>CAIXGU010000234.1 GCA_903919045.1 uncultured Eubacteriales bacterium | reverse complement strand
GCATCGTGAGGAAGGAGCGCATCTTGTTCGACCCGATCGCCTTGAAGGCCATCCGGATCGACTGCGACAGCATCATGCCGACGCCTCCTTCCGCTCGTCCCGGACGATCTTCCCGTCCCGGATGTGCAGCAGGCGGCGCGCCTCGTTGGCGATGTCGATGTCGTGCGTGATCACGACGATCGTGTTGCCCTGCTCGTGCAGCTGGTGCAGCAGCCCGACGATCTCGGCGCTGGAGTGCGAGTCGAGGTTGCCGGTCGGCTCGTCGGCGAGGATCAGCTCGGGGCGCGTCGCGAGGGCGCGGGCGATCGCCACGCGCTGCTGCTGCCCGCCCGAGAGCTGGTTCGGCCGGTGGCGCATGCGGTCGGAGAGGCCGACCCGGTCGAGCGCCTCCTTCGCGCGCCGGACGCGCTCGCCGTGCGGCACGCCCTGGTAGATCAGGGGCAGCTCCACGTTCTCGAGGGCGTCGAGCTTCTGCAGCAGGTTGAACTGCTGGAAGATGAACCCGATCTTCTTGTTGCGCACCTCGGCCAGCTGGTCGTCCGTGAGCTCGGAGACGTTGCGGCCGTCGAGGAAGTACTCGCCCGCGTCGGGCACGTCGAGGCAGCCGAGGATGTGCATCATCGTCGACTTGCCGCTGCCGGACGGGCCGATCACGGCGGCGAACTCGCGCTCCTCGATGCACGAGCTGACGTCGTCGAGGGCCCGGACCTCCTCGTCGCCGAGGCGGTAGATCTTGGAGATGCCGCGGAGCTCGATCAGGCAGGCCATCCCGTCACCCCGCCTACGCCGTCGGCCGGTCGGGGCGGAAGAAACCGCCCATGCCGCTGTTCACGTCGTCCACGAGCTGGATCTCGTCGGACGCGGTCACGCCGGACAGGATCTCGACGAGGCTGCCCGTCACGAGGCCGACCGTCACGTCGACGTCCTCGGTCGTCGCCTGCCGCGTGCCGTTGCCGCGGACGACCGTGACGTAGGTGCGCGTGCCGTCGACCTTGAGGGCCGCGATCGGGATCGTGAGGGCGGAGGCCTTCTCGGCGACGACGATGTCCGCGCTCGCGCTCATGCCGAGCTTCATGCCGTCGACCGCAGGGATGCGCAGCAGCACCGGATACTGGGTCACGCCGGAGACGGAGCGGCCGACGTCGGAGATGCGCTCGACCGTGGCCGGGAACGCCTTGTAGGGGAAGGCGGAGAGCTGGAGCGACGCGGTCTGGCCGACCTGCACGCCGGGGACGTCGAGCTCGTCGACCATCACCTGCATCGTGTAGGTGGAATCCTCGGCGACGACGAAGGCGGGCTGGCCCTCGACGGCCTGGCCCTTCTCGACGAGCGCGAGCGACTGGAGCACGCCGTCCGCCGGAGCGGTCAGCGTCAGGGACAGCTTCGCGCCGCGGGCGTCGTCGAGGTCGGCGAGCGCCTTCGTGCGCTGGTCGACGAGGTCGAGGAACGCGGAGGAGGCGCCGGCCTCCTCGAGGGTGAACAGC
The DNA here is from genome assembly GCA_903919045.1 of uncultured Eubacteriales bacterium. Taxonomy (GTDB): domain Bacteria; phylum Bacillota; class Clostridia; order Saccharofermentanales; family UBA5734; genus CAILLO01. The sequence continues at coordinate 1,582 of CAIXGU010000234.1, read as the reverse complement.
GTCGCGCCCTTGGAGACCTTGTCGCCGACGGCGTAGCGGACGGAGTGGAGGATGCCGGACGAGGCGGTCACGAAGACGGGGGCGGAGATCCGGAGGTCGCCTTCCCCGAGGCTCGCGCCGTCGGTCGACTTCACCACGACGGTCATGCCCGCGTCCCATCGCGCGCCGACCCACCCGGCGAACTCCGCGTCCGGGAACTGCACGACGGTCGACGCCGCGGTCTGCGTGAGCACCACGCCGTCCACGTCCTTCGCGCCCTCGACGCCCGCGGGCTTCGAGACCTTGACCGCGGTCCCGGGCTTCAGGAGGGCGACGGCGCCGACCGCGTCGATCGCGACCGTGCACTTCCCGTCTCCCGACAGGACCAGCAGCGCGTCGTGACCGGCCATGACCGAGGCGACCGGGTCGCCCGCGGCGCCGTAGAGGGCCATGATCCGGCCCGCGACGGGTGCGCGGAGATCCTTCGATCCGGCGGTGGTCGGCAGCGCGGCGATCTTCGCGTCGATCGCGGCGATCTGCGCCTCGTCCTGGGAGATCCGCGCGTCGAGGGCGTCGCTCGAAAGGACGGCGATCACGTCGTACTTCTTCACGGCGTCTCCGGCGGAAGCGAGCGCCTGCTCCACCCGACCGGTCGCCGGGGCGTAGACGGTGAAGGTCCGGCCCGCGTCGAGCGATCCGCTGCCGTAGACGGTCGCGGTGATCTTCCCGACCGTGGGCTTCACGACGGTGTAGGTGTTCCGCATCAACTGCGCGGTGCGCCGGGCGTTGAGGAAGAAGACGCCGACCGCGGCCACGAGGACGACGGCGACGAGGATCCAGGGCCAGCGGCGGCGACGGGTGCGGCTGCGGTCGTTCGGACTCATGGGGACCTCCTGTCGGCGGCAGTGCCGCCGAACCCCATCATAGCACGCGATTGCGGCATCCTCGCGTCACGCGCGGCACGCCGTCCGCACCGAGCCGCCGCACCCCGGCTCCACGTCCCCATCACAGGGCGCACACATCCGCGCCGTACGATGGAGCCGTGGAAGCACCCCGTCCGACCCCGGAACGCCCCGACGAAAGGAACAGGTGAACCTCCATGGCGCGCATCGCGAAGCCCTTCCGCAACCGCAGGCTCCCGGCCCTCCTGGCCCTCCTCCTGCTCCTGCCCGCCCTCGCGGCGTGCTCGATCCTCTCTCCCGCTGCGTCGGACCCCACGGCCACCGCCGCCGCCACGGCGACGCCGACGCCCTCCGCCGACTCCTCCGGCACCGCGGTCGTGGACCTCTCCGTCTCCTACGGCTCCGACGACCTCGACGCCTCGTGGGACGCGGCGACCGCGACCACGATCGCCTTCGACGGGACGAAGGCCGCCGTCGACGGCTCCGGCGCAGCCGTGACCGGCGACCAGACCGTGATCGCCGCCGGCGGCACCTACGTCCTCCAGGGGACGCTGACCGACGGCCAGGTCGTCGTGCAGACCGACGGCACGGTCCGCCTCGTCCTCGACGGCGTGTCCCTCGCCTGCTCCGACAGCGCCCCGATCTACGTGATGAAGGCCGAGAAGGTCCTGCTCATCCTGGCGGACGGCACGACGAACACG
>CAIXGU010000233.1 GCA_903919045.1 uncultured Eubacteriales bacterium | reverse complement strand
GAGCTCCGCTGCGGGCACGGCCGTGGTCGGCATCGCGTCGCTGCGGCCGCCCTGCTCGAACAGCTCCTGCGCGAGCCGCGCGCACTCGTCGGCCTTCGCTTCGCCGTGCACGATCGCCGTGATCTCCCGCACGAGGACCTTCTTCGCCTGGTTGATCGACGCGCCCTTCTCGGCCGTCAGCGACACGATCCGCTCCAGCGGAAGGAACGTCAGCCGCTTCAGGCACGACGCGACGTCGGCGTCGTCGACGTTCCGCCAGTACTGGTAGAAGTCGAACGGCGCGGTCTTCTCCGCGTCGAGCCAGACGGTGCCGGCCTCGGTCTTGCCCATCTTCTTCCCCTCGGTCGTGGTGAGGAGGTTGAACGTGAGCCCGAACGCGTCGGCGCCTTCCTTCTTGCGGATCAGCTCCGTGCCCCCGAGGATGTTCGACCATTGGTCGTCGCCGCCCATCTGCAGCCGGCACCCGTAGGTCCGGAAGAGGTGCAGGAAGTCGTAGCTCTGCATCGGCATGTAGTTGAGCTCGAGGAACGACAGCCCCGTCTCCATGCGCGACTTGTAGCAGTCCGCCGCGAGCATGCGGTTCACCGAGAAGCACGACCCGATCTCGCGGACGAACTCGATGTAGTTCAGGCCCATGAGCCAGTCGCCGTTGTCGGCGATCATCGCCTTCCCCTCGGAGAAGTCGAGCAGGCGGGCCATCTGCGCCTGGAACCGCGTCGCATTGAGGCGGATCTGGTCGCGGGTCAGCATCTTCCGCATGTCGGTCTTGCCCGACGGGTCGCCGACCATCGCGGTCCCGGTGCCCAGCACGGCGATCGGGCGGTGCCCCGCGCGCTGGAGGTGGGCCATCGCGACGAGCGGCATGTAGTGCCCCACGTGCAGGCTGTCCGCGGTCGGGTCGAAGCCCACGTAGAAGGTCGCACCTGGCTTTCCGAGCAATTCGCGGATGAGGTCGCGGTCCGTCGCCTGGGCGATGAAACCGCGCGCTTCGAGGGTGTCGAAGACGTTCGTCATGGCGGGCCTCCTTTCGGCGTGAGCCTCGCTCCGGGTCGGAATCGGCCGCCCGGGCGGATTTGGTCCATCCTAACGCAGGCGCGGAGAACTGTCAAAGAGGAGACGCCTCAGCGGAGCTGCACGGGCGCGCGGTCGAAGTCGAGGCCGCCGCGCCGGCGGTCGGGGTCGGGGCTCAGCCGACGGTAGAGGTCCGCGGCCGCGAGGTCGAGCTCGGCGGAGCGCCGGAGCGCCGCATCCGAGCCGTGCTCGAGGAAATCGGACGCCTTGGTGAAGACCGGCAGCGACGCGCTCTCGCGCATCTTCTTGAGGAGATAGCGCCCCTTCTTCGAGAAGCCCAGCACGCGCAGGTAGCGCGGGCCTCCCGCGGCGTCGAGCGCCGCGAGGTCGTCCTCGGTGAGCCCGACCGCGAGCGCCGCGAGCGCCCGGGCGATCCGCGTGGACGGGAAGCGCCGCGTCGCCGCGCGCGCGAGGAGCCGGACGTAGAGGCCCGCATCCGCGTCCGGCGCGTCCGACGCCGCAGCCGCCTCCTGCAGGCGCCGCGACAGGCCCTCGCCCATGTACGCGATGCGGTCGAGCCGCTCGGCGGGGGCGGCGCGCAGCTGCGCGAGGAGGAGCGGGGCGAGCGCGTCGGGGAAGACCGGCGCGGTGCCGTCGAGCGCGGCCTCGAGGAGCAGCCCGGCGGAGGCGGCCGGCATCCCGGGCCGCACGGCCGCGAATGCGGCGGCGATCCCGCTCCGGTCGACCGCGGGCGTCGTCCCGGCGCGCGCCGTGGGCCCGAGGAAGGCCGCGCGCAGGGCGGTCGCGCTGGCGACGACCGCGCCCGGCGCCGACGGCACGGCCGTATCGTGGTAGCCGGCGCCGGCCCGCCGCACGGCGAAGGGCTTCGGGGCGGAAGGGCCGAGCCGCCGGAGCGCCTTCAAGTACTCCACCGCGAGGATGTCGTTCGGGCGGCCGAGCCGCGACGCGTCGCCGGGCAGGCCTTCGGCCGCGAGATACGCACCGAGGGCGGCCTCGCGGGCGGCGGGGAAGGAGAGGCCCTCGTCGAGGCGCTCCCGGAGGCGCGTGCGGAAGGCCTCGGGCTCCTCGGCGAGCACGTCCGCGAGGGGGCGCAGCGCGTCGAGCGAGCCGGATTCGCTGCCGAAGGCGACCCGCCCGCAGATTCCCGTCGCGGCGAGGAGCCCGACGCCGCCTGCCGCGAAGCGCTCGGCGCTGGCCGCGGCCCAGGCGAACGGGATCTCGAGGACGAGGTCGACGCCGCACCGCAGGGCCGCCTCGGCGCGGACCCACTTGTCCGCGATCGCGGGCTCGCCGCGCTGCGTGAAATCGCCGCTCATCGCGGCGACGACGGCGGCGTCCTCGCCGAAGGCGCGGCGCACCTCCGCGAGCTGGAAGGCGTGGCCGTTGTGGAACGGGTTGTATTCCGCGACGATGCCGATGGTCTTCATGACGCCCCGATTCTACCACCCGGGCCGCCCGGCCGGAAAGCGGACCGCTCGCGCCGCCCCCGCCGGGGCCGGAATGCTATACTGGGCCGGAAGGGAGCCGAGAACGTGCCCGACGCCTACGTGTTCCGCCGCAAGAAGAAGCCCTCGCCCCGCAGGGTCGCGCTCGTCGCGGCCGGGGGGACGTTCGCGGCCGCCGGCGTCGTCGTCGGCGCCCTGTTCCTGTTCGGCGTGCTGGGCGGCCCGACGGACGCCCCGTCGTTCGGCGACGCGCTGCCGGGCAGCCGCGCGCAGGCCGCGGGAGGACTCGACCTGGCGACGAACGGCACGATTCCCGCGGACCTCCGGAAGACGGCGCAAGCGCTGCTCGCGAAGGACGGGCTCTGGCTCGCATGGGCGGCGCCGGCCTCGAAGGACGGGAAGCGTCCGTACGAGCCCGCCGCGACGATGCGTGCCTCCGACCAGCTGCTTCTCCTCCAGCACGAGCTCGAGCAGGGCCGGCGGTCCTCCTTCTTCGCGCGCCGGGAGGATTTCGCGGCCTCCTTCGTGGACGCCGACGGCCTCGTCCGTCCCGCCGCGCCGGACGACGGGAGCGCCCGGGCTCCCGCGGACACGCTCCTCTACGCGCGGCTCCTCGCAGCGGCGTACGCACGGTGGCCCGACGCCGCGCTCCTCTCCGCCTGCCGCGCCGCATCGGATGCGCTGCTCGCGACGGTCGGCGCCGACGGGCTCCTCGCGCCCGACCGCGTGGCCGTCCTGCCCACGAACGCCCCCACGCCGACGGACATCCCGGACGAGACCCCGACGCCGACGCCCTCGCCGACGCCCGGTCCTTCGCCGACGCCCTCGCCCGGCCCGTCCCCGTCGCCGTCGCCGACGCCCTCGCCGGGTCCCGTACGGACGACGACCGGCCTCGGCCTGTCGCAGGCCGATTTCGAGGCGATGCGGCTCCTTTCCGCGATCGATCCGCGCTGGACCGCCGTCGCCGACGCGCACCTCGCGGTCGTCCTGGGAGGATTCCTCGGCACCGACCTGCCGCTCTACGCCGAGGCCTGGTCCGCGCAATCGCACGGGTACCTGCCGTACATCGGCGCGTCTCCGCGGATCGACACGCTGTCCTCGCTCCTCGTCGTGCTGCACCTCGCCGAGGTGGGGCAGGCGGACCCGCGCAGCCTCGCATGGCTGCGCGACCAGGTGATGGACGCCCGCTTCGTCGCGACCGCGTACGAGCTCGCGACCGGCGCGGCCGCGACGGACGAGGAGTGCGTTCCCGCCTACGCGATCGCCGCGCGCATCGCGCGGATCCAGGGCGACGCGGTGTACTACGCGGCCGCGATCGCGCGCATCGACTGGAACCTCGCGACCGACGCCGCGAGCAAGGCCTACGGCGCGGTCTTCCGCAAGGACGCGGCCGGCCGCGTCTTCGTCTACGCCGTCGACAACGCCTGGGCGCTCCTCGCCCTCGAGTGACGCGCCGCCCGCTCCGACGCCGCGTTCCGCCGCACGCGCTACGGTGCACCGTACGCCGAATCCGCACGTCGTCTTTACAGGCGTGGTAGAATGAACGCGCAGGAACCCTTCCGGAAGGAGCGTTTGCGCATGCCCGACGACTCCACCGTCCTCACCACCGACATCGAGCGGCTGATCGCCTCGATCAGCGGCGTCTCCGCCGCGAAGGTCGTCACCGACCCGGAGGGACGCATCGTCGAGATCCACGTGCTCGCCGACACCGGCAAGTCGCCGAAGCAGATCGTCCGCGACATCCAGTCGTGCACGATGGCCGCCTACGGGATCCCCGTCGACTACAAGACGATCAGCGTCGCCCAGATCGAGCCCGAGCTGCGCCAGGCCGCCGCGCCCCAGCCGGCCGCCGTCCTGACGGTCCCGCGCCTCCTGTACGTCGGCCTGACGATCCGCACCGAACGGATGCGCGCCGAGGCGACCGTCGCCCTCGAACTCAACGGGAAGCGCTTCGAAGGCACCGCCCGCGCCCCCGCGAACGAGCGCGGACGCCGCAACGCCTGCGCCTCCGCCTGCCTCGCCGCCCTGCATGCGTATCTGGGCGACGACGGGCTCCTGCAGCTGCTCGAGACCCAGAAGACCCGGATCGCCGGCTTCGACGCGGTCACGGCCGCCGTCGGATTCCAGGACGGCGACCGCGAGATCGTGCTCCTCGGGACGGCACCGGTCCGGCCCGAAACGACCGAAGACGACGCCGCCGTCAAGGCGGTGCTCGACGCCCTGAACCGGATCCTCCGACGCGCCGAGAGGAGCTGATCCGCCCCCACTCCCCGGATGCTCGGAGGGACCCCGGATCGGGGTCCCTCCGTTTCGTTTTCCCGCCGCAGATTGCAATTCGTCGCGCAGGCTTACAGTTCGGCGACAACGCCGCCCGGCGCGCGCGCGATGTGGTATGTTCGCCTCGAGGAGGCACGGGCGAAGGCGTCCCTGCGGCGCACGCCCTGTAAGAGGTACGACGGACTGGCGAAGCGGAGCGTTGCAACCTGCCTGATTAGCGGAGGGGTAGAGTCCTTCACAAGGAGGTTGTATACGAAATGAAGAAGATCATCGGCGTTCTGGCTGCTCTTCTCGCCATCGTTCTCGCCAGCGGCGCGAACTGGAAGATCATCTGAAGAAGATGTCCGAGCACAAGGACCGGTCGGCCGGTCCGTCGTACCGCCTCCCACGTCGAAATACGGCGGCGCGCGCAGCGCCCCCAGCGAGGAACGTCCCGCGCATGAGAAGGATCTGGGTGCTCTATCTGGTGCTCGTCGTGGCCGGCGGACTGGCCGGCCTCGGCGTGCTCACCGCGCTCGACGGCGCCGCGATCCTCCCGAACTGGCAGAGCCTCCTGTTCCTCGCGGCGATGGGCGCGCTCGCGGAATCCCAGGCCGTCGCGATCTCCAAGGACCGGGCCATCACCGTGGCCTTCGCCGTCACCCTCTGCACCCTGCTGCTGTACGGCCCCGTCCCGGCCGCCTGGGCCGTCTTCGTCTCGGTCCTCGCCGCCGTCTCCGACTACGGGAAGGGCCGCCGCGAGCACCTCTTCAACACCCCCCTCCACAAGACGCTGTTCAATGCCTCGAGCTACATCCTCGCGACGCTCGCCGGCGGCTACGCCTACGCCGCGCTCGGCGGGACGTTCCTGCTCGGGACGCCCTACGCGAAGGACGTGTCCGGCCTCGCCGCGCTGTTCGAGGCGATCGCCCGCAATGTCCCGCAGCTCCTCGCCGCCATCATGGCGTACATCCTCGTCAATACCGCCTCCGTGGCCCTCTACCTGACCTTCTACACCGGCCGCAACACCCTGCGGCAGTGGTTCGGGCAGTTCCTCTGGTCGATCCCCAGCCTGTTCGTGATCGGCATGCTCGGCGTGCTGCTCGCCGCGGTGTACCACCTCTTCACGTGGGTCGCCGTGGTGCTGTTCTTCGGCCCGCTGATGCTCGCCCGCTACACGTTCGTGCTGTACCGCTCCCTCAAGAAGGGATACCTCGACACCATCCAGGCGCTCTCCGCTTCGATCGAGGCGAAGGACGTCTATACGGTCGGCCATTCGAAGCGGGTCGAGGAATACTGCGACGGGATGGCCGCGGTCCTGAACCTGTCCGCGAAGCGGTGCGAGACGCTGCGCTACGCCGCGCTGCTCCACGACGTCGGCAAGATCGGCATCCCCGAGGCGATCCTGAACAAGCCCGGGCGACTCACGCCCCAGGAGGACGAGGCGATCCGCCGGCACCCCGAGATCGGGGCGAAGATGCTCGGGAACATCGCGTTCCTCTCCGACGCCGTGCGCGTGCTGCGCGCGCACCACATCCGCTACGACGGCTCGGGCTATCCCCCGGAGGCCGCCGACGACGGGCGCCTGCTCGAAGCGCAGATCATCGGTCTCGCCGACGCGTACGACGCGATGACCACCGACCGCCCCTACCGCAAGGCCCTCTCGTCCGACGAGGCGCTCGCCGAGGTGAACGCGCACGCCGGCACCCAGTTCGCGCCGCAGGTCGTCGCGGCCTTCGAGACGTACCTCCGCCGCCGCGCCGCGGAAGCCGGTCCGCCGAAGGCCGCCCCCGCTCCCGCTGCCGCGCCTGCGGACGCCGACGCCGCCGCGCCTGCGGACGCCG
>CAIXGU010000232.1 GCA_903919045.1 uncultured Eubacteriales bacterium | reverse complement strand
GGCCGACCGCCTCGAGGCCTCCGTCGCCGACCTCGAGGAGAAGTCGTTCCGGCTCGACGCCATCCTCGAGGCGATGGAGACTCCCGTCCTCTCCGTCGATCCCAGGCTCGAGGTCACCTACCGCAACGCCGCGGCCCGGATCCGGTTCGGAGCCGGCGACGAGGAGGCCCGCACCGCGCTCCCGCTCATCCTCGCCGTCCGCTCCCGCCCGGTCGAGGAACTCGTGCGCGCGACGGTGCGCGCGGGCGCGCGCCGCGAGATGGAATGGACGCAGGAGGCCGACGACGGCGTCTCCGTCTGGCATGTCACCGCCTCGCCGCTCGCGGGCCGCGAGGGCGGCGCCCTGGTCGTCTTCCAGGACATGACCGAGATCCTGCGCCTCCAGCGCATCCGGACGGACTTCGCCGCGAACGTGACGCACGAGCTCTCCACGCCGCTCACCGCCATCCGCGGCTTCGTCGAGACGCTCCGCGGCGGCGCGGTCCGCGACCCGGAGCTGGCCGCCCGCTTCCTGGACATCCTTTCCGTAGAAGCGGAGCGGCTCCAGCGCCTGATCGACGACATCCTCTCGCTGTCGGAGATCGAAGGGGGAAGCTCCAGCCGGGAACCGGTCGCGTTCGACCTGAACGAACGCATCGACCGGAGCGTCGTCCTGCTCGAGGAGTCGGCCGCGAAGCACGGGGTGGCGCTCGTCGCCGGCCCTCCGCGCGAGGCGGGGGACGCGCCGGCCGAAGAGCCCGAGGAACCGGCGCGGCTCGACGTGCGCGCCGATCCGGACCGCATCGGCCAGCTGCTCGTGAACCTGCTCGACAACGCCGTCAAGTACAACCGTCCGGGCGGGACCGTGTGGGCCTGGGCCGAGCGGGGGCGCGACGGCCGCGTCCGACTGCACGTGAAGGACACCGGCATCGGCATCGCGGCCGAGCATCGCCCGCGCCTGTTCGAGCGCTTCTACCGCGTCGACGCGGGACGCTCGCGCGAGACGGGCGGCACCGGCCTCGGCCTGTCGATCGTGAAGCACATCGCGCTGCTGTACGACGGCCACGTCGACGTCGAGAGCGAGCCCGGCGCGGGTTCCGAATTCATCGTCACGCTCGGGATCTAGCCGGACCCGCGCCGCAGCGGATCCCGTCCGCGCGGAGGCCGCCCCGTCCGGGCGGCCCGGACGCGCGCCTCCCCGCTCCGGCCGCGGCCGAGGACGACGACCGCAATTTACCCCGACCTTACACGGATGCGCCGATGGCCCTAACAGTCCGGCCGTACGATGGAGACAGAACGAAGGGAATCCAAGAAGGAGGAAAACAGAATGAACACCCGCAGGACCCTCTCCATCGTCTCCGTCCTCGCCGTCGCCGTCGCCGTCGTCCTGGCCGGCTGCGCCGCCCCGACCGCCACGACCGCCCCGACGGGCTCGAACGATCCGTCGGCCACCTCCGGCCCGCTGACCGGCACCGTCCTCGCCGTCGGCTCGTCCGCCCTGCAGCCCCTCGCGCAGAAGGCCGCCGAGCTCTTCATGGTCGCCCATTCCGGCGTGACCGTCACCGTCCAGGGCGGCGGCTCCGGCACCGGCCTGACGCAGGTCTCGACCGGCAACGCCGACATCGGGAACTCGGACCTGTACGCCGAGGACAAGCTCGACGCCGCGACTGCCGCGACCCTCGTCGACCACAAGGTCTGCGTCGTCGGCTTCGCCGCCGTCGTCCACAAGGACGTCGCGGTGACGGATCTCACCCAGGCGCAGCTCATCGACATCTTCACGGGAAGGATCACCAACTGGAAGGACGTCGGCGGCGCCGACGAGGCCATCGTCCTGATCAACCGCCCGGCCTCCTCCGGCACCCGCGCCACTTTCAAGAAGCACGCGCTGGCCGGCGCCGACGAGGCGACCGGCGTGGCCCTCACCGAGGACTCCTCCGGCACCGTCCGCTCCACCGTCGCCGGCACCCCCGGCGCGATCTCCTACCTCGCCCTGTCCTATCTGGACGGGTCCGTGAACGCCCTCTCGCTCGACGGGAACGCCGCGAACCCCGAGAACATCGCCTCCGGCAAGTACCCGGTCTGGTCCTACGAGCACATGTACACCAAGGGCGAGCCCGCCGGCGCCGTGAAGGCCTTCCTGGACTACCTGGCCGGCGACGTCTTCAAGTCGAGCATCTCCGACCTCGGCTACATCCCGGTCTCCGACATGAAGGTCTCCCGCTGACGGAGGCCGGCCCGAAGGGAGCGAGCGGCATGGCAGGGAAGAGCCCCATCGGTCGCATCAACGCCTACTACTGGAAGCATGAAGGGCTCGGCCGGGCGCTGGCGACGGCGCTCGGCTTCCTGCTCGCCGGCATCACCCTGGCCCTGATCGGCTTCCTGGCCGTGAAGGGCCTCGCCGCGTTCACGACCGGACGCGTGCCCTTCCTCGCGTTCCTCTTCTCGACGAAGTGGGCGCCGGATTCGGACCCGCCCGCCTTCGGCATCCTCGTCTTCCTCGTCGGCTCCGTGCTCCTGTCGCTGCTGGCCATCGCGATCAGCACGCCGTTCAGCCTCGCGACGGCGCTGTTCATCGCCGAGATCTCGCCGAAGGCCGGACGCCGGATCCTGCAGCCGGCGATCGAGATCTTCGTGGGCATCCCCTCCGTCGTCTACGGCTGGATCGGACTGTCCGTCCTGGTCCCTTTCATCCGCAAGGCCTTCGGCGGACTCGGGTTCAGCCTGCTGTCCGGCGCGCTCGTCCTCGCCGTCATGGTCTTCCCGACCATCGCGTCCCTCTCGGCCGACGCGATCCGGGCGCTGCCGGCCGAGTACCGCGAAGGATCGCTCGCCCTCGGCGCGACCCGCTGGCAGACGATCCGGCGCGTGCTCCTCCCCGCGGCACTTCCCGGCATCCTGACCGGCGTCGTCCTCGGCCTCGCCCGCGCGTTCGGCGAGGCGCTCGCCGTCCAGATGGTCATCGGGAACAGGGTGCGCATCCCCGGCAGGCTCACGGACGCGATGGCCAACCTCACGAGCCTCATCACGATGGACATGGGCAACACGGTCATGGGCACGCCGTGGAACGACGCGCTCTGGTCGATGGCCCTCATCCTGCTGCTCCTGTCCTGCGGGTTCATCCTGCTCGCGCGGGCGGCCGGCCGGAAGGGGGCGGCCCGATGAAGCGCCTCGTGAAGCCCCGCACGTCGGACCGGCTCGCCAGCGCCGCCATCTCGGCCGTCGCGGGCGCAGCGGTCGCGCTGCTGGCCGCCTTCATAGGCTATTTCCTCTGGAGCGGGCGGAGCGAGCTCAACCTGCACTTCCTCGTCTCGGCGCCCGAATTCTCGAAGGCGGGCGGCGGCATCGGGCCGCAGCTCTTCAATTCCATCTACCTGGTCTTCCTGTCGTCCCTGGTCTCGGTCCCGATCGGCGTCGCGGCCGGCATGTACCTCGCCGAATACGCCCGGCCCGGGCGGACGACCGACCTGCTGCGGCTCGCCATCGAGACGCTGTCGTCGCTGCCGTCGATCGTCGTCGGCCTGTTCGGCCTCCTGGTCTTCGTCACGCTGACCGGCTGGAAATACACCCTCATGGGCGGCGCGCTCGCCGTCTCGATCCTCAACCTCCCGGTCATCGCCCGCACGAGCGAGGACGCGATCCGATCGATCCCGCCTTCAATCAAGGAAGGCAGCCTCGCGCTCGGCGCGACGCGCTGGCAGACGCTGGTCCGCGTGCTCGTGCCCTCGGCCCTGCCCGGGATCCTCACCGGGGTCATCCTCGCGGCCGGGCGCGCGTTCGGCGAGGCCGCGACGCTGCTCTACACCGCCGGCATGAGCAGCCCGAAGCTGGACTTCTCGAACTGGAACCCCTTCAGCGCGACGTCCCCGCTGAACCCGTTCCGGCCCGCCGAGACGCTCGCCGTCTACATCTGGAAAGTGAACTCGGAAGGCCTGGTCCCGGACGCGCGGCAGATCGCCGACGGCGCCTCGGCCGTCCTCATCCTCTCCGTGCTCGCGTTCAACCTGCTCGCGCGGGCCCTGTCCCGCGCGCTCCACCGCCGCTTCACGGGCGGGAAGGCGTAGCGCGCCGAGCGGCCGGAACCTGTCCGGACGGCCTTGCCGGCCGCGCCTACTCCAGCAGCGGCAGGATTACGCGGTCCACGTCGTCCTCGGACGCCGGCCGCTCCACGCCGTCGAACAGGCTCCAGATCTCGACGTGCT
>CAIXGU010000231.1 GCA_903919045.1 uncultured Eubacteriales bacterium | reverse complement strand
TCCTCGAGAACCAGGCCGGCCGCCCGTCGTTCATGGCCCGCCGGAAGATCGAGCAGGAGCTCCCCGTCGAGAAGATCGGCGCCGAGATCCGCGCCATGATGAGCTGGAACAAGGAGATCGAAGTCTAGCGGCTTTCCAGCTCATCTAGCTGGATAGAGCGCCCCCAGTTGCGTACGATGCTCGGGGACGAGCATCGTGACAGCAACTGTCGCAGGCACCATGGGCGCTCTTGCTGGAAAGACGCCTTCTGCGTCACCCGCAGGAATGCGTTGCATCAATCGAAAGAGGGGGAGCGACGCTCCCCCTCTTTCCGTTCGTGCGTCCTTGAGCCCTCTCCCCGCCCCTACTGCAGCTTCACCCCGACGATCACGTTGCCGCGGCTGCCGACGACCAGCATGTCCCCGAAGACCGCGGGCGACGACTCGAAGTTCTTCGCGCTCGTCTCCTTGTCCGTGCCCTGGTTCTTCACGGCCTGCAGGACGAACAGCCGCTGCCCGGTGAGGCCGTCCACGAGGTGGATCTGGCCGGCCGAGTCGCAGATCACGAGGTAGGGGTTCCCGTCCGCGTCGTAGACGTCCACGGGCGAGCTCCAGGAATAGTGCAGCATCTCGTACGTCCAGACCTGCTTCCCGGTCTCCTTGTCGAACGCCACGAGCCGGTTCCCGCTGTAGATGCCGTTCGTCATGCAGAACGTGAATACGACGAGATCCGACATCTTCTTCTTCCCGACCACCGGCGAGCCGAGCGCCCCGCCGTTGATGTCGTCGCCGACGTTCGCCGCGTTCTTCGTGTAGCACGGAACGGTCGCCGACCAGACGGTCTTCCCGGTCAGCGGGTCGATGCGCAGCGCGGTCGAGGCGCCCTTGTAGGTCCCCACGACGTCCTGCTGCCAGTCGACCTCGGTCGCGGTATAGAGGGCCATCTTCCCGACGTGGAAATCGAGCGTAGGCGTGACGTCCGAATCGTCGGGCAGCCGCAGGCTCCACACCGGCTTCATCGCCGTCAGGTCGAGGCAGTTCAGGATGCCTCCGTTGTCGCTGAAGAACGCATAATGCCCATAGATCGAGGCGGACGACTCGATGCCCTGGAGGGCCATCCCGTCGGCCTCGTAGCGGTACACGACCGGCTCCGGGTCGATCGAGATCGTCCCCTTGGCCCGGTCGAAGTCGGTGTGCAGGCGGTAGGTGAAGACCATCCCGTTCTCGCTCGGCCAGATCAGCGTGTCCGTGTCCGCGTCGATGATCGGCGACGAATCGCATGAGCCCCACTCCTGCCGGTACGCCCGCCCGTCGATTCCGTTCTGGAAATAGAGCAGCTGGTCGTCGATCAGGCTGAAGATGCGCCAGCCGACCTCGTGCACGGCGGAGCCCCTGGGCTGGAAGTCCCCCTGTCCGACGTAGAGGAGCGGGTAGCCGCGCGGGTCGATCGCCGGCGTGCCCTTGATCGCCGCGCCGATGCCGATCGGGTCGCGCGTCGCCGTCCCGTCGTCGAGGTCGTAGAAGTAGATGTTGCCGTCCATCGTGGCGGAGATGACCTCCTTGAGGCCGACCTTCGCCCGCTTCTCGGCGTACATCCGCGTCATCTTCTTGCGGATGTCCTCGGGCCACTGCACGATCACGGGCTGCCCGGTCCAGCCGGTGCCGCTCCAGGAGAACGACCACTGCGACGACGCGAGGCTCCCGACGGGCCGCTCCCACACCTGCGCCAGCGTCTTCTCGGCGAGCGCGGCGGTGCCGTAGGCGGCCGCCGAGCGGAAGTTGTTCCCGCGGAAGGTCAGGACGCCCGGGACGCGGTTGTACAGCGACGGGTCCCCGAACGAGATCGCATAGGAGCGGAGGAACGAGGCGAGCTTGCCCGTCACGTCGAAGACGTCGGAGACGAGCCCGATGCGGCTCGGCAGGGCGTCCGGCGAGACTGCGTCGATCTCCCGGGGCGTGCCGAGCGTCGCCGGCGCGAGGATCGGGTTCAGCCAGGGAGCCGGGGTGGGCGTCGGCGTCAGCGTCGGGGTGGGCGAAAGCGTGGGCGTGGCGGAGGGCGTCGGCGTCCCGGCGGGCGGGAACAAGGATCCGCCCGACAGCAGGCGGACGACGCCGGCGACGGCCACGGCGGCCACGAGCAGCGCAGCGAGCGCCAGCGGCGTGCGGATCCAGCGCGGTGCGCGGTAGCGGGCGGCCTCGGCGTCCGCGGCGGCGCGGCGCGGCGTCGTCGGACGCGTCGGAGCGGGGCGCTGCGGCGCCGGCCGCTGCGGCGCCCTGCGCCCGTTCATCCCGTTCCCGGCCCCGCTCTTCATCGCATCCCCTCCGCGCCCCCGGCTTCCGGCCGGAAGCCCGCCTCGGCGGCCATCTCCTCGAGACGGCGCAGGCGGTGGTTCATGCCGGACTTCCCGACCGGCGGGCTCATGATCTCGCCGAGCTCGGCGATCGACAGGTCCGGATTCTCGAGGCGCGCCACGGCGGCCTGCCGCAGCCCCTCCGGAAGCGACTCGAGGCCGTGCGCGTCCACGAGTGCCCGGATCGCCCGCTGCTGGCGCATCGCGGAATCCGCGAGCCGCATGAGATTCGCGCTGTCGCAGTTCACGACGCGGTTCACGGTATTGCGCATCTCCTTCTCGACCCGACGGTTCTCGAGCTCGAGCAGCGCGGCGTGCGCGCCGGTCAGCAGCAGGAAGTCCGAGATCGGCTGTCCCTCCTTCAGGTAGGCCACGCTGTAGCCTTCGCGGCGCAGCACGCCGCAGTGCATCCCGATCGACGCGAACAGCAGCGCCGCGGCCTGCGCCCCGGCGGGACGCCGCGCGGCGATCTCGAGGTGGTACGGCTTCGACGGCTCGGAGATCGACCCGCATGCGAGGAACATCCCGCGCAGCCCGGCGATCCGGCAGCACTCGTTCGTGAACATCGGCCGCTTCGCCGCGTCCTGCGCGAGCGACCCGCGGGTGCAGTCGAACCCGGCGGTGGCGAGCAGGTCGGCCGCGAGGCACGCGAACGCCGGCTCGCCGGTCATCGACACCGTGTGCAGCTCGCGCCCCTGCTCGATCTCGACGTCGTTGTCGTAGACCTCCGAGAGCATCGCGGAGAGCCGGTCGGCGAACGACGGCGACGCCGTGTGGACCGAGACGGATCCGGCGCGGAAGCGGCCCATGGCGAGCAGCACCCCGGCGATCTCCGCCTGGATGCAGCACATGTCGTCCCAGGGGACGGCGCAGAGCTCTTCCTTGACCTGCTTGGTGAAGGACGGTCCGGTCATCCCGCGGTCACTTCCGGCGGAGCGGGTCGCGGTCGATGTCCCGGTGGTCGACGTGGATCGGGAGGCCCTTCCCCTTCAGCCGCGCGGCGAGGTCCTCGGCGAGGACGACGGAGCGGTGCCGCCCGCCCGTGCAGCCGATGCCGATCGTGAGGCGGACCTTGCCCTCGCGCAGGTAGAACGGGATCGTGAAGTCGAGGATCGACGCCAGCCGGTCCATGAATTCACCGGTCTCGGGGAACTTCCGGACGAAGTCGCGCACCGGCGCGTCGAGCCCCGAGAGCGTCTTCAGGTCCGGCTCGTAGAACGGGTTCGGGATGAAGCGCACGTCGACGACGTTGTCGCAATCCGGCGGGATGCCGTACTTGAAGCCGAAGGACTGCACGAGGACGCTCATGCGGTTCTCGCGCCCCTCGTCGGAGAGCAGCTTGTACAGCTTGTTGCGCAGGTCCGACGGCGCCAGGTTCGTGGTGTCGATGACGTCGGTCGCGCGCTCCTTCAGGTCCTCGAGCTTCTGGCGCTCGAGCTGCAGCGCCTGCGGGAGCCCGCGCCCCTCGGCGAGCGGGTGGTTGCGGCGCGTCTCCTTGTAGCGTCCGACCAGCGCGGCGTCCGAGGCCTCGAGGAAGAGGATGCGGCACGGGATGCGCAGCGCGTCGATCTCGTCGAGCGCCGGCAGGATGCCCGAGAACATCTCGAGGCTGCGGATGTCGACGACGAAGGCCACGCGCTTGATCCCGGTGCCGTCCGCGGCCCCGCCCTTCGCGAAGGTCTGGACCATGTGCGGCAGCACGACGGGCGGGAGGTTGTCGATGCAGAAGAACCCCATGTCCTCGAGGTAGTTCATCGCGAGGCTCTTGCCCGCGCCCGACATGCCGGTCAGGATCACGATCTCCATGGCGTCACCACTCCCCGAGGAAGAGGATCTCCGGCTCCAGCCGGACCCCCGTCCGCTGCTCCACGGTCCTGCGCACCTGCTCCATGAGGTCCCGCACGTCGGCGGCGGTCGCCCCGCCCGCGTTCACGATGAAGCCCGCGTGCTTCGGCGACACCTGCGCGCCGCCGAGGGAGACGCCCTTCAGCCCGGCTTCCTCGATCAGCCGGCCGGCGTAGTGCCCGGGCGGCCGCCGGAACACGCTGCCCGCGCTCGGCAGGTCGAGCGGCTGGCTCGCGCGACGGCGCTGGCCGTAGTCGGCCGTGCGCTCCGCGATCCGCTTCGGGTCGTCGACGGCCAGCCGCACGGTCGTGCGCGCCGCGATCAGCCCCCGGTCCTCGAAGACGCTCGCGCGGTAGCCGAACCGGTGCGCCGCGCCTTCGACCGCGTGGGCGGTTCCGTCGGCGTCGAGCGCCTCGGTCCGCACCACGACCTCCTGCATGCAATGCTCGTACGCCCCGGCGTTCATGCGCAGCGCGCCGCCCACCGTGCCCGGGATCCCGGACAGCGCCTCGAGCCCGGAGAGCCCGAGCCGCCCCGCGAAGGCCGCGAGCACGGCCAGCCGGGCGCCCGCCTGCGCGTGGACCTCCCGGAACCCCTCGCCCCGCTCCCCTTCCTCGATGCGCGCGAAGTCCTCGCCGAGCGCGAGCACGGCGCCGCGGATCCCGCGGTCGGACACGACGACGTTCGAGCCGTTCCCGAGCAGCGTGAGGGGCACGCCCCGTTCGCGGCAGAAGCGCAGCACGGCGGCGATCTCGAGGGTCGAGGCGGGGGACACGAAGGCGTCGGCCGGCCCGCCGACGCGGAACGTCGTGCGCCGGTCCATCGGCTCGTTCGCGAAGACGCGGCCGGCGGCCGCGGGGCCGAGCAGCGCCGCGAGGTCGCGGGCGAGGGCTTCCGCCGTCATTTCTTCGTTCCGAAGACCCGCTCGGTCAGGGCCTTCGCCGCGTTGTACCCCATCTGCTTCTGACGGAAGTTGATTGCGGCGACCTCGACGATGATCGCGAGGTTGCGGCCCGGACGGACCGGGATCGTGAGCGACGGGACGTCGATGCCGAGGATGTCGGTGTGCTCGTCGGCGAGCCCGACGCGGTCGTAGCTCTTGCTCTCGTCCCAGATCTCGAGGTTGATCACGAAGTTGATGTTCTCCTGCATCTTGACGGAGGAGACGCCGTAGAGCTCCTTCACGTCGAGGATGCCGATGCCGCGGATCTCGATCAGGTGGCGGATGATCTCCGGCGCGCGGCCGAGCAGGGTCGTGTCGGAGACGCGGCGCACCTCGACGAGGTCGTCGGCGATCAGCCGGTGCCCGCGCTTCACGACCTCGAGCGCCGTCTCGGACTTGCCGACGCCGCTCTCGCCGAGGATCAGGATGCCCTCGCCGTAGACCTCGACGAGCACGCCGTGGAGCGACGTGCGCGGGGCGAGCTCGACGTTCAGGTGCTTCGTGAGCGAGCTCATGAACTCCGACGTCGGCGCGGAGGTGCGCAGGACGGGGATGTCGTGCTTCTTCGCGACGGACTCGAGCTCCGGGGAGACCGCGTGCGCGCGGGTGAGGATCAGGCAGGGGATCCCGGTCGCGAACAGCGCCTCGAGGCGGGTCCGGCGCTCGCGCGACGACAGGCGCTCGAGGAAGGCGGTCTCCATGTTCCCGATCACCTGGATGCGGTCGGGGCCGAAGTGGTCGAAGTAGCCGGCCAGCTGGAGCCCCGGACGCGTCACGTCGGCGACGCCGATGCGGATCTCGTCGAGGTTGCCGCACGGGACGGCGGCCTCGAGGTGGAATTCGCGGACGATGCTCGCGAGCGTGACGGAAACCATGGTCGTCGGGCCTCCTTCGGACTCCATCAAGTGTAGCACATGGCCCGCGCGGCGCGATAGCCGCGGGACGGGCGGGCATGGCGAAGGGCCGGACGGGGTTCGTCCGGCCCTTCGGCGCGTTCTCTGGAGCGGGCAACGAGATTCGGACTCGCGACTTTCACCTTGGCAAGGTGACACTCTACCACTGAGTTATGCCCGCGCGCTGTCGCCGATTATAGTATGAGCGCCGCGGGCGCGTCAATGCGGTCGTCCGAAGTCTCCCGCGAACGGATTCCGGATGTCGGAGACGACGCCGCCGAGGCGCCGGATCGCGTTCATCACCTCGTAGAAGGTCTGCCGGTCGATGCGCCCCTCGAAGCGGTCGAGGAACCCCTTGAGCGTCGTCACGGCGCGCCCGTCGCCGTAGTCGCCGAGGCAGATCGCCCCGATCGCCTTGTGCTCCATCCGGCGGAAGGCCAGGCGCAGGCACTGGAACAGCCGTTCGTCGGGGTGCTTGCGCCCGATGTCGGCGATCGCGATCACCATGTAGTCGACCGGGCCGCGGATCGGCTCCCCGTCCCCGCCGGCGGCGGCCTCGACGCAGCCGGCGAGCACGCGGGCCGCGTCCGGCCCCACCGCGGTGCAGTAGGCGCGGAAGGACTCGGCGATCCCCTCCTCGGGCTCCCCGAGGCCGGCGAACTTCGCGGCGAGGAGCTCGAGCGCCTCGCGCGCCTGCCACTCCCCGAGCGTCTCGATCGCCCGGCTCGCGGCCAGGAGCTCCGGCGGACGCTCGGCCCGGCCGGACCGGACCTCCCAGGACGGCGCGAGCGCGAGCGTCAGGAGCGCGTCCGTCGCGGCGGTCCCGTGGCTTCCGAGGCGGACCTTGAGGAGGTCGGGGATGTCGTCGTCGCAGTTCGCCGCGGCCGACTCGAACCAGACGACCGCCTGGCCGAGGGAGGCGATCCCCGCGAAGGCGTCGTCCGGGGTCCGTCCGCCCAGGCCGGGCAGCGGGGCGGAGAACCACTCCGCGAGGTCGTTGTGCGCGCCGTTGCGCAGCCGCGCGTCGAACTCCGGGTCCTGGAGCTCCTCCTCGTCCGTGACCGCGGCGAGCGCGGCGTCGAGGGCGTCCGACAGGGCCCGGTTGTACGCGGAGAGGACGAGGTCGGCCTCCCTGCGCGTCGCGGCGGCCTCGTCGGGCGGAAGCAGGGGGCGCATCTTGCCGGGGAAAGGCTGGCTCATCGGGTCACCTCGGGGATGGGAACGGCCCCCGTCGCCGGGGGCCGTCCGTTCGGGGGCTCTGGAGGCACCACCCGGATTTGAACCGGGGCGTAAAGGTTTTGCAGACCTCTGCCTTACCTCTTGGCTATGGTGCCGTGCAGGTCCGGCGCGCCTTGCGGCGCGCCGGACGTCGGACTGGAGCGGGCAACGAGATTCGGACTCGCGACTTTCACCTTGGCAAGGTGACACTCTACCACTGAGTTATGCCCGCGTTCTGGTGGGTACTACAGGACTTGAACCTGTGACCCCATGCGTGTGAAGCATGTGCTCTCCCGGCTGAGCTAAGCACCCAAGGACCTGGTGACCCGTAGGAGAATCGAACTCCTGTTCCCGCCGTGAAAGGGCGGTGTCTTAGCCGCTTGACCAACGGGCCTGGTGGTGGTAGCGGTAGTCGGATTCGAACCAACGACACTTCGGGTATGAACCGAATGCTCTGACCAGCTGAGCTATACCGCCTCGTACCGTTTCCAGGTGCGATCGCGGAGTGGCCCGCGAGCGCTTCATGATTCTATCAGCGCGGACGCGGAGGTGTCAACAGGAATCAGGGGTGCTCCGCCAGCCAGTCGCGGACGGCCGCCTCGAGCGTCGCGAGCGTTTCGTCGTACGCCTCGCCGCCGCATCCGTAGGGGTCGGCGACGTCCTCCCCGCCCTTCAGCGTCGCGATCTTCGCGGCCGCCTCCGGGAAGCGTCGGACCAGTTCCCGGCGGTGCGCCTCGGTCATGGCGAGCACGGCGTCCGCGGCGTCGACGTCGGCGCGGTCGACCCGGTGGGCCCGGTGCGACGCGAGGTCCGCGGGCTCCCCGCCGTACCGCTCCCGCAAGGCCGCGAGGGACTCGTCGGTCGCCGGCGCGCCCTCGAAGGCGGCGAGCCCCGCCGACGCCGCCCGGTGCGGCAGGTCCCCCTCCGCGGCGAGGCGGTTCAGGACCGCCGCGGCCATCGGGCTGCGGCAGGTGTTCCCGGTGCAGACGAACAGGACCTTCACGGGCCGGCCTCCTCCCCGCCGCCCGCGGCCGCCTTCTCGAGGCGGTTGCGGTAGGCGGCGCCGATGCCTTCCGGCGCGACGGACTGGGCGACGATCACCTCGGCGCCCGCCTCGTCGAGGCGGCGCAGCGCGTCGAACAGCGCGGCGGACGCCGCGAGCGCGTCGCCGTCGCGGCCCCAGTCGACCGACAGCACGACCTTCCCGCGCGGCACCTGCGAGGCGACGACGGGGCACGACAGGTTCAGGAGCGTGTCGTGCGGCGCGAAGAGCCCGACCCGGCGGCCGGCCGCGATCTGCTCCGCGGCGAGCGACAGCAGCGCGTCCGCGCGGGCGTCGTCGTCCGGACCGTCGGCGACGAGCACGCGGGCGCGGGGGGCGTAGTGGCGGTACTTGAGGCCGGGGGACCGCGGCGTGCCGCCCGCGTGCGTCCGCGGGGCGCCGTCGCGGGGCGCCGGGGCGTACGGGTGGAGGTAGGCCTCGACGGGGTCGAGCCCCGTCGCGAGGGCGAGGTGCTCCGCGGTGACGGCGCCGGGGCGCAGGATCACGGGGACGTCGCCGGTCGCGTCGACCACGGTCGACTCGAGCCCGACGTCGCACGGTCCGCCGTCGACGATCCAGGCGATGCAGCCGTCGAGGTCCTCGCGGACGTGCTCCGCGCGCGTCGGGCTCGGGCGCCCGGAGCGGTTGGCCGAGGGCGCGGCGACCGGCACGCCGGCGAGGCGGATCAGGGCGCGGGCGACGGGGTGCGACGGGACGCGGACCGCGACCGTCGGGAGTCCCGCGGTCACGACGTCGGGGACGCGGTCGGAGCGGCGGAGGACGAGGGTCAGCGGCCCGGGCGCGAAGGCCTCGAGCAGCGCCCGCGCGAGCGGGGTCACCTCCGCGACGAGCGGCGCGAGGTCGTCGACGGACGCGACGTGGACGATCAGCGGGTTGTCGGCCGGGCGGCCCTTCGCCTCGAAGATGCGCGCGACGGCGTCCGCGGAGAGCGCGTCGGCGCCGAGCCCGTAGACGGTCTCGGTCGGGAAGGCGACGAGGGCGCCGTCGCGGAGGGCGGCCGCGGCCTCGCCGAGGGCGTCGCGGAGGTCCGCGTCGGACGCGCGCCGGTCGACGCGGACCGTGCGGGTGGCGAGGGGGGCGGCGGGAGCGGGAGCGGGGACGGAGGCGGAGGCCGGCATGGCGGACCTCACTCCTCGGCGTCGCCGTGGCCCAGCGCGTCGGCGCGGTCGGCGGCGACCAGGGCGTTGATCACGTCGTCGAGGTCGCCCTCGAGGACCGCGTCGATGCGGTAGAGCGTGAGGCCGATCCGGTGGTCGGTCACGCGGCTCTGCGGGAAGTTGTAGGTGCGGATCCGCTCGCTGCGGTCGCCGGTGCCGACCTGGCTCCTGCGGTCCGCGGCGCGCGCCCCCTCGGTGCGGGCGCGCTCGTTCTCGAGCAGCTTCGTGCGCAGGATCAGCATCGCCTTGTCCTTGTTCTTGTACTGAGAGCGCTGGTCCTGGCAGGTCACGACGATGCCCGACGGCCGGTGCGTGATGCGGATCGCGGACTCGGTCTTGTTGATGTGCTGGCCGCCGGCGCCCGACGCGCGGAACGTGTCGATCTCGAGGTCGTTCGGGTTGATCTCGACGTCGACTTCCTCGGCCTCCGGCAGCACGGCGACGGTCACGGTCGAGGTGTGGATGCGCCCGCCGGACTCCGTCACGGGCACCCGCTGCACGCGGTGCACGCCGCTCTCGTACTTGAGCCGGCTGAAGGCGCCCTTCCCGTCGATCGAGAACACGACCTCCTTGAAGCCGCCGAGCTCGGTCTCGTTCAGGTCGAGCAGCTCGTGGCGCCAGCCGCGCGCGGCCGCGTACTGCGTGTACATCCGGTAGAGCACCGACGCGAACAGCGCGGCCTCCTCGCCGCCGGCCCCCGCGCGGATCTCCACGATCACGCTGCGGTTGTCGTTCGGGTCGCGCGGGGCGATCATCTCCCGCAGGTCGGCCTCGAGCGCGACCGCGCGGGCCTCCAGCGCGTTCAGGTCCTCGCGGACGAGTTCGCGGAACTCGCGCTCCGTCGCGCCGGCCAGCAGCTCCTTGCCTTCCTCGATCTCGCGGAGCGTGCGCTCGTAGGCGCGGTAGCACTCCACGATCGGACCCAGCTCCGCGTGCTCCTTGACGATCTTCTGGTATCGCTCCTGGTCGTTGAACATCGTGGGGTCGCCGAGGAGGATGTTGAGCTCCTCGTAGCGGTCCTCGACGCTCTTCAGCCTGTCCAGCATCGGTCGATTTCCCTTCCTTCGCAGCCGCCTGCGGCCGGACGCGCGCCCGATTCCGTGCAACTGCCCTATGGATTATACTCCACCCCTCCTCTATAATTGAACATCGGCATGCAAAGCCTGTCCGTGCCGTCCGTTCCGCCTTCCGCGGACGGCCGGGGGGGACGGAGGAAAGGAGCGGGAACCCATGATCCGAACCCATGAGGTCGAGTCCATGACCTGCGTGGCCAAGGGGCCGAACCACGGCCCGGCGCCCATCCCCCAGGAGGGGAAGTGGGTGCAGGCGAAGGAGGTCCGCGACATCTCGGGCTTCACCCACGGCATCGGCTGGTGCGCGCCGCAGCAGGGCGCCTGCAAGCTGTCCCTGAACGTCAAGGACGGCGTGATCGTCGAGGCGCTCGTCGAGACGATCGGCTGCTCCGGGATGACCCACTCCGCCGCGATGGCGGCCGAGATCCTGCCGGGCAAGACGATCCTCGAGGCGCTCAACACGGATCTCGTGTGCGACGCGATCAACACCGCGATGCGCGAGCTGTTCCTGCAGATCGCCTACGGCCGCTCGCAGTCCGCGTTCTCCGAGGGCGGCCTGCCCGTCGGCGCCGGTCTCGAGGACCTCGGCAAGGGCCTGTGCAGCCAGGTCGGCACGATGTACGGGACGCTCGACAAGGGCCCCCGCTACCTCGAGATGGCCGAAGGGTACGTGCTGAAGACCGCGCTCGACGCCGACGACCAGATCATCGGCTACCAGTTCGTGCACATCGGGAAGATGATGGAATCGATCAAGAAGGGCGTGCCCGCCGACGAGGCCCTCAAGAAGGCCACGAGCACGTACGGCCGCTTCGACGAGGCCGCCCGGGTCATCGACCCGCGGCACGAGTAAGGGAGGAGCGACCGACATGGCACAGCTGTTCGAGAGCTACGAGCGCCGCATCGCCCAGATCGAGAAGGCGCTGAAGAAGAACGGGATGAAGTCGATCGACGAGGCGAAGGCCGTCTGCGACGCGAAGGGCCTCGACCCGTACGCGATCTGCAAGTCGATCCAGCCGATCGCCTTCGAGAACGCCGCCTGGGCGTACGTCGTGGGCGCCGCGATCGCGATCAGGAGGGGCTGCACGAAGGCCGCCGACGCCGCCGAGGCGATCGGCGAAGGCCTGCAGAGCTTCTGCATCCCCGGCTCCGTCGCCGACGACCGCAAGGTCGGCATCGGCCACGGCAACCTCGCCGCGATGCTCCTCCGCGAGGAGACCAAGTGCTTCGCGTTCCTCGCCGGGCACGAGTCCTTCGCCGCCGCCGAGGGCGCGATCGGCCTCGCGAAGTCCGCGAACAAGGTCCGCAGGGAGCCGCTGAAGGTGATCCTGAACGGCCTCGGCAAGGACGCCGCGATGATCATCTCCCGCATCAACGGCTTCACCTACGTGCAGACGAAGTTCGACTACTACTCGGGCGAGCTGGAGATCGTCAAGGAGACCGCGTACTCCAAGGGCGACCGCGCGAAGGTCCGCTGCTACGGCGCCGACGACGTCCGCGAGGGCGTGGCGATCATGCACAAGGAAGGCGTCGACGTGTCGATCACCGGCAACTCGACGAACCCGACCCGCTTCCAGCACCCGGTCGCCGGCACCTACAAGAAGGAGTGCGTCGAGCAGGGCAAGAAGTACTTCTCCGTCGCGTCCGGCGGCGGCACGGGCCGCACGCTGCACCCCGACAACATGGCCGCGGGCCCGGCGTCGTACGGCATGACCGACACGATGGGCCGCATGCACTCCGACGCGCAGTTCGCCGGCTCCTCCTCGGTCCCGGCGCACGTCGAGATGATGGGCTTCCTCGGGATGGGCAACAACCCGATGGTCGGCGCCACCGTCGCGGTCGCCGTCGCGATCGAGCAGGCCTCGAAGTAGCCGAACGGGTCCGGGCTCCCGGGGATCTTCCTCGGGCCATCCGACCGCACGCAGGGCCGGTTCCCCGTCGCAGGGGGGCAGGCCCTGCCCGTTTCCGGGCGCGAGGGATGGTACAATCGGGACGAGGTGACGCATGGCTTCCTTGGACGGACCGAAGGCGTTCCGCATCCAGCCCGTCGACCCCGGCGCGACCCGCCGCGCCGCGGCGCGCCTGGTGCGTGCCGCCGACGCCTGCATCCTCGCCTTCGTCCTCGCGTGCGCCGTCTCGCCCCTGATGACGTTCCTGTTCGGCGACGACACGACCTCCGCGCTGTCGATCAAGTCCACGATCGCGACGTCGATCGGCATGACCTGCTGGGTGATCCTCCTCCTCCGCGCGTGGCTGCGCCGGCTCGCCGCCGACCCTGCGCCCGCAGCGCCCGACGCCGCGGCCTCCTTCCGCTCCCGCCTGTCCTCCCTCCTCCGCTCGCCGTTCGCGCCGCTCGCCGCCTTCCTCGCGCTGGGCCTCCTCGCCGCCTGCCTCTCGCCCTGGCCGGCGACGGCCTTCCTCGGCGACCGCATCCGCCATGAAGGCTGGG
This sequence comes from uncultured Eubacteriales bacterium, assembly GCA_903919045.1. GTDB lineage: Bacteria > Bacillota > Clostridia > Saccharofermentanales > UBA5734 > CAILLO01. Next base: position 162 of record CAIXGU010000231.1, on the reverse strand, counting down.
TCCAGTACCTCGCCTATGCGGGCCTCTTCTCCGCCGCGGCCGTCGCCGTGCGCGCCGGGCGCTGGCCCGCCGTCCGCCTCGCCTGGCTCGGCACCGCCGCCGTCGCCGCCGCGCTCGGACTCGCCGAACGCGCCGGATCCGCGCCCTTCGTCTGGTCGGTCC
>CAIXGU010000230.1 GCA_903919045.1 uncultured Eubacteriales bacterium | reverse complement strand
GCGCGCTGTCGTCCGCAGGTCGTCCTCGCTCGGCTCGGGGTCCCCGCTCGGGTGGTTGTGGGCGAGGATCACCCCGGACGCGCCGCACCGGACGGCCTCGGCGTCGAACACCGAGCGGGACAGGCCGGAGACGGCGTCCCAGCTCCCGGCGAGGAACCCCTTCACCGGCTGGAGGACGATCGTGACCGGGGTGCTGAGGAACTGGACCGGACTCCCCGGGATCGACGAGAAGAGGAGCAGGGTCACGAGCGCGAGCGTGGCCAGCACGAGAAGCAGGATTCGGTTGCGGAGAAAGCCTCGCATCGTCCCTCCGGGGTGGCGTGGAAGCGGGCGGCGCCCGTCAGGAGACCATCATAGCGGATATCACGGAAACCATCAAACGAGGCCCCGGCGGCGCAGGGACACGCTGCCGCCGGCCGCGACGACGAGGTGGTCGACCAGGCGGACGCCGATCGCCTCGCCCGCCTCCCGGACGCGCGCTGTCGTCCGCAGGTCGTCCTCGCTCGGCTCGGGGTCCCCGCTCGGGTGGTTGTGGGCGAGGATCACCCCGGACGCGCCGCACCGGACGGCCTCCCGGAAGAGGTCCCGCGGCGTCACGACCGTCGCCGCGACGCCTCCGCCGGCGAACCGCAGCAGCCGGATCAGCGCGCCCTTCGCGTCGAGGAGCAGGACCCACAGCTCCTCGCGGGCGAGGAAGCGCATCTCGTCCAGCAGTCCCTCCGCGAGCGACTCCGGGTCGGTGATCCGCTCGCCCGGACGCGCGGCCGGTCCGCGCGTGGCGCGACGCCCGACCTCGACCGCCGCCTTGAGGACCGCGGCCTTCACCCGGCCGATGCCGGCGTGCGCGCTGAGTTCCTCGACCGAGGCGTCGGCGAGGAAGGCGAGGCCCAGGCGGGGGCCCTCCCGCGGGAGGATCCGCTGCGCGAGCGCCAGCGAGCTCTCGGAGCGCGTTCCGGTCCGGATCAGGACGGAGAGCAGCTCGGCGTCCGTCAGCGCGCCCGCGCCGAGGGCGCGGAGCTTCTCATACGGGCGGTCCGCCTCGGGCAGGTCCCGCATCGTCCCGTGCGTCGCATCCATCCGTCCCCTTCCCTTCCCGGCCGTCGTCGCGGCCGTCGCGCAGGGGGAAGAGAGACGAATCGATCCGAGGGACCCCCGGGATCTCCTGCAGCTCCCGCATCAGCTCGTACAGCCGGCGCAGCGGGAAGCCCATCACGTTGTAGTAGCAGCCGTCGATCCGCTCGACGAGCAGCGCGCCGTGTCCCTGGATGCCGTAGGCGCCCGCCTTGTCCAGCGGCTCGCCCGTCGCGGCGTACCATTCCACGAGCGCTTCCGGGAGCTCCGCGAAGCGGACCTCCGTCTCCACGGCGTCCCGGACGCAGGCGACCGTCCGGCCGTCCCGCACGTAGGCGAGCGACAGGCCCGTCACGACGTCGTGCCGGCGTCCCGACAGGGCGCGGAGCATCCGCCGGGCGTCCGCCGCGTCGCGCGGCTTCCCGAGGACCTCGTCCCCGAGCGCGACCACCGTGTCCGCCCCAAGCACGAAGCATTCCGCGAACGCGCCGTGCGCCCGCTCCTCCGTCCACGCCTCCCGCTTCCCGTCCGCGAGGCGCAGCACCAGGTCCGCGGGCGGCAGCCCCTCGGTCCCGCCGTCCTCCTCGTCGAAGACGGCGGCCGACCAGTGGAACCCATGCTCCCCGAGGATCCGCGCCAGCAGCTCCCGCCTCCGGGGCGAGCCCGAGGCGAGCACGAACGGGACGGCGTCCACGCTCAGTACTCCGCGGAGCCGGCCGTGCGGGGGAAGGACTGGACGTCGCGGATGTTCGACACGCCCGTCAGGTACATGAGGACGCGCTCGAAGCCGAGCCCGAAGCCCGCGTGCCGCGTGCCGCCGTACCGCCGGACGTCGAGGTACCAGGCGTACTCCTCGGGGTCCATCCCGAGCTCGCGCATCCGCGCCTCGAGCACGTCGAGCCGCTCCTCGCGCTGGCTGCCGCCGACGATCTCCCCGATGCCCGGGACGAGGCAGTCCATCGCGGCGACGGTCCTCCCGTCGTCGTTCAGGCGCATGTAGAAGGCCTTGATCGCCTTCGGGTAGTCGGTCACGAAGACGGGGCGGCGGAAGACCTCCTCGGTCAGGTAGCGCTCGTGCTCCGTCTGCAGGTCGGCGCCCCAGGACACGGGGTACTGGAAGCGGTCCCCGGCCTTCTCGAGGATCGCCACGGCCTCGGTGTAGGTGACGTGCGCGAACTCGTGCGCGAGGACGCCCTCGAGGCGCTCGCGCAGGCCCTTGTCGACGAAGGACGTGAAGAACTCCATCTCCTCGGGGCACTCGGCGAGGACCGTGCGGATCAGGTCCTTGAGGAGCTCCTCGGCGAGGGCCATGTCGTCCCCGAGGTCGGCGAACGCGATCTCGGGCTCCACCATCCAGAACTCCGCCGCGTGGCGCGCGGTGTTGGAGTTCTCGGCGCGGAACGTCGGGCCGAAGGTGTACACGTCGCGGAAGGCCATCGCGTGGCTCTCGACGTTGAGCTGCCCGCTCACCGTCAGGTACGTGCGCTTCCCGAAGAAGTCCTGCGCGTCGTCGACCGCGCCGTCGGGCGTCCGCGGCGGGTTCCCGACGTCGAGCGTCGTGACGCGGAAGAGCTGGCCGGCGCCCTCGGCGTCGCTCGCCGTGACGATCGGCGTGTGCACGTACACGAAGCCGCGGTCGTGGAAGAAGCGGTGGATCGCGAACGACAGCACCGACCGGACGCGGAACACCGCGGAGAAGAGGTTCGTCCGCGGGCGCAGGTGCGGGATCGTGCGGAGGAACTCGACGGAGTGGCGCTTCGGCTGGAGAGGGTACTCCGGCGGACAGGCGCCCTCGAGCTCCACCTTCGCGGCCTTCAGCTCGAACGGCTGCCGCGCACCGGGCGTCGGGACGACGCGGCCGGAGACGCGCACCGCGGCGCCGGTGCCGAGCGCGGCGGCCGCCGCGTAGTCCTCGACGACGCCTTCCTCGAATACGACCTGGAGGCTGCGGAAGAAGGTCCCGTCGTTCAGCTCCAGGAAGCCGAAGCGCTTCTGGTCGCGCACGGTGCGCACCCAGCCGCCGACGGCGACGTCGCGGCCCGCGTAGGCGTCGGGGTCGCGGTACAGATCGCGGATACGGACGAGTTCCCTCGGCATGCCGTTCCCTCCTTCGGCGTCAGGCCTTCCCGCAGCAGACCTTGTACTTGCGGCCGCTGCCGCACGGGCACGGGTCGTTGCGGCCGACCTTCTCGCTATGGGCCATCTTCGACGCGCGGAACCGCTTCACGATCCCGTCGCGGGTCTCCTCGGACAGCACCGCGGACCACGACGGCAGCTGGTGGAGCCAGGCCGCCCGGGCCTCGTGCATGTTCCAGTACAGCTTCTCGAAGTCGATCGCGAGCGCGACCGGCGTCGCGTCGTCGAG
>CAIXGU010000229.1 GCA_903919045.1 uncultured Eubacteriales bacterium | reverse complement strand
CGGCCCGGCGCTCGGCGACGCGGAAAGGCCGCCGGCGGGATCCCCCGCCGGCGGCCCTTCCCTGCGCCCGGCGCCGTCCGCTACGCGCCGCCGCCCGCCACGATGCGCTCGACGAACAGGCGCGCGAGCTCGGGATCGAACTGGGCGCCGGCGTTCCGCAGGATCTCGGCCGCGGCCGCCTCGCGCGACATCGGGGACCGGTACGCCTGGGGGCTGGTCATCGTCGCGTAGCTGTCCGCGATCGCGATGATCCGCGCCTCGAGCGGGATCTCGTCCGACCGGATGCCGCGCGGATAGCCCTTCCCGTCCCAACGCTCGTGGTGCGCGAGGATCGCGTTTCCCACGTCCACCATCTCCTCGGCCGAGCCGACGAGGCGGCTGCCCGTCTCGGCGTGCCGGCGCATCTCGCGCCATTCCTCCTCGTCGAGGGCGCCGGGCTTCTCGAGGATGCTCACGTTCACGGAGATCTTCCCGATGTCGTGCAGCAGCCCGCCCAGCCGCAGCCGCTGGACTTCCTCGTCATCGCACCCGAGCGTCTCGGCCATCCGCGCGCACAGCGCGGAGACCCGCTCGGCGTGGCCCTTCTCCTGCGGGCTGCGGCGGTGGATCGCCTGCGTGATCGCGTCGAGCAGCTCGCTGCGGGACAGGGAGCCGGTCTTCGACTTGATGCGGTACATCGCGTCCTCCGCGGCGCGCATCGTCTCCTCGATCGGTTCCTCGGGCTTCGCCTTCACGGCGAGGCCGAACGAGATGTCGACCCGGATGCCGTCGACCTCCTGGTCCGCGCAGTTCTCGCGGATGCGGGCCATCACGGTCTCCGCCTCCGCTTCGGTCGTCTGCGGCAGGAACACCATGAACTCGTCGCCGCCCCAGCGGGCGACCAGGTCCTCGTTGCGGCACCCGCGCCGGATCGCCTCGGCGGCCCTGCGGATCAGCTCGTCGCCCTTCGCGTGGCCGAACGCGTCGTTCACGATCTTCAGTCGGTTCACGTCGCCCATGATCACCGCGATCGGGAGGCTGCGGGGCGTGTCGAGGCGCCGGATCTCCTCCTCGAGGAATCGGCGGTTGTAGAGCCCGGTCAGGCTGTCGTGGTAGCTCAGGTACTCCACCCGGTTCATCCAGGTCCAGGTCTCCGTGACGTCGCGCGTGACGCTGTAGCTGCGCCCGCCGCTGCGCTGGGAGGACCAGTCGAGGGTCCGGTACGCCCCGTCCTTGCGGCGGCAGCGGGTGACGAAGCGCTCGACCTGGCCCTGGGGGGCGGCCGGCCGGTCGATCGCCTGCGCCGCGGCGAGGTCGTCCGGATGCACGAGGTCCCGGATCCGCATCCCGAGGAGCTCGTCGATCGCGTAGCCGAGCGTGCGCTCCCAGGCGCGGTTGACCTTGAGGAAGCGTCCGTCGGCGTCGGCGATGCTCAGGAGGTCGGGGCTCATGTCGAAGAAGATGTCGATATCGCGGAAGGACGAAACCGACGACGTGATGTCCGACAGGAAGACCGTGAAGGTCTGCGTCCCCGGTTCGCCGCCCTGCGCCACGATCTTGAACCAGGCGGCCATCGGCCTCACGTAGCGCGTGAGGACCTCCGTGCCGCCCTTCTCCGCGACGCGCGCGAAGGCGTCGATCCAGTCGCGGCTCGCCTCGCGCACGCCGGGGAAGATCTGGGAGAGGCGCCGCCGGACCACGTCGGAGGGGTCGCGGCCGAACAGGGACGCGAACGCGGGGTTCGCCTCGAGCAGCTCGGCGTCGACGGGGACGCCCTGCGCGTCGCGCAGGATCCGGCCGTAGGCGTATCCGGTCGGGAAGCGGTCGAGGATGGAGCGGTGGAGATCGTCCGTCATGGGCGTTCCTCGGTCCGGGATGCCTCGGCAGCAGGCGCGGGAAGAAGGGTCGGCGGGAAGCGTCCTCATTGTATGCCGCGCGGCCCCGGCGCGCAAACCGCCCGCTTGCCTGCGGGACGCGGCTGGCCTACCATGGGGATGCGCGGCTGCATCTCCGCGCAGGAGGGACCATGCCCCGACCGACGCACGCCCCGACGGGTCCGACCCCGCACACGCCGCATCCTGCGCGCCGGATCGCCTCCGCCGTCCTGCTCCTGCTGATCCTCGGCTTCCTGCTGGCGATGCTGGCGAACCTGTATCCCCTCATGCGGAGCATCGCGGCCCACCAGGGCGACGAGCACCCGATGATCGAGGCGATCGACGCGTTCGGAGCCAATGGCGTCCTCATCCTCGCCGCCGTCCAGGCCCTGCAGGTCGTCACCGTCTTCTTCCCGGCGGTCGCGGTCCAGATGCTGGGCGGGCTCGTCTACGGCATCCTCGGCGGCTTCCTCGTCTGCCTCGCCGGCTACCTGCTCGGCAACCTGGCGATCTACCTGCTCGTCCGCGAGTTCCGGATCACGCTGTTCCCGTCCTCGCGCAAGCAGAGGACCGCCCGCTTCCCGGCCGCCGCGGCCGGGTCCGGCGGTGGAGCGGACGGGCGCCCGGCGAAGCCCGCGAAGAAGTCCGCCTGGGACTTCTCCTTCCTCCGCGACAGCGACAGCGCCTTCGTCGTTTCCATCCTCCTCTTCCTGATCCCGGGCGTCCCGAACGCGGTCCTCTCCTACCTCCTCGCCGGCACCCGGATCGGCCTCCCGCGCTTCCTGCTGTGCTGCCTGTGCGGCGCCCCCACGATCCTCCTCAGCTGCCTCGTCGGTCAGCAGCTCGGCCAGGGCGACGTGGCCGTCGGCGTCGTGGCGTTTAGCGTGCTCGTCGCCGCATCGTTCGTCGTCTATCTCCTGCGCGCGCCCCTGCTCGCCGGACTCCGGCGGTTCGGGCGCGGTCGACGCCGCGCGCTTTCGGCGACGCCTGCGGACGCGCCTCCGCCGGAGCCGCCGGCAGGCGAAGGCTGAGGCCGGGAAGGGCGCCGCCATGGAGCTGCTGACCGCCCTCGGTCTCGCGATCCCGGCTGGCCTCAACGCGTATGTCCCGCTCCTCGCGGTCGCGCTGGCGCAGCGGTTCGGGTGGCTCCGCCTCCGCGCGCCGTTCGACGTCCTCGGGGAAGTCTGGATGATCGCCGTGATCGCCGTGCTGCTGTGCGTGGAGATCGTCGCCGACAAGATCCCCGCCGTCGACCACGTCAACGATGTCGTCCAGACCTTCATCCGCCCTGCGGCCGGCGCCGTCGTCGCGGTCGCCGCGAGCGGCGCCGCGTCGCAGGTCG
>CAIXGU010000228.1 GCA_903919045.1 uncultured Eubacteriales bacterium | reverse complement strand
TGGGGCGGCATCATCGTGGACGAGGCGACCGGCGCTTCCAGCAAGCCGCGCGTCTACGCCGGCGGCGACGCCGTCACCGGCGCCGCGACCGTCATCCTCGCGATGGGCGCCGGCAAGGTCGCCGCGAAGGCGATCGACGAGCTCCTGCGCCCGAAGGCGGGCTGACGCCGTGCGCGCCCTCGTCCAGCGGGCGGCGCGCGCCGCCGTGCGGGTCGGCGGGGAGACCGTCGGGTCGATCGGACGCGGGCTCCTCGTGCTCGCGGCCGTATCGACGGACGACGGGCCTGCGGATGTCGACGCGATGGCCGGGAAGCTCCTGCGCCTGCGCATCTTCGAGGACGACGCGGGGAAGATGAACCGATCCGTCGCCGACGTGGGCGGCGAGATCCTCGTCGTGTCCCAGTTCACGCTGTACGGCGACGTCCGGAAGGGGAACCGGCCGGGCTTCGAGCGCTCGGCGCCGCCCGAGCGCGCCCGCGCGCTGTTCGACCGGCTCGTCGCCGCCCTGGCCGCGAGCGGGCTTCGGGTCGAGACGGGCCGCTTCGCCGCGAGGATGGAGGTCGAGCTCGTGAACGACGGGCCGGTGACGCTCCAGGTCGACGTCCCGCCCGACCCGGCTCCCTGAGCGCGGGGGAGCGGCCGCAGCCGCCCTTTACAGGCCCGTTCCGCGGTGCTACCATACGGTCAACGTGATGAAGGAGAGAGTAGGCGACTCTCCGCGTCCCCCCAGAGAGGGCCGGCCGAGGGCTGGAAGCCGCCCGGGACGAAGGTCGCCGAAGTTCGCTCCGGAACGGCGCTCCGAAGGGAGGCCCGCGAGGGATCCTGCGTAGGCGGCGACGGAGGGCCCCGATAGAGGCCGTGAAAGAGCCGGCGCGCGCAGCGGCGCCGGAATCCGGGTGGTACCGCGAAGGGTTCGCACGAGCCTTCCGTCCCGAACAGGGGAGGGAAGGCCTTTTTCATGCCGGGAGGTGCGGGATGGTGGATCTGAGGGCACAGCTGGACGAGGTCCGGGCGCGGTTCGCGCCGGAGTGCGCGCACGCCGCGACGACGCAGGAGATCGAGGCGCTGCGCGTGCGCTACCTCGGGAAGAAGGGCGAGATCACGCTCGTCCTGCGCGGGATGGGGCAGCTGCCGGCCGAGGATCGACCGGCGGCGGGCCAGGCGGCGAACGAGGCGCGCGAAGCGCTCGAGGCCGCCCTCGCGGCCCGCGAAGCCGTGGTCGCGGCCGACGAGCGCGCAGCGCGGATGGCCCGCGAGCGGATCGACGTGACCCTGCCGGGCCTGCGCTCCCCGATGGGCGCGCGGCACCCGCTCACGAAGGCGATCGACGAGATCTGCGGCGTCTTCCTCGGCCTCGGCTATTCGATCGCCGAGGGCCCCGAGGTCGAGCTCGACCGCTACAACTTCGAGATGCTGAACACGCCGGCGGGGCACCCCGCCCGCGACACGCAGGACACGTTCTACGTGTCCGACACGGTGCTGCTCCGCACGCAGACCTCGCCCGTGCAGGTCCGCGTGATGGAGTCCACGCGCCCGCCGATCCGCATCGTCTGCCCCGGCCGCGTGTACCGGTCGGACACGATCGACGCGACGCATTCCGCCGTCTTCCACCAGATCGAGGGCCTCGCGGTCGACAAGGGGATCACCATGGGCGACCTCGTCGGCTCGCTGCAGCTCTACGCCCGCCGCCTCTTCGGCGAGGGCACGCGCATCCGCCTGCGCCCGCACCACTTCCCGTTCACCGAGCCCAGCGCGGAGGTCGACGTGAGCTGCTGGGTCTGCGGCGGGAAGGGCTGCCGGACCTGCAAGGGCGAGGGCTGGGTCGAGATGCTCGGCGCCGGGATGGTCCACCCGAAGGTCCTCGCGGGCTGCGGGATCGACCCGGAGGTCTACAGCGGCTTCGCGTTCGGCATCGGCGTCGAACGGACGGCGATGGCCCGCTTCGGCATCGAGGACATGCGCGCGCTGTACGAGAACGACGTCCGCTTCCTGGTCCAGTTCAAGTAGGGCGGAGAGGCGTTCCGCCGGACGGCGGAGGAGGGACCGGACATGAAGGCACCGATGGGCTGGCTGAGGGATTTCACGGAGATACCGGAGGACGCGCACGCGTTCGCCGAGGCGATGACGATGAGCGGCTCGAAGGTCGAAGGGCTCGCCGTGTCGGGCGAGGGCATCTCGGGCGTCGCGACGGGCCGCGTCGTCTCGGTCGCGAAGCATCCCGGCGCGGACCGCCTGTCGGTCTGCACCGTGGACTGCGGACCGCACGGGACGCTGCAGGTCGTGACGGGCGCCTCGAACGTCGCCGCGGGCGCCGTGGTGCCGGTCGCGCTGGACGGCGCGACGCTCGCCGACGGCAAGGAGATCCGGAAGGGCACGCTGCGCGGCGTCGCGTCGGACGGCATGCTCTGCTCGATCCAGGAGCTCGGCTTCACGCGGATGGAGTTCCCCGAGGCCGCCGAGGACGGCATCTGGCTGCTCCCGGCGGAGACGCCGGCCGGCGCCGACCTGCGCGAGGTCCTGGGCCTCGGCGAGACGACGGTCGACTTCGAGATCACGTCCAACCGGCCGGACTGCCTCAGCGTCGAAGGGCTCGGGCGCGAGGCCGCCGCGACCTTCGGCCGGCCGTTCCGCCCCTGCGCGCCGCAGGTGAGGGAGGAGGACCCCGCGACGACCGCGTCGCTCGCCGCCGTCCGCATCGACGCGCCCGACCTGTGCTTCCGGTACTGCGCCCGCGTGGTGCGCAACGTGAAGGTCGGCCCCTCGCCCGAATGGATGCGCCGCCGCCTCCGCGACGCCGGCGTGCGTCCGATCTCGAACATCGTCGACATCACGAATTACGTCATGCTCGAGCTCGGGCAGCCGATGCACGCGTTCGACCTGTCGTTCCTGCACGACCGCTCCGTGATCGTGCGCCGCGCCGCGGAAGGCGAGCGCATGCGCACGCTCGACGGGACCGACCGCGCCCTCGACCCGTCGATGCTGGTGATCGCGGACCCGGCGGGTCCGGTCGCCCTCGCCGGCGTCATGGGCGGCGAGCATTCGGAGATCTCGGATGCGACGAAGGAGATCCTGCTCGAGTCCGCGGTCTTCCACGGCATCCGGACCCGGCTGACGGCGAAGGCGGTCGGCCTGCGGACCGAATCGTCCGCGCGCTTCGAGAAGGGCCTCGACGTCGAGAACGCCCCGCGCGCCCTCGACCGCGCCGCCGAGCTGATCGAGCGCCTGGGCTGCGGCACCGTCTGCCGCGGCCGGATCGACGTCTTCCCGACGAAGCCCGCGCCCGTCCGCATCCCCTTCCGGCCGGCGCGCATCGCCGCCTTCCTCGGGACGGAGATCCCCGCCGCCGAGATGGAGCGCATCCTCGCCGCGGTCGGCTGCCGCCTCGAGCGCGGAGCCCCCGGGGACGGGCCCGAAGGCGCCGTCGTCCCTCCCTCGTACCGCGCCGACCTCGAGTCCGAGGCCGACCTGGCCGAGGAGGTCGCGCGCTTCTACGGCTACAACCGGATCCCGGCGTCCCTGCGCTCCGGCGAATCCACGACGATCGGCGGCCGCACCTACGCCCAGCGCGTGGTCGAATCCGTCAAGGACGCGATGGTCGCCGCCGGATTCTACGAAACGTACACCTACTCCTTCGGCAGCCCGAAGCAGTTCGACCGGATGCGCCTCCCCGAGGGCCATCCCCTGCGCGACGCCGTGCGCCTCCTCAATCCGCTCGGCGAGGACTTCGGCGTCATGCGGACCACGACCGTCGACGGGCTGCTCGGCGTCGCCGCCCTCAACGCGAGCCGCGGGAACGCCGCGCTGCGGATCTTCGAGGTCTCGCGCGTCTACCGTCCCGCCGCGCGCGCCGACGGCCTGCCCGACGAGATCGCGATGCTGTCCGCCGCGCTGTACGACGAGGCGGCCGACCCCGCCTCGCCGGATCCGTTCCTCCGGATGAAGGGCGCCCTCGAGGAGACGGCGCTCCGCCTCGGCATCCCGTCCCTGTCGTTCGAGCCCCTCGAGGACCACCCCACGCTCCATCCCGGCCGCGCGGCGACGGTGCGGATCGGCGGGAAGGAGGCCGGCTTCCTCGGCACGGTGCACCCCGACGTCGCGGCGGCCTACGAGGCGCCCGCCTCGACCGTCCTGATGAGCGTCCGGATGGACGCGCTCGAGGCCGCCTCGACGGAGCGGCGCGCGGCGAAGGCGCTGCCGCGCTTCCCCGCGGTCTCGCGCGACATCGCCGTGCTCGTGCGCGCCGACATCCCCGTCGGCCGCCTCGAGGCGGCGATCCGGGACGCCGCGGGTCCGCTGCTCGAGTCGGTGGCGCTGTTCGACGTCTACCAGGGGCCGCAGGTGAGGGAAGGATCCAAGTCCGCGGCCTTCGGCCTCGTCTTCCGCTCTTCCGAGCGGACGCTCCGAGAGGAGGAGGTCCAGGCGGCCGTGGCCGCCGTGCTCGCCGCGCTGGAGCGCGGATTCGGCGCCGAGCTGCGCCCGTCGTGACGCTGAATCGACCGATGTCACGGAACGTGAAGGGAACCGATTGAATTCCATCCATTCTTGCTGTATAAATATGCAGGCATGGACGGAGAAACCGCCCTTCCAAGGAGGAAGACCCGATGAAGAAGACCCGCATCCTCGCCACGATCGCCCTCATGCTCGTCCTCGCGGTCGCGTTCGCCGCCGCCGGCTGCGCCGGTTCGAAGGACGTCGTGATGGGCACCAGCTCCGGCTTCGAGCCCTTCGAGTTCGTCGACGCGGACCAGAAGGTGATCGGCATCGACGTCGACATCGCGAACCTGATCGCCAAGGAAGCCGGCAAGGACCTCAAGGTCGAGGACATGAACTTCGACAGCCTGATCGCCGCCGTCCAGAGCGGGAAGATCGACTTCGTCGCGGCCGGCATGACCGCGAACGACGAACGCCGCCAGAACGTCGACTTCTCCGACACCTATTTCGATGCCTCCCAGGTGATCATCGTCAAGGAAGGCTCCGCGATCAAGACCGCGGCGGACCTCGTCGGCAAGAAGATCGCCGTCCAGCAGGGCACCACGGGCGCGGACCTCGCGGGCGAGATCGAAGGGGCCACCCTCGACAACCTGACCAAGGTCGCCGACTGCGTGACCGAGCTCCTGCAGGACAAGGTCGACGCCGTCGTGATCGACTCCTACCCGGCGCAGAAGAGCGTCGAGAAGAACGCCGGCCTCGTGATCCTGTCCGAGCCTCTCTCCGTCGAGCAGTACGCGATCGCCGTCAAGAAGGGCAACACCGACCTGCTCGCGAAGATCAACAAGGTGATCGCGGCGATCAAGGCCGACGGCACCCTGGACGCGATCATCGCGAAGTACAGCTCCGAGTCGTAGCGCCGGTCCGCCGCGCCGGAAGCCTCCGGCCGGACCGTCCGCTCGTCACGGCGGCCGCCGGGGGTTCCCGGCGGCCGCTCGCCTGTCCGGACGCGGACCGATTCCACCCGGTGGAGGGACCCCATGACGACGCCGACCCCGCTCCTGTCCCCGATCGCGAGTCCGTCCCCGACGCCGCTGCCGACGCCGGACCTGCCCCCGTTCCTCGCGGAATTCTGGCGGGACGTCCAGGCGGACTTCATCAAGGACGACCGCTGGCTCTGGCTTCTGAAGGGCCTCGGGACCACGCTGGAGATCACGCTGTTCGCGACCCTCCTCGGCCTCGCGATCGGCCTCGCGCTCGCCCTCGTGAAGGTGACGCAGTACAACGGCGGCAAGGTGGGGCCCCTCGGCTGGATCGCCGACCTCTACCTCACGGTGATCCGCGGCACGCCGTCCGTCGTCCAGCTGCTCATCATCTACTTCGTCATCTTCGGCAGCGTGGACGTCCCGAAGGTCCTCGTGGCCGTCATCGCCTTCGGCATCAACAGCGGCGCGTACATGGCCGAGATCATCCGCGGCGGCATCCTGTCGATCGACAAGGGCCAGATGGAGGCCTCGCGCTCCCTCGGCCTCGACTACGCGGCCTCCATGCGCACGGTCGTCATCCCGCAGGCGACGAAGAACGTCCTGCCCGCCATGGGCAACGAGTTCATCACCCTCCTCAAGGAGACCGCGATCGCGGGCTACATCGCCGTCGAGGACCTCACGAAGGCCGGCGACCTGATCCGCGCGCAGACGTACGACGCCTTCCTGCCGCTGATCGTCGTCGCGGCGATCTACCTGGCCATCGTGATGGTCCTGACCTCCCTGCTGAAGCGGGTGGAAGCGAGGCTGAGACGCAGTGATCACCGTTGAGAGGCTCGTCAAGCGGTTCGGGGACCTCGAGGTCCTGAAGGGCATCGACCAGCATGTCGAGCAGGGCGAGAAGGTCGTGGTCATCGGCCCGTCCGGCTCCGGCAAGAGCACGTTCCTGCGCTGCATCAACCTGCTCGACCACCCCACGTCGGGCCGCATCCTGGTCGACGGCGAGGAGATCACCGACCCGAAGTGCGACATCGACCGCGTGCGCCAGAAGATGGGGATGGTCTTCCAGCTCTTCAACCTGTTCCCGCACCTGACCGTCCTGCAGAACCTCACGCTCGCCCCGGTCCAGCTGAAGCGGCTCGACCCGGCCGCGGCCGAGGAGAAGGCGCTGGGCCTGCTCCGGCGCGTCGGCCTGGCGGACAAGGCGCTCGTCTATCCGTCCAAGCTCTCCGGCGGACAGAAGCAGCGCGTCGCGATCGCCCGCGCCCTCGCGATGGACCCCGAGATCATGCTCTTCGACGAGCCCACGTCGGCGCTCGACCCGGAGATGGTCGGCGAGGTGCTGTCCGTCATGAAGGAGCTCGCGGCCGACGGGATGACCATGCTCGTCGTCACGCACGAGATGGGCTTCGCGCGCGAGGTCGGCAGCCGGATCCTCTTCATGGACGAAGGCCGCATCGCGGAGGAAGGAAGCCCCTCCGCCCTGTTCGGCGACCCGCGGAACGCCCGCACGCGCGAGTTCCTCTCGAAGGTGCTCCCGCGGTGAGCGGTGCGCGCTCCGCGTCCGGTCGAAGGACCGCCGAGGTCCTCCTGTTCGCGGCGACCCTCGTATGGGGGTCGTCTTTCATCGTCATGAAGGGCGGAGCGCTGGCCATCCCGCCGGCCGGCTTCGTGTTCTACCGGTTCCTGCTCGCCGCGGTCCTCTGCGCGGCGATCTTCGCACGACGCCTCCCGCGCATCCGGCCCTCCACCCTCTGGAAGGGCGCGGCGCTCGGCGTCCTGCTCCTCTTCGGCATCCTGTTCCAGGTCTGGGGCCTGCGCACGACCTCCGCCTCCAACTCCGCCTTCCTCACCGGGCTCGCGGTCATCGCCGTGCCGATCCTCGAGGCTTTCCTGCGCCGCCGCCGCCCCTCCGCAGGCCCCCTCGCCGGCGCCGTCCTCGCGCTCGCCGGCATCGCGCTGCTGTCCGGCATGCTCTCCGGGCCGACCGCGCTGGTCGTCGGGGACGGGCTGACGCTGCTCGGAACGGTCGCCTGGACGCTCCAGATCGCCGCCCTCGACCGCTTCGTGGAAGGGGAGGACGCCTATGCCCTGACCTTCCTCCAATTCGCCGTCGTGGCCGTCCTTTCGGGGGCCTGGCATTTCGCGACCGGAGGGGCGACCCTCCCGCTCTCCGCGATCCCGGTCCTGCCGATCGTCTACACCGGCATCGTCGGCACCGTCGTCGCGTTCACGGTCCAGACCGCCTTCCAGTACCGCACGACGCCGACGCGAGCCGTGCTCATCTACTCCTTCGAACCGGTGTTCGCCCTGATGTTCGCGCTCGTCATCCCGGGTCCCGACGGTGCGACGGAATCGCTGACGCTCGTACGGGCGGCCGGATGTCTTCTTGTCTTCATCGGCATCCTCGCCTCCGAGTTCCTCCCGTTCCGCATGAAGCGCGACGCCTGATCGTCCGGTTCCGTCGCCGGACGTCGCGGTCCGTCGGATCGCGGCGCACCCGGCGCTCCTTCCGTCCGCGTAGGCTAGGGATGCGTCGTCCCGGAGCCTTCCGGGACGCAAGGAGGGAACGATGACGTCGCTCGAAGCCGCGATCGCGGTCCCCCTCGTCCTGCTGCTCGTCCTGTCGGTCCTGCTCGCCTTCCCGGTGCTGTACGGCGATGCGGCCGCGACTGCGCGCGCCTCCGTCGAGGAGACGCGCCGCGAATCGCCGCCGCGACCCGACGGTCCGATGCGCACGGCGCTCGCCATTGCGGACACCGCCTCGCTCCTGAGCGCCTCCGTTCCCGGCTTGGGCGACGTCCTCTCCGCGCTCGGCGGACGACGGGAGGACGGAACGTGACGCGGTCGGCCGGTCGAACGCGTTCCCCGCTCGGGTCGCGCCGCGGCGCCGTCTCGACGATGCTCGCCGTCCTGACGGCTGCCTGCCTCGTCGTCCTCGGCGTCTTCGTGCAGGGCGCGCGCATCCGCGCGGTCGAGGCCGGGCTGCTCCGCGCGGTCCGCGCGGCGGCGGACGGCGCGCTGGCCGGATACAGCGGCGCGCTCTGGCAGCGCTACGGGATCCTGGCCGTCGACACCGGCCTCCGGACGTCGGACGGCCGCGACTGGCGGACGAGGGCGCGCGCCTACTTCGAGGACGCGTCGCCGCTGGACGCCGGTTCACCGCCGTTCGAAGCGAACGCGGGCCGCCCGCTCTCCGACCCGGAGGTCCTCGTGCCCGCGATCCGAGCCTTCGTCCTCGAGCGGATGCCGGCGCTGGCCCTCGCGCTGTTCCTGGAGCGGGCCCTCGGCTGGAGCGCGACGGGTTCCGCCGTCTCGTTCGATCCCCTGTTCGACGCGGGCGGAAGCGGAGAAGCGCCGTCCGGCGACGATTGGGGCGCGCTCCTGCTGGAGCGGCTGCGATCGACGGAGGCGGCGGACGGAGAGCCGGTGGATCCCGGCGCGATCGGACGGCCGGCCGTGGGGAGCGGAGACCCCTACACCGTCGCCGATGCCGCGCAGGGCCTGCGCGACTGCGTGGCGGCGGTCGCCGCCCTCAACCGGGAGACCGCCTCCGACCCCGAGGTCCCGTCGCTGCCGTCCCCGCTCGACCCCGATGGGATCGCCGCATTCCTGGCGGAGGACGAGGGGGGCGGGGCCGCGGCGGACGCATGGCTCGGCCGGGCGGCGGTTCACGTCTACGCCCTGACGATGTTCCGCTCCCGCGTCGGAGCCGTCGCGGAGGAGGGAGGGGCGCGTCCGCTCCGCGACCTCCGCGGCCGGGCGCTCGACGGGCTGTCGACGGCCCTGCGCCTCGAAGTCGAGGAAATCGCGGCGGGAAAGGGCGACGACGAGGCGAACCGCGCCGCCGTCGAGCGTCGCCTCCTCGCGATGCGCTTCGGGCTGCGCCTTCTTTCGGAGTGCGTCGACGAGGAGAGCCGGAAGCGGGCGCTGCTGCTCGGGGAGACGCTGTCCGCGCTGCTCGCCGCCGCTTCCTCGGGTGCGCTCCCGATTCCGGGCGGCTTCCTCGCCTCGGCGTTCCAGGCCGTCTGGGCCTTCGCGGACGCGCAGGCCGACGTCGCGGCCCTCGTCGCAGGCGAAGCGGTCCCCGCGCTGCCCGGGGCGCTCGGCGCTCTCGCGCCGGATCTCGTGGACATGACGGCGACCTACGGCGACCATCTCGCGGTCCTCCTCCTGGCGGTACCGGAGCGTACCCAGCTCGCACGCATCGCGGAGCGCATCGCCGCGAACGCCGCGCTTCTCGGTTCCTCCGAGACGAGGGGGGAGGGCCTGTCGGCGCTTTCGTCCTTCGCGGCCGCGATCGACTGCGGAACGTCCTTCCGGGGTCGACGGATCGCCTGGAGCACCGGCCGTGACGGCTGAAGCGCACGCCGGCAGGGGGGAGCGCCCGCGCAGGACGCCGACCCGGAAGGGCGGCGTGGCGATCGAGGCGGCGCTCGCGACATCGGGCTTCCTCGCGCTCGCGGCGGCGGCCGCCTTCGCGCTGCTCGCCGTCTCGGCGGGGATGCGCGTGGAGCAGGCCCTCGAGCGGACCGGCCGGATCCTCTCCCTCCTGTCCGTCGCCGCGGACCTGGCGGGAGCCGACCGGCTGACCGGACAGGCATCGGACGCGCTGGCGACCCGGCTCGCGGCCCTGCTGCCGCAGGACGTCCCGCTGGACGTGCGGGAGTGGCTCTCGGAGTCGTCCGATGCCGTGTCCGGCGCGGCGGCCGACGGCGCCGCGGAGGGAATCCTCGGGATCCTCGACGGCCTTGCGGTCCGGCGACTCCTCGACGGCGCCTTCGAACGACTCCCGGACGCGGGCGCCGCCGCCGGAAGGCTCATCGACGGCAATGGCCCCGGCCGGTGGGACGTCGCCTGCGAGATGCGCCTGGCCGAGGACCGCCTCCGGGTCACGGTACGGTACGGCTTCGCGACGCCGTTCGGCGTCCTGCCGCGCCGCGCGGCCCTCTCCGTTCCGCTCTGGATATCCGGCGACGGCACCCTCGACGAGCGGGAGACGCGGAACGTCTGGACCCTCGGCAATCTCGCCCGCGGCCGGGCGCTGCGGATCCGCTTCGGCGCCAACCTGCCGCTCGGCTACCCCTGCATCGCCGCCTACCGGGAGGGCCGGGCGACCCTGATCCACAGCATGGACCTTTCTCCCTACGGCTGGCGGGATGCCGCCGGAGCCGAAGACGAGATCCGTTCCCGGCTCCGTGCGCTCGCCGCGTTCGACGGGACGCCCGCTCCCTGGGGCGCGGACGGGATCGACATCCCCCCCGGCGCGATCGTCGAGCGCCGTTTCCTGCTGGTGGTGCCGTCGAATGCGGACGAGGCGAGGTTCGGTCCGGCGCTCGCTTCGGCGCAGGCCGAAGCCGAGGCGCTCGGACTCCGCCTCGAGGTCGTCCGGTATCAGGAGCGCCCCCCTCCGGTTGCGGCGGAATGACGCTTGGAGTAGAATTCTTCCGATATGAAGACGACGAGACGGAAGCCGTCCAGGCCGCGTCGGCTCCGCAAGGGCCTGCGCATCGCGATCGTCGCGGTCGCCGCGACCCTCGTGGTCGGCGCGTCCGTCTCCGCCTATTACGTCTTCGACCTCCTCGGCTCGGCGGGCTACACCGACGTCGACGTGGAGGATGAGGTCACGGTGCCGCCCGGCTCCCTGGACGACATCTCGGACCCTCCGACCGAATCCCCCGAAGCCACCGAAGCGCCCCCCGACGAACCCGACCTGTCGGTCACTCCCGGGACCACGCCCGCGCCGGCCGTCGTCCGCCGCTGGGGCACCGCGTCGCGCTGCCGGGTCTACGTCGTCCCATCGATTCCGATCCGCAAGGTCGCCCAGAGGGACGAGAAGGTCCTCAACATCCTCGTCTACGGGACCGACGCCCGGTCCGCCGCCACGCTGCAGGCGCGGACGGACACCATGATGATCGCGACGGTCGACCAGGTCCGGAGGACGATCAAGCTGACCTCCCTCCTGCGCGACACCCGGGTCGACATCGAGGGCCGCAGCCTGCCCGCCAAGCTCAACGCCGCATACGTGTATGGGGGAGTGGGCCTGCTGATCAACACGATCAACCGGACCTTCGACCTCGACATCCAGAAGTTCGTCATGATCGACATGTGGAGCGCCGAGGACGTGATCCAGATGGCCGGCGGCGTGACCGTGAACGTCACCGCGAAGGAACTCTCCTGGCTGAATCTCAACATCAACGAGACGAACCGGCTGTTCGCGAAGATCAGTCCGCAATCGCCGCTCCTCGCCACGACGGGGACCCAGCTGCTGAACGGGCGACAGGCCGTGGCGTACGGCCGGATCCGCAAGGCGGACAGCGACTTCTACCGGACGGGCCGCCAGCGCACCGTGGCGAAGGCCCTCCTCGCCGCCTTCTGGAAGGCGTCGCTCTCCCAGAAGGACGCGGCGCTCCGCACGGGCTTCGAAGCCGTGAACACCAACCTGACCACCGAGGAGATGCTCGGCATCGCCCTCTCCACCTTCGCCGCCGCGCAGTCGCCGATCAAGGAGTACCGGATCCCCTGGTCCCAGGCGGACTACAAGACCGATCTCGCCACCTACGACCTGGTGCTCACGGACCTGACGGCCACGCGCGCGGCGCTGCACGAATTCCTCTGGGGAGGCGCGGTCCCTCCGACCGAGGAACCCGCGCCGACCGATGTCCCCGAGGCGACCCCGACCGCCGAGCCGACGTCCGACCCGTCGCCCGAGCCCACGTCGGCTCCGACCGCGACCGAACCGACACCGAATACGGAGGCCTCCGCGTCCTGATGCCGGCGCCTCACGACCCGCACCACGAAAGGACGGACCGCCCGTGAAGAAGACCGTCGGCACCCGGATCCCGACCCTCGAGACCCGCTCCGGCTTCGCGCCGTACCGCGGCGGAAGCCCGCGCAGGCGGGCGCTCGCCGCCGTGCTGAGGACCGTGGCGGTATTGGCCGTCGCGGCCGTCGTCGCGATCGGCGGATTCCTCTTCGGCGGCTATCTGCGGATGGGCCGGAACCAGGTCCCGATCGTGAAGACGACCCCGACCCCGACCGTCGATGCGACGCCCGGGGAGAACACCCCCGACGCCACGCCCACCCTGGCCGACAAGAGCGGCCTCGAGCGCGACCTGCGCACGCCGATCGTCTTCGTCGAGCCGAAGGACCCGGACGTCGAGAATATCCTCCTGATCGGCGTCGACCGGCGCAACACGGAGTCGATCAACGGGAACAGCGACACGATGATGATCGTCTCGGTCGATCGGAAGAACGGCACGATGAAGCTGCTCTCGCTTCTGCGCGACATCTACGTGGACATCGAGAACGGCGGCAAGACCGTGAAGGGGAAGATCAACGCCTCCTATGCCTATGGCGGCCCCGGCCTCGTGGTCAACACGATCAACCGGACCTTCGACCTCGACATCCAGAAGTACGTCCTGATCGACTTCAAGAGCGCCGTCGACGTGGTCGACCAGGCGGGCGGCCTCGATCTCACGATCAATCCGGAGGAGATCGCGAACCTGAACCAGAGCGTCCGGGAGGAGAACAACGTGATCTTCGCCGGGACCGAGCCGTCGGCGCAGCTCACGCAGTCCGGACTGCAGCATCTGGACGGCCGGCAGGTCCTCGCCTACGCCCGCATCCGGAAAGTGGACCTGGTGTCGAACGGCAAGACGTACGCGATGGACTTCGGGCGCGTGGAGCGGCAGAAGATCGTGATCCGCGGCCTCATGAAGAAGTTCTTCGACATCAACCTGATCGAGAAGATCGGAATGCTCAACACGGGCTTCGACATGATCGAGACCAACCTGAAGCTGTCGGACGCGTATTCGCTGATGACCTTCGCCTCGAACGAGCTGACCAAGGACGCCTCGTCGTCGGGCATCCAGGGCTACTCGATCCCCAAGTGGGGGAGCTATACCGTCGTCGAGTCGCCCGTCTGGTGCTTCGTCGTCGACTTCGACAAGGCGATCCCCGAGATCCAGAACTTCATCTGGGGCCGGACCTTCGCCTTCGATCACCGGGATCCCGTCTCCCCTTAGAGGAGGTGGCTCCATGAACGAGAAGCTCCGGGACGCCGCGACGGACCGCCTGTTCGAGGCGATGCTGAGCCTGCGGACGCGCGACGACTGCTATGCGTTCTTCGAGGACCTCTGCACGGTCGCCGAGATCAAGTCCCTCGCGCAGCGCCTCGCCGTGGCCTCGCTCCTCCGGAAGGGGCGGACCTATGCGGAGATCGTCGAGGAAACCGGCGTCAGCACCGCGACGATCAGCCGCGTCAACCGCGCGCTCGCCTACGGGGCGGACGGCTACGAGACCGTCCTGGACCGCATCGAGCCCGCCTAGGGCGCATGGCCGCCCTGCCGGAACCGCAGGCGGCGACGAAAGGAAACGGACTTCCATGGGGATCCTCTCCCGCATCTTCGGAACCCACAGCGAGCGCGAGATCAAGCGCATCCTCCCGATCGTCGACCGGGTCGAGGCGCTCTCGGCGGACTACGCGGCGATGTCCGAGCACGAGCTGCAGTCGACGACGGAGCGCCTGCGCGCCCGCCTCGAGGCCGGCGAGACGCTCGACGACCTGCTCCCGGACGCCTTCGCGGCCGTCCGCGAAGCAGCGGGCCGCGTCCTCGGCATGCGCCACTACCGCGTGCAGCTGATCGGCGGCGTCGTCCTCCACCAGGGCCGCATCGCCGAGATGAGGACCGGCGAGGGCAAGACGCTCGTCGCGACGCTGCCGGTCTACCTGAACGCGCTCGCCGGCAAGGGCGTGCACGTCGTCACCGTGAACGACTACCTGGCCCGGCGCGACTCCGAATGGATGGGCAAGGTCTACCGCTACCTCGGGCTGTCGGTCGGGCTGATCGTCCACGGGCTCGACAACGGCCAGCGCCGCGCCTCCTACGCCGCCGACATCACCTACGGGACGAACAACGAGTTCGGCTTCGACTACCTGCGCGACAACATGGTGGTGCGCGCGGAGGACCGCGTGCAGCGGGGCCTGCCGTTCGGGATCGTGGACGAGGTGGACAGCATCCTCGTGGATGAGGCGCGAACGCCCCTGATCATCTCGGGCATGGGCGAGAAGTCCACCGACCTCTACGCCAAGGCCGACGTCTTCGTGCGCCGCCTGAAGCCGCGCGTCGTGACCGAGCTCGACGACAAGCAGGACTACGAGGAGACGGCGACCGACGCCGACTACATCGTCGACGAGAAGGCGAACACCGCCGTCCTGACGGCGGAGGGCGTCCGGAAGGCGGAGAAGCACTTCGGCGTCGCCAACCTCGCGGACGCGGACAACTACACCCTGCAGCACCACCTCAGCAACGCGCTGCGCGCGCACGGGCTCATGAAGCTCGACCACCAGTACGTCGTCAAGGACGGCGAGATCATCATCGTCGACGACTTCACCGGGCGCCTCATGTTCGGGCGTCGCTACAGCGACGGCCTCCACCAGGCGATCGAGGCGAAGGAGGGCGTCAAGGTCGAGCGCGAGAGCCGCACCCTCGCGACGATCACGTTCCAGAACTACTTCCGCATGTACGCGAAGCTCTCCGGCATGACCGGCACCGCGCTCACCGAGGAAGAGGAGTTCCGGGCGATCTACAAGCTCGACGTGATCAGCGTCCCGACCCACAAGGAGATGATCCGCGCGGACGAGCCCGACGCGGTCTTCAAGACGCTGCGCGGCAAGTACGAGGTGCTGCTCGACGAGGTCGTCCGCGTGCACGCGACGGGCCAGCCGATCCTGATCGGCACGGTGTCGGTGGAACGCTCCGAGGTCCTGTCGGCGATGCTCAAGCGGAACGGCGTCCCCCACAACGTCCTCAACGCGAAGCAGCACGAGCGCGAGGCCGAGATCGTCGCGCAGGCGGGCCGGCTCGGCACGGTCACGATCGCGACCAACATGGCCGGCCGCGGCACCGACATCCTCCTCGGCGGGAATCCGGAGTACCTCGCGAAGCAGGAGATGCGGCGCCAGGGACTCGAGGAGGCCCTGATCGACGCCTCGACCGCGCACAACGAGACGGACGACGTTCTCGTGCTGGAGGCGCGCGCCCGCTTCGGCGCGCTCTTCGCGAAGCACAAGGCCCAGACCGACGCCGAGCACGCGCAGGTCGTCGCGGCGGGCGGGCTCTACATCATGGGCACCGAGCGGCACGAGTCGCGGCGCATCGACAACCAGCTGCGCGGCCGGTCCGGCCGTCAGGGCGACCCGGGCCGCAGCCGCTTCTTCCTCTCGCTCGAGGACGACCTCATGCGCCTGTTCGGCGGCGACCGGATGATGTCCGTGTTCAACGCCCTCGGCGTCGAGGAGGACATGCCGATCGAGCACCCGATGCTCTCGAACGCGATCGAGACCGCCCAGAAGCGCGTGGAGGGCCGCAACTTCGAGATCCGCAAGCACGTCCTCGAGTACGACGACGTGATGAACAAGCAGCGCGAGGTGATCTACGGCCAGCGGCTCAAGGTGCTCGAGGGGCAGGACCTCCACGAGACGTACCGCCGGATGGTCTTCCAGGTCGCCGAACGGGTCGCGGGAAGCATCTGCAGCGACGCCGAGATCCCGGAGCACTGGGACTGGGCGGCGCTCGAGGCCCGCGTCCGCGACGTGTTCGGGGAGATCCCGGCGGTCGAGGCGATGCGCGCCGAATTCGCGACGCTCACGGCGCGGAACGCGGCGGAGATCCTGACCGACGCGGCCATGGCGCGCTACGAGGCGCGCGAGGGCGAGATCGGCGGCGCGGAGATCCTCCGCGAGGCCGAGCGGATCGTGCTGCTGCGGACCGTGGACGACAAGTGGATGGACCACATCGACGCGATGGACGAGCTGCGGACCGGCATCGGCATGCGCGGCTACGCCCAGCAGAATCCGGTCGTCGAGTACCGCCGCGAGGGCTTCGAGATGTTCGAGGCGATGAACGCCGCGATCCAGGAGGACGCCGTCCGGCTCATGATGAAGGCCCGCTTCCAGGTCGACGTGCAGGCGGTCCCCCGACCCGCACCGGTGCGCGACCTGCGCGAGGAGCACGGCTCTTCCGGGTACCTCGGCGGGACCGCGTCCGCCGCCCGGCCGTTCTCGCCCGCACCGGCGTCCGCGCCGGCCGCGAGGAAGCCGGCCGCTTCCGAAGCGAAGCCCGCCGCGCCCGCCCGCGCCGAGCCTAAGACCGGACGGAACGACCCGTGCCCGTGCGGCAGCGGGAAGAAGTACAAGAACTGCCACGGAGCCTCCTGACCGGCGCAGGCCGGCCGCAGGGAAACGGGAAGGGAACCGGGGAGGAACGCCATGGATTTCGACGCCGCCGCCTATCGCGAACGCATCCGCCTCGCCGCCGACGCGCTGCGGGCGGCGAGTCCCGTCGTCCCGGAGGCGGCGATCGTCCTCGGGTCGGGCCTCGGGCCGCTCGCCGATGCGATCGGGGAACCGTCCGTCCTTCCGTATGACCGGATCCCCGGCTTCCCGAAGGCCACGGTCCCGGGCCACGAGGGCCGCTTCGTCTTCGGCCGCCTCGCCGGCCGCCCCGTCGTCGCGATGCAGGGGCGCTTCCACCATTACGAAGGGCATGACATCCACGATGTCGTGCTGCCCGTGCGCGTCCTGTCGTCGATCGGCGTCCGCACGCTGGTCCTCACGAACGCCGCCGGCGGGATGGGCCCCGGGATGGCCCCGGGATGCCTCATGGTGATCGACGACCACATCGGGCTGTTCGCCGATTCCCCGCTCCGGGGCGCGAACCTCGACGAATTCGGGCCGCGGTTCCTCGACGTGACGCGCGCCTACGACAAGAACCTCGCGGACCTCGCCTACGCCGTCGGGCAGTCGCTGGACCTGCCGGTCCACCGCGGCATCTACGCCTACTGCAAGGGCCCCCAGTTCGAGACGCCGGCCGAGATCCGCCTGCTGCAGGCGCTCGGCGCCTCCGCGGCGGGCATGTCGACGGTCCCCGAGGCGATCGCGGCGCGCCACGGCGGGATGCGGGTGCTCGGCGTCTCGTGCATCACGAACCTCGCCGCGGGCCTGTCGTCGAAGCCGCTGGACCACGAGGAGGTCCTCGAGGTCGGGCGCCTCGCCGCGGACGGGATGATCCGCATGCTCACGGCCGTCATCGGCCGGATGGGAGGAGCCTGACATGGCGTCGCTCGTGCGCGAACCTTCGCTCGCCCCGCAGGGCCGTCGGAAGATCGAATGGGCGAAGGCCAACATGCCGATCCTGGGGGGCATCCGCCGCGAATTCGAGGCCGAGCGCCCCTTCGAGGGACTGCGCGTGGCCGTGAGCGTCCATGTCGAGGCCAAGACGGCCTGCCTGGCCGAGACCCTTCGGGCGGGCGGCGCGCGCGTCGCGCTGACCGGCTGCAACCCGCTGTCGACGCAGGACGATATCGCCGCGGCGCTCGCCGAGACCGGGATGGAGGTCTTCTGCTGGCACGGGGCGACGCCGGACGAGTACCGCGCGCACCTCGAGGCGGCGCTCGCGTTCCAGCCGCACGTCGCGATCGATGACGGAGGCGACTTCGCCTACCTGCTGCACGGGGAGCGGCGCGACCTCGCCGGGGACCTGATCGGCGGCTGCGAGGAGACCACGACGGGCGTCCACCGCCTGCGCATCCTCGAGAAGGAAGGGCGCCTGCGCTATCCCGTGATCGCGGTGAACGACGCGCGGTGCAAGCACCTCTTCGACAACCGGTACGGGACCGGCCAATCCGCATGGACGGCGATTCTCGCGTCCACGAACCTGCTCGTCGCGGGCAAGACGGTCGTGGTGGCCGGCTACGGCATGTGCGGGAAGGGCGTCGCGACCCGCGCGAAGGGCCTCGGCGCCGACGTCGTCGTCTGCGAGGTCGACCCGGTCCGCGCCGCCGAGGCGCTCATGGACGGCTGCCGCGTGCTGCCGATGAAGGACGCGGCGGGCGTCGGCGACGTCTTCGTCACCGTGACCGGCGTCCGGGACATCATCCGCAGGGAGCATCTGGAGGTCCTGAAGGACGGCGCGCTCCTCTGCAACGCGGGCCACTTCGACGTCGAGATCGACCTGCCCGCGCTCGCCGCGCTGGCCGACGGGTTCGACGTCCTGCGGCCGAATGTCCGCTCCTACCGCATGAAGGACGGGCGGACGCTGCACCTGCTCGGCGAGGGTCGCCTCGTGAACCTCGCGGCGGGAGACGGGCACCCGGTCGAGATCATGGACATGAGCTTCGCCCTGCAGGCGCTGTGCGCCCGGAAGATGGCGAAGGAGGGCCGTTCGATGGAGGTCCGCGTGCACGACGTGCCGCCGGAGTTCGACGACCTCGTGGCGGAGCGGCTCCTCGCCTCGCGCGGCGCCGCGATCGACGCGCCGACCGACCGCCAGCGCGCCTACGCGTCGACCTGGGAGATCCGCACGCCATGAGCCGCGCCGTCGACGTCCTGTTCGAGCGCATCTCCGTCCTCAGCCCCGACGAGTCGGGCGGCGCCTACGCGCTGACCGATGCCTACGTCGCCGTGCGCGCCGGACGGATCGCGTGCGTCGGCCTCACGCGGGACCACGCGGCCGCCGCCTTCGACGGCGCGCCGCACGAGACCTACGACGGCCGGGACCGGATCCTCGCGCCCGCGCTCGCCAACGCGCACGGCCACGCCGCGATGACCCTCATGCGCAATTCGGCGGACGACCTGTCGCTCCACGACTGGCTCTACAACGTGATCTTCCCGCGCGAGACGCGGCTGCGCGCCGAGGATGTCCGGGCGGGCACGCGGCTCGCCCTCGTCGAGATGGTCCGCTCGGGGACCGGCGCCGCGGCCGACATGTACTTCTTCCCGGACGAGGTCTTCGAGGCGTTCGTGGAGGCCGGCGTCCGGCTGAACCTCTGCGTGGACGCGAAGAAGAAGGACGCCGCGGGGAACCCGGTCCTCGACGCCGCCGAGCTCGAGCGCTTCCAGCGCCTCGCGCGCACGGCCGGCCGGGGCCTCGTCGTCCCGTCCCTCCTGGTGCATTCGGTCTACCTCTATCCCGAACCGCTCTACAAGGAGATGGCCGACCTGGCCGCCGACCTCGGCGCCCCGGTGCAGGTCCACGTCTCCGAGACGCGGCGCGAGGTCCGGGAATGCCAGGAGAAGCACGGCCGGACGCCGCCGGAATTCCTGCGCGAGAGAGGCTTCTTCCGGACGCCCACGCTCGCCGCGCATTGCGTGCACCTCCACGGCGACGACCTGCGCATCCTCGCAGGACCCGGGATCACGGTCGCCCACAATCCGCAGAGCAACCTGAAGCTGGGCAGCGGCATCGCCGACGTGCACGCGATGGTCCGTGCGGGACTGCGCGTGGCGCTCGGGACCGACGGCGCGGCCAGCAACAACAACCTCGACCTGTTCCGCGAGCTGCGGCTCGCCGCATTCCTCGCCAAGGGCACGACCGGAGAGGCCGCGACGCTGGGAGCTCCGATGGCCCTCCGCATGGCGACGGTCCACGGGGCGGCCGGCATGGGGTTCCCGGACGTCGGCGTCCTCGAGGCCGGGCATGCGGCGGACCTTCTGGTGCTCGATTGCGAGCGCGCGTCGATGACCCCGCTCGGCGACCCCATGTCGGCCTTCGTCTACAGCGCGGACGCCTCGGCCGTCGAGAGCGTGATGGTCGACGGACGCTGGGTGATGCGCAAGCGCGAGCTGACCACGCTCGACGAGGAGCGGATCCGTGCGGAGGCCCTCTCCGCGGCCCATCATCTGGTTCCCGCGCTGACTTGACAGCCTTCCGCTCCATCTTTATATTCTTAGGGGCGACACGCCGCTGTGGCTCAGGGGTAGAGCAATTCACTCGTAATGAATAGGTCGTGGGTCCGATTCCCACCAGCGGCTCCAGTCCGACGCCTCCGGTTCTCCCGGGGGCGTCCTTCTTTCTCCGGAAGGCCTCCGCCGGCCCCGCTTCCGTCCCCGCAAGGCCCCTCCGGCTTGCTATAATGGGTGGGACGCCGCCGGAAGGGCGGAACGGGGCGGAGGAGCATCCATGGCGGACATCCGGATCGTCGAGGTCACCACGAAGAAGGACCGGGAGCGCTTCGCCGACCTGGCCTTCCGGATCTACAAGGGCGATCCCGGCTGGTGCCCGATGCTCCGGGAGGACGTCGCCGCGTACCTGCGGCCCGAGACCAACGGATTCCTCGAGAACGGACCCTTCGTCGTCCTGCTCGCCGAGCGGGACGGCGTCGCGCTCGCGCGCGTGATGGCCGGGATCGACGGGAAGTCGAACCGGATCCGCGGCGTGAGGAACGCCTGGTTCTCCCTCTTCGAATGCCGGGAAGGGGAGGAGGAGGCCGGGCGGCTCCTCATGGAGCGGACGGCCGCCTTCGCGCGGGAGCACGGTGCCGAGCGGCTGGCCGGACCGCTCTCGCCGACGAACGGCGACGAGTTCAAGGGCTTCCTCAAGGAGGGGCGCGACGTCCCGGCTCCCTATCTGTGCTCGTGGAATCCCGCATGGTACACCGACTTCTTCCTCGGGCTCGGATTCACGGACGTGCACCGGCTGTTCGGGTACCGGATCGACAAGGAGAACCTCCCGCTGGAACGCTACGAGCGCGTCGTCGCCTATGCGAAGAAGCGCTACGGGTACCACGTCGACCGGATCGACCTCCGGAACCTCGACCGGGAGCTCGACGACATCGGGGAGATCCTCCGGCAGTCGATCCTCGAGTCCTGGGAGGACATGACGCCGCCGACGATCGAGGAGCTGCGCAAGCAGGCCGATTCCCTGAAGAAGGTGGCGGATCCCGCGCTGATCTTCATCGCCCGCGCCGACGACGACGACCGGCCGATCGGCTTCGACCTGATCCTGCCCGACTACGCCGACGTCCTGCGCCGCCTCGACGGGCGGATGGGGCCGATCGGAGCCCTGAAGTTCCTGTGGTACAAGCGGCGCATCCGCGGAGTCCGCGCATTCGCCCAGTTCGTCGTCCCGGAATTCAAGCACAAGGGCGTCATGTCGGCGATCATGCTCGAGGTCTTCCGGCTGGGCCTGGAGAAGGGATATGCCTGGGCGGACGCCTCCACGGTCGGCGTGGAGAACGGTCCGTCGCTGGCCAACATCGAAAGCATCGGCGCCCGCCGCTACAAGGAATACTGGGTGATGGGCCGTGACCTGCGCTGACCCGCGGCCCGCCGTCGCCGCTCGCCTCCGGATCCTCAGGCGGCTGTCCGCCGCGTCGGCCGCGGCCCTCCTTCTGGCCGCCTCGCTTGCCGCCTGCTCCGCGCCTTCGGGCGACACCTACCCGAAGCTGGAGGAGCCCAACCCTTCGATCACCCTGCCCGGCGGCATCTCGGCGACCCCGACCCCGGCCGTCGCGGCGGTCACCCTCCGCATCCTCTCGCACGCCCCGAAGGCCTCGCTGGACGCCGTCGCCGAACTCTACGCCGGCATGTCCTCCGGGACGCTCGCGCGGGAAGCGGGCACCGATCCGGGCGCGCTCGGCGCGACGATCCCCCTCGAGGAGCTCGCGCGCTTCGCCGGTACGGTCGTCGTCGAGCGCGTGGCCCCGCCCGCGACGGGCGACCTGGAGACGGAGCTCCTCGCCATGGCCGCCTCCGGGATCCTTCCCGACCTGTTCGAGACGGAGGCGCTGCCGAGGCTCGCCGACGCCGGCGCCCTCGCGTCGCTGGACGACGTCCCCTCGGTCCGTGCGGCCCTGCAGGGAGGAGCCCTGCTTCCCGCCGCCGTCTCGGCCTGCCGGATCGGCGACGCGCTTCTCGGGCTCCCGCGAGCGGCGACGACGACCGTCCTGTTCTACAACGCCGACCTCCTCCGCGCCGCCGGCATCGAACCCGCCGAGGTCGACGCCGGACTGACCGTCGAGGCCTTCGCCGCGCTCCTGCCCAGGCTGACCGACCCGACCCGGAAGCAGTATGCGCTGCTGTCGGCCGCGCCGCTGCTCCCGCGCCTCCCCGCGACGCGCGATGGGACGCTCGGCTGGGGGACCTACCGGGACGGACGCTTCCGATTCGCTTCCGACGCCTTCTCCGAGACCGCCGCGACGCTGCGCTCCT
The DNA here is from genome assembly GCA_903919045.1 of uncultured Eubacteriales bacterium. Classification (GTDB taxonomy): domain Bacteria; phylum Bacillota; class Clostridia; order Saccharofermentanales; family UBA5734; genus CAILLO01. The sequence continues at coordinate 42,391 of CAIXGU010000228.1, read as the reverse complement.
ACGTGAAGTCCGGCTGGACCACCGACGCCCTCACGGCCGATCAGCGCACGAAAGCCTTCGGGAACGCGGACCCGCGGGCGATCGGGAAGGTCGCGTTCTGGATCGGCGACAGCACCGAAGCCGCGGACTGGACCGCCGTCGCGGGCATCGCCGCCGGCGTCGCGCCGCTCCCGTGCCTCGACCGCCCCGCCGCGGACCTCTCCGTCCTCGCCCTGTGCGTCTCCGCCACGACGCGGGACCTCGGATCCGCCGTCCCCTTCGCCGCCTTCCTCGCCGCGGACCCGGACGCCCTCCGCCTCCAGTCCCGCATCGGCTTCGAGCCCGGCGCCGTCCCGCTCTCGACCGATCCCTCCGTGTGGGCGGACGCCGCGGTCGCCGCCGGCCCCGCCGTCGCGCCGCTCTTCGCCTCCTTCCGCGACCGCCTTGCGGACGCCTTCGTCTCCGGGCGGACGGGCGTCCCCGGCTGGACCCAGGCGGTCGACGCCTCGATCGGTGCCTACCAGAACCGCCTGCTCTCGGGCGCCCTGTCGGCTGCGGCCGCCGCGGGTCCGATGGGCGATGCCGCCGCCGCCGCGCTCGCCGCGGCCCGAGAAGCGCTCGCCGCCCCGGCGGGATAGGAGGGTCCATGGCTTCCGTGCCTGCAGCGCCGTCGTTCCCCGGTCCCAGGCCGCTCCGCCTGTCGGATTCCCCCGCCCTCGACGAGCTCGTCCGCTCGCTGTCCGCATCGCTCTCGGCCGCTGCGGCCGACGACCTTATGCGGACCGGCGCGGTTCCCGTCGAATGGATCCGGCAGCGCCTCGACGAAGAGCGCCTCGGCGCCTCCTGGACCGCCGTCTTCGAGGCCGAAGGACAGGAGCGGCTCGCCGGCGTCGCGGGCCTGCGGCGGATCGATCCGATCCGTTCCTCCGCCGAGGCCCTGCTGCTGTCGGACGGCGGCCTCCCGGCGCTGTCCGCCCTGCTGGACCGTACGCTGAAGACCGCGTTCTACCATTTCGCGCTCCATCGCGTCGAGCTGCGCGCACCGGAAGGGTCGGCGCTCGCGGAGGCGGCGAGGGCCGGCGGATGGAGCGAGGAGGGGATACTGCGGGGGGCCGACCCGACCGAGGCCGGTTTCCGCGATGTCCTACTGCTCTCCATGCTGCGCGACGGCTACGACGGCTACGGCATCGCCTTCATCCCGTTCGCGCGCGGCTACGTCCATCTCGACGGCGGACGCGATGCCGTGGACGGCATCGGATTCCTGCGCCCCGACCTCGGACTCGGTCCCGGTCCGCTCTTCGCCGCCGCATTCCAGCAGGGCCTGTGCGACCGCTCGGGGACCGTCGCGCCGCCTGCGTCCGCCCGCGCTCCCGAGCGGCCGCAGCGCCTGCCCGCGGAAGTCGCCAAGGCGGCCGCCGAGATCGCGGAATACCTCGCGGGGTCGCGCCGGTCGTTCACGTTCCGGACGCGCGCCAACGGGAGCCTGTTCCAGCAGAAGGTGTGGGCGCTCCTCGAGGAGATCCCCTTCGGGTCGACGATGACCTACGAGGACATCGCCCTCCGCCTCACGCCGGGCGATCCCGCCGCGGCGCGGCGCCTGACGCGGGCCGTCGGTTCGGCCTGCTCGGCGAACCCGCTCGCGATCGCGGTCCCGTGCCACCGCGTGATCGGCAAGGACAACAAGCTCGTCGGGTTCAGCGGCGGTCTCGACGTGAAGGAATGGCTGCTCGAGCACGAGATGTTCGGCGTTCGCTGAAACGGGAGGATCCATGGCCACCCTCGACCGGAACGACTTGGAGACCCTCCGCCCGGACGGCCGCATCCGCCTCCGCCCCGCGGCCCTGCTGTCGCCCGTTCCGGTCGTCCTCGTCGGATGCCGCGGCACGACCGAAGCGACCGCGCGCCCGAACCTCATCGCGATCGCCTGGACCGGCACGGTCTGCTCGGACCCGCCCCTGGTCTCCGTCTCGATCCGGAAGAGCCGCTTCTCGCATCTCCAGGTCACCGAATCGGGCGAATTCACGGTCAACCTCGTCGATGCGTCCCTGCTGCGCGCCGCCGACCTGTGCGGCGTGAAGTCCGGCCGCGATGTCGACAAGTTCGCCCTCTGCGGGCTGCAAGCCGCCGACTCGGATCGCCTCCGGCACGCGCCGACGCTGGCGGAGAGCCCATTGACCCTCGAATGCCGCGTCCGGAGCGTCGCGGAGCTCGGATCGCATGACCAGTTCCTGGGCGAGGTCGTCGGCGTGACGGTCCGCCCCGACCTCCTCGGCGAGGACGGCCGCCTCTCGCTCGACCGCGCGAACCTCGTCGGATACCTCCACGGCGAATACTGGTCGCTCGGCCGCTGCCTGGGCTTCTTCGGCTTCTCGGTGGCCGCACCCGCCGTCCTCTCGCGCCGGATGAAGGGAAGAGGATGAGCCGGGACCGCAACCGCACGCTGATCGGACTCGAAGGCCTCGCCGCAGCGGTCGTCCTCAACCTGGCGACCGGCTTCGCGAGCATGTACGCCGCCCGCATGGGCGCTTCCGACTACCAGATCGGCCTGCTGCAGTCGCTGCCGCCGCTCTTCGGCCTCGTCGTCATGATTCCCGGCGCGCTCGCGACCGACCGCATGCGCGACAAGCGTCGGATGGCGGAGATCTCGATCCTTGCGACGGCGGTCCTGTTCCTGGGCGTCGGCCTGACGCCCTTCCTCGGCGCGGCGAGCGTCGGCTCCATGATCGCCCTGTTCGCTCTGACGAACGCCCCGCTCGCGCTCTACAACACGAGCTGGCAGGCCTGGTTCTCGGACGTGGTCCCGCCCGCGCTCCGCAACGACACCTACGCGCACCGGACGAAGCTCACGTACCTGGTCGGGGCGATCGTGCTGCTCGGCACCGGACTGCTGCTCGCCTACGCGCCCGGAAGCGACGGCGACCGGATCCGTCTCTACCAGGTCTTCTACGGCCTCGCCTTCCTCGTCTCCTTCGTCCAGCTCCGCTTCCTGCGGGGCGTCCGCACGCCGCCCCCGCACGACCCCGACGCAGCCGGCGCCTTCCGCCTCCGCGCGTCGATCGCCGCGCTGCTGCGCAACCGCGCCTTCCTCGGATTCGCGGGACTCGCGCTCGTCTTCTACGTCGGCTGGCAGTTCTCCTGGCCGCTCTTCTTCATCGCGCAAGTCCGCTATCTGGGCGCCGACGAGGCCTGGCTCAGCTGGATCTCCGTCTCGACGTCGCTTCTCAACCTCGCCACGACCGGCTACTGGAGCCGCTTCATCGACCGCCACGGCGTCCGCGCGACGCTCGTGGTCGGCATGGTCGGCCTCGGGACCAACCCGCTGATCTACGCCGTCGCCACCCTGCTCCCGTCGGGCGTCGCCCTGCCGTTCCTCTTCGCGCTGAACGCGATCGTCGGCCTCACCTTCTCGGCCTACCAGCTCTCGCTGCTGCAGTGCCTGCTCGAGGTGGTCGGGGAGAAGGACAAGACGTTCCGGATCGGCGTGTTCTCGAGCCTGACGCTGCTGTCCAACATCCTCTCGCCCATGGCCGGCGTCTGGCTGTACGCGGCGCTCGGCTCGGACCAGCGGGCCATCATCCTGACCATGGGCATCTCGACCGTCCTGCGCTTCGTCGGCGCCGGCCTGTTCCTGCTCCGCTGGCGCGCGCTCCGCGGAACGCCCGACATCGGGCGCAAGACCGCCTCTCCGGTCGAGGCCGTCCAGGCGACCGGAGCCCTCGGAACCGGCGCGTCCGCGTCCGACCCCGCCGCCACCGAATAGAAGGGAAGAGGGCCCCGCCGGATGCGGCGGAGCCCTCCCCGAAACGAAGCCGACCGGCCCCGCGCTGCGCGGAGCCGACGTCCGTCCTCGCCCTACTTGCGCGCGAGGACCTTCTTCAGCCGCGCGAAGCGCGGCACGCCGTCGACCATCGGGGGCGACGACTCTCCCTGGATCAGCGGCAGCACGTAGTCGACGTACTCCTGCGTCACGAAGTTGCCCGCGGCGTTGATCCATTCGCGCGGCACCTTCTTCTCGGTGTTCGCGACCTCGGACAGCGGGATCAGCTGGATCTCGCAGACGTAGTCCTTGCCGGGGGCGCGCTTGAAGGCGACCATCTGGTCCGTGCCGCCCGCGACGGCGACCTGCACGGCCGTCTTCCCGGCGAGATAGGACTCGTCGACGTCGGTCTTCGATGCGCAGTGCGCGGCGCAGCGCTGGAGCAGCGAGAACTCGATCGCGCGGATCTTGCAGCCGAGGCGGTCCTTCACGACGCCCGCGAGCAGGGAGGCGGTGCCGCCCATCTGGGCGTGGCCGAACGCATCCTTCGTCAGTTCGCCGACGAGCTCGGGCAGGTACTTGCCCTCCTTCGTGCGCACGCCCTCGGACACGGCGATGATGCACTTCTTCTCCTTGTCGTAGATCCGCTTCACGTCGGCGAGGAAGGCGTCGAGGTCGAAGTCCGTCTCGGGGAGGTAGATCAGGTCGGGGCCGTGGCCCTTCGCGGCGGCGATCGCGGTCGCGGCGGTCAGCCAGCCGGCGTTGCGGCCCATGACCTCGAGGATCGTGACCATCCCGGTGTCGTACACGCGGGCGTCGAGGTAGACTTCCATCGTGGAGGTCGCGATGTACTTGGCGGCGGACGCGAAGCCCGGGCAGTGGTCGGTGCCCCAGAGGTCGTTGTCGATCGTCTTGGGGACGCCCATGACGCGGCACTCGTATCCGGCCCGCTGCATGTACTTCGAGATCTTGTTGCAGGTGTCCATCGAGTCGTTGCCGCCGTTGTAGAAGAAATAGCGGATATCGTACTTGCGGAACACCTCGAGCAGGCGCTTGTAGTCGGTGTCGTCGTCCTCGGCCTTCTTCAGCTTGTAGCGGCAGGAACCGAGCGCGGAGGAAGGAGTCGTCCTAAGGAGGTCGAGCTCCGCCGGGTCCTCCTGGGCCATGTCGAAGAACTCCTCGGCGAGGATGCCCTTGATGCCGTGCGCGGCGCCGTAGACCTTCCCGATGACGCCCGTCTGCTTCAGGGCCTCCTGGATGACGCCGGCCGCGCTGGCGTTGATGACGGACGTCGGTCCGCCGGATTGGCCGAAGATCGCGTTTCCTTTGAGCTGGGACATGGTTCCTCCTCCTTCGGATGCCGATGCATTTTCATGCAAACATCGTGAATATAGCACAGCGCCCGACCCGGCGTCCAACGCCGGAAGCGCCGCGGGCCGCGCATTTCAGGGCCGGTATTCGTCCTCGAGCAGGGAGAGGACGTTCAGGGCGCGCCACCCGCCCGAGCGGCGCACGGCGTCCCGCAGCGCGCCCTCGCGGCGGAAGCCCAGTGCCTCGAAGAGCCGCGTCGACGCGTCGTTCCCGTCCTGGATCCGGGCCATGATGCGGTGCAGGCCCGCCTCGCGGAACGAGAAGCCGAGCAGAAGGCGGACGGCGGCGCGTGCGACGCCCTTCCCGCGCGGACCGTCGGGGAGCAGGGCGACCCCGATCTCCGCGCTCCGGTTGACCCAGTCGACGCCGGACAGGTTGCAGAGCCCGGCGACCTTCCCGCCGTGCACGATGGTGAAGACGAAATCGGTCGTCATGTCGTGCCAGTCGGCGAGCAGCCCGCGGAGCTGCGCCTCGCTGAAGGGGCGGGCGAGGGAGGGGAGGTAGAAGCGCAGCGTCGGCGCGTCCTGGAAGACCGCCGCGAGCGCGGCGACGTGGTTCTCCTCGAAGGGGACGAGCCGGACGTCGGCTTCCGGGTCCTGGAGACGGTCGAGGGGGATGTCCATGGCGCCCTCCGTGCCGTGCGGTTCCGTGCGGTTCGGCGACGGAAAGGGCCGGCTCCGTCCGGAACCGGCCCCTCGAGGTGGTGAGCCATCGGAGGCTCGAACTCCGGACCCCTTGATTAAAAGTCAAGTGCTCTACCGACTGAGCTAATGGCTCCTGTGGCTGGGACGGCAGGATTCGAACCTGCGGATGCGGGAGTCAAAGTCCCGTGCCTTGCCGCTTGGCTACATCCCATCGGGGCAGGGCCCTCGCGGGCCCTGCGGAAGGGAGTCGTTGGGGTGGAATACGGGATTTGAACCCGTGACATCCAGATCCACAATCTGGCGCTCTAACCACTGAACTAATTCCACCATGAAGCGCCTGCCCGGCAGGCACTAGCGATTATAAGGAAGGCCCCCGCCGATGTCAAACGCCCGCGGCGCGCGGTCCGGAAGGGGAGCGGGGCCCCCGGGAGCGCTCCCGGGGACCCCGCCGCGAGGGACGGAGGAAGCGGATCAGGCCTGCTTCTTCTTCCCGATGGAGAGTACGAGGTTGAGGACGATGCCGAAGAGGGCGGCGGTCGCGATCGCCGGGAGCTTCCCGCCGAAGAACGGGATCATGCCGTTGAACACGTAGCTGCCGCCGAGGCCGATGACGAGGATCGTGGAGATCACGGCCAGGTTCTTCGCGCTGAACAGGTCGACCTTGCGGTTGATCATGATCGCGATGCCCTGCGCACCGATGACGCCGAAGAGGTAGATGCTGACGCCGCCGATGACGGCGCCGGGGATCGAGTTGACGATCTGGGACACGGGCGAGAAGAAGGCGACGACCATCGTGAGGACCGCCCCGCCGATGATGACGGGCACGGAGAAGTTGCGGGTGATGGCCATCGTGGAGAGGTTCTCGCCGTAGTTGGTGCCGGCGGGGCCGCCGAAGATCGAGGACAGCATGTCGCCCACGCCGTCTCCGATCAGGTTCCAGCCGAGGCGGTTCTTGATGCCGTACGGGCCCTTGCCCTTCTGCTCGGCCAGGTGGTCGACGTAGATGTCGAGCTGGTAGAGGTGGGCGGTGGATTCGGGGATCGTGGCGATGGCGATCGGCATGATCGCCAGGAGCGCCGCGATCGCTCCGGGGCCGAAGGAGAAGTCGGGCAGGGTGAAGTGGGGGACGGAGACGATCGAGCCGTCGAAGATCTTCGTGAAGTCGATCACGCCCATCGCGGCGGCGAAGGCGTAGCCGACGAGGATGCCGAAGAGGATCGGGAGCTGGCCCCACGTTCCCCTCAGGTAGACCGAGAAGACGATCGTGGCGACGAGGGTGACGAGCGCGACGAGCCAGGCCTTGTTCTGCAGGAGGCCTTCGGCGCCGTTGCCCGCCGCGCCCGCGAGGGCGGTGCCGGCGAGGGAGATGCCGATGACGATCGCGATGCTGCCGGTGACGGTCGGCGGGAGGACCTTCTCGATCTTCTCCGGGCCGAACGCGTTGATGATGAGGCCGGCGACGATGGAGACGAGACCGGAGCAGATGATGCCGAACTGGGCCTGCGAGATCAGGGCGTCCGGCGCGAGCTCGCCGAAGCTCTTCACGCCGGTGATGGAGACGATCGCGGCGATGTAGGAGAAGCTGGAGCCGTAGAACAGGGGGATCTTTCCGCGCGTGACCAGCACGAAGCCGAGGGTCGCGAAGCCGGCCGCGAAGAGGGTGGTGGAGACGTGGAAGCCGGTCAGGAGGGCGACGAGGACGGTGGCCGGGAACATGACCAGGATCTGCTGGAGGGCGAACAGGATCAGCTTCCAGATCGGGGGCCGTTCGTCGGGCAGGTAGCCGATGACCTTGGGGGCGGGACCGCTCATGCGCATCTCTCCTTTTCCTTGGGGCCCTGGGGCGGCTTCGTATTCGGTTCTCGGGGGTGCTCTACATCTAGTATATGGAAGCGTAGGCCGAACACAAGATGAGGGACGCAATTTCTTTGCGATTCAAAGGATGGTCCGCGGACCGGGGCGGAAGGCGTTTGTCCGGTCCGGAGGGGAGGGAAGCCGTCCGAGGCGGTGGACAAACCCGGGACGCTGCGGTAGAATCGCCTCCGTAGCGCCGCGCGGGTGTAGTTCAATGGCAGAACCTCAGCCTTCCAAGCTGATTGCGTGGGTTCGATTCCCATCACCCGCTCCAACGGGCTCATAGCTCAGCGGATAGAGCAACGGCCTTCTAAGCCGTGGGTCGGGGGTTCGATTCCCTCTGGGCTCACCACAAGGAGCCGCCCCGCGAAGGGCGGCTTCTTCATGCCCCGGAACCGGCGCCTTGCACCCCTACCGGGTGTATAATCGAACCGGAACGACGGGAAGGACCCCAAGATATGGGAGGGAACGGACGGCGGATGGCGAAGGGGAAGACGTACGGCAACGAGAGCATCTCCTCCCTGAAAGGCGCCGACCGCGTGCGGCTCCGTCCGTCCGTGATCTTCGGATCGGATGGTCTCGAGGGCTGCCAGCATTCCTTCTTCGAGATCCTTTCGAACTCGATCGACGAGGCGCGCGAGGGCTACGGGAAGCGCATCGAGGTGCGGCGGAACCGGGACGGCTCCCTGTCGGTCAAGGACGAGGGGCGGGGCATCCCGCTCGACTACAACGAGAAGGAAGGGCGATTCAACTGGGAGCTCGTGTACTGCGAGCTCTACGCCGGCGGCAAGTACGACAACCTCTCGGGCGAGAGCTACGAGTACAGCCTCGGCCTGAACGGCCTCGGCGCCTGCGCGACGCAGTACGCCTCCGAATGGTTCGAGGTCTCCGTCCAGCGGGACGGCTTCCGCTACGAGCTCCGCTTCGAGCGCGGCGAGAACGTCGGAGGCCTGCGCAAGACGCCCGTGGCGGGCCGCGGGACGGGTTCCTTCCAGAAATGGAAGCCGGACCGGGAGGTCTTCACCGAGACCGACATCCCGGCCTCCTACTTCACCGACGTCCTCAAGCGGCAGGCGATCGTGAACCCCGGCGTGGAGTTCGTCTTCGTCGACGAGCCGGTCGGGACGCGGGAGACATACCTCTACCCCGAGGGCATCGAGGGCTACGTGAAGGAACTCGCCGGCGACGGCGGCCTCTCCCGTCCGGTGCTCTTCGAGGCGGCCGGCCGCGGCCGCGACCGCGAGGACAAGCCGGAATACAAGGTGAAGTTCTCGCTCGCCTTCTGCTTCCACAACGAGGTCAACGCCCTCGAGTACTACCACAACTCGAGCTGGCTCGAGCACGGGGGCTCGCCGGACAAGGCCGTCCGCAGCGCCTTCGTGTCCGAGCTCGACAAGCTGCTCAAGGCGCGCGGGAAGTACAAGGCCGAAGAGGCGCGGATCGCGTTCCCCGACGTGCAGGACAGCCTGCTCCTGGTCGCGAGCTCCTTCTCGACGGCGACCAGCTACGAGAACCAGACGAAGAAGGCGATCAGCAACCGCTTCATCCAGGAGTTCATGACGGAGCAGATCCGGCGCAGGCTGGAGGTCTGGACCGTCGAGAACCGCGCCGAGGCGGACCGCGTGGCGGACCAGCTGCTGGCGAACAAGCGCTCCCGCGAGTCGGCGGAGAAGCAGCGCCTGAACCTCCGGAAGAAGCTGATGGGCGGCGTCGACATCGCGAACCGCGTGAAGAAGTACGTCGACTGCCGGACGCGCGACACGTCCGTGCGCGAGCTCTACATCGTGGAGGGCGACTCCGCGCTCGGCTCCTGCAAGCTCGGGCGCGATGCCGAATTCCAGGCGATCATGCCCGTCCGCGGCAAGATCCTCAACTGCCTCAAGGCCGACTACGAGAGCATCTTCCGGAGCGACGTGATCACCGACCTCGTGAAGGTCCTCGGGTGCGGCGTCGAGATCCAGACGAAGCACAACCGAGACCTGTCGGCCTTCGACATGGGCTCCCTGCGATTCGCGCGCGTGATCGTCTGCACCGACGCCGACGTGGACGGCTTCCAGATCCGGACGCTCATCCTCGCGATGCTGTACCGGCTCGTCCCGAGCCTGATCGAGTCGGGGAAGGTGCACATCGCCGAATCGCCGCTCTTCGAGATCACGGTAAAGGGCGGGAAGGGCCGCGAGGAGCAGACCTACTTCGCCTATACGGAGCGCGAGAAGGCCGAGACGCTCGCCCGGATCGGGGACGCGAAGGCGACGATCCAGCGGTCCAAGGGCCTGGGCGAGAACGAGCCGGAGATGATGTGGCGCACCACGATGAATCCCGCGACGCGGCGGCTCGTCCGGGTGATGCCCGAGGACGCGCGCCGCACCGCGGAGGTCTTCGAGCTCCTGCTCGGCGACAACCTCGCGGGGCGCAAGGCGCATATCGAGACCCACGGGCATCGCTGGCGCGACATGCTCGACATCGGCTGAGGAGCGGCGGCATGGCGAAGCGGATTCCGAAGGACGAGGACGGACGGGTCCGGGGCGCGGCTCCGGCGGCGTCGACGGTCGCGGCGGACGAACGTCCGATCACCGAGGTGCTCGAGGGCAACTACATGCCCTACGCGATGAGCGTGATCGTCTCCCGCGCGATCCCGGAGATCGACGGCTTCAAGCCCTCGCACCGGAAGCTCCTCTACACGATGTTCCGGATGGGCCTCCTCGGGGGCGCGCGGACGAAGTCGGCGAACGTCGTCGGACAGACGATGAAGCTGAACCCGCACGGCGATCAGGCGATCTACGAGACCCTCGTCCGCCTCACGCGCGGCAACGGGGCGCTGCTGCACCCCTATGTCGACTCGAAGGGAAACTTCGGCAAGCAGTACTCCCGCGACATGCAGTACGCGGCCTCCCGCTACACGGAGGTGCGGCTCGACCGGATCTGCGAGGAGGTCTTCCGCGGACTCGACCGGAACGCGGTCGACTTCATGGACAACTACGACGGGACGCTGGAGGAGCCGACGCTGCTCCCGGCGACGTTCCCGACGATCCTCGTGAACGCGAACCAGGGCATCGCGGTCGGGATGGCCAGCAGCATCTGCTCGTTCAACCTCGCCGAGGTCTGCCGGGCGACGGCGGCCTTCATCCGCGAGCCCTCGGTGGACGTCCGGACGCTGATGCCCGCGCCCGACTTCGAGACCGGCGCCGAGATCCTGATGGACGCCGCGGAGATGGACCGCATCTACGCGACGGGCCGAGGGTCCGTCCGCCTGCGCGCGACGTACGGGATCGACAAGAAGGAGGCGCTCGTCGAGATCCGCGAGCTGCCGTACACGACGACGGTCGAGGCCGTGATGGACGACATCGCCGAGCTCGTGCGGTCGGGGAAGATGAAGGAGATCGCCGACGTCCGGGACGAGACGGACCTCGACGGCATGCGCCTCGCGATCGAGTACCGGCGGTCCGCGGACCCCGAGGCGATGATGCGCAAGCTCTTCCGCTACACGGGGCTCGAGGCGTCGTTCGCCTGCAACTTCAACGTCCTGATCGACGGCGCCCCGCGCGTGCTGGGCGTGAAGGCGCTGATGGCGGAATGGCTCGCCTGGCGCCGGAGCTGCGTCGCGCGCGAGACCCGCTACGAGATGGAGCGCAAGGAGGAGCGGCGGCACCTGCTGCGCGGGCTCGAGCGCATCCTGCTCGACATCGACAAGGCGGTGCGGATCGTCCGGGAAAGCGAGCGCGAGGCGGACGTCGTGCCGAACCTGATGGCCGGCTTCGGGATCGACCAGGCCCAGGCCGAGTTCGTCGCCGAGATCCGCCTCCGCAACCTGAACCGGGAGTACATCCTCACGCGCACGGCCGACCTGAAGGCGCTGTCCGCCGAGATCGAGGAGCTGCGCGGCGTCCTCTCGAACCCCCATGAAGATCGACAACCGGATCGTCTCGGACCTCGACGCGGTGGCGAAGAAGTACGGCAAGCCGCGCCGGTCGCGCATCGTCGACGAGGAGAGCGTGGAGGCCGTCGAGGACCACCACCTGATCGACGACTACAACCTGAAGCTGTTCCTCACGGCGCACGGGTACCTGAAGAAGATCCCGCTGACGTCGCTGCGCGCGAACGGCGAGATCAAGACCAAGGAGGACGACCGGGTCGTGCGCGAGCAGGAGGCCCGGAACAAGTCGGACGTCCTGTTCTTCACGGACCGCGGGAACTGCTGCAAGGCGAAGGCGTACGAGTTCCCGGACCACCGTCCGTCCGATCTCGGCGAATTCCTGACGAACCGGCTCGAGCTCGAGGAAGGGGAGAAGGTCGTGGCCTTCCTCGCGACCGACGACTACGCCGGCACCCTCCTCTTCGCCTTCGAGAACGGGCGGGTGTCGCGCGTCGACCTGAAGGCCTACGAGACGAAGACGAACCGGCGCAAGCTGAAGAACGGCTTCTACGCGGGGTCTCCGCTCGTCGCGATGCTCCCGCTCCCGGCCGAGGAGGACTTCGTCGTCACCAGCAGCATCCGCAAGGTCCTCGTGTTCCACTCCTCGCTGGTCCCGGCCAAGGTCGCGCGCGACAACCAAGGCGCGCACGTGATGCAGTCCAAGAAGGGCAGCCGCGTCGTGTCCGTCGTGCGCGCCTCCGAGTCCGGCCTCGCGGACCCCGACCACTACCGCGTGAAGGCGATCCCGGCCGTCGGGACCTACCTGCGCGACGGGAGCCTGCCGCGCCGGCAGCTCGAGATCGGGGAGGCGGACTGACGTGGCGCGCGCGGTCCGCGTCCGCTCGGTGCGCTGGGACGGCTTCGACCGGAAGGCGGCGGGACGGCGGCGCTTCGTCCGGCGCTTCCTCGCGGGGCTGCTCGCCGTGGTCCTCGTGGGCGCGGCCGCGACGGGCGGCGTCTGGCTGTCCGCGAAGCACCGCGCGGACACCGCATACGGCCGGTTCGACGAGGCGATCGGCGTGGCCGACTACGCAGCCGCGCTGTCCGTCTACCGCGACGTCCAGGAGCGCTCGCTCCGGGATGCCTCGATCTTCTCCTTCACGGACACCTACAAGGAATCCCTCAACCGGATGGAGGGCATCCTCGAATCGCGTGTGACCGCGCTCTACGACGCCCTGCCGACGGAAGGCGGGCTTCCTGCCGCTTCGCTCGCGCTGCTCGACGGGATGCAGGAGATCGCCTCGATGCTCCTGTCCCGCCTCGCGCGCGCATCCTGCGAAGCCTATCTCGGCGGGTCCGGCGACATCGACGCGATCTCGTCCGTCCTGGCGCAATTGCGCGACGTGCCGGCCGCGGCCTCGGCGATGCAAGGCCTGCTCGACGAGATCCCCGCCCTGGTCGAAGCGCGCCCCGCGGTGGTCGCCGCCGACGAGGCGCTCGCCGGCCAGCGGTGGCTCGAGGCCGCCACCGGGTACCTGGCGCTCGCCGATGGGAGCGCCGGGTTCCTGCACGACGTCTCGCTGGCGCGCCTCGAGGCCTGCCGCGCCGGAATGCGCGAACCCGTGCTGGCGCGGATCGCCGTGCTCATGGACGGGAGCCGCTACTACACCGCGCTGGACGAGCTCGGCACCTTGGACCGCGTGATGCCCGGGGACGCCGAGGTCGCGGACCTGATCGCGCAGTGCGAGGTGAAGACCGCCGCCGAGCTCGAGGTCTGGACGGACCCGATCGAGTACGTCGCGATCCGCCCGCTGATCGCGGACCCTGCCGAGGCCTTCGACGGCGACTCCTACGCGCAGGCGGCCGCCGACGCGATGCTGACGACCTACGAGTTCCGCCGCATCCTCGAGCAGCTCCTCGCGCGGGACTACATCCTGGTCGACCTGCCGTCCCTGTTCGGGTTCCCGACCGTCGACGGGCAGGTGACGGCGACCCGCCGCACGCTCCGGATCCCCAAGGGGAAGAAGCCGATCGTCCTCGGCCTCGAGGGGCTGAACTACTACGTGGTCCGGCGCAGCACCGGCAATTCGATCTCCCTGTCCCTGTCGGCCGACGGGCACGTCGTCTCGACCTATCCGTCCGGCGGCGCCCTGCGCACCGATGCGGACGGCGAGGCGATCGGGATCCTCGAATCGTTCCTGGCCGAGCACCCGGAGTTCAGCTTCAACGGCGCGCGGGGCACGATCTCGCTGACGGGCTACGAATGCGTCTTCGGGGCGATCGTCGACGCCGACGAGCTCGACGACCGCAACGCGGCGCTCCTCGCGAACGGCGAGTCGTCCCTCGCGATGACGGAGGCGGAGATCGCCGCGAGCCGCAAGGACGTCGCGGCGGTGATCCGGAGCCTCGAGGACCACGGCTGGTCCTTCGCCTCCTCGACGTACGGCGGCATCGACGTCTCGGCGGCGTCCGCGGACCGCCTGCGCACCGACACGGCGAAGTGGGCGGCGCAGGTCGAGCCGCTGACCGGACCCGTGGGCATCCTCGTATACCCGAACGGCAGCTGGATCCCGAACGCGGACAAGCGCATGCCGATCCTCAAGGAAGCCGGATTCCGCATCTTCTGCGGCATCGGGGCGACGCCCTACCTCAACGTCGGACGGGACTCCGTCTTCATCGACCGGGTCCCGCTCAACGGCTACACCCTCGCGCACGCCGCCCAGTACGGCCTCGCCCGCTTCCTCGACGCGGTGCAGGTGCTCGATCCCGCGCGTCCCTGACGGGGCGGGAGGACGAAGAAGAGGCGGCCTCCGCGCGCTCGCGCAGGGGACCGCCTCGTTCCTGTCCGAAGGACCGCGGGTCCTATTTCAGGAAGAACTCCTTGTAGAGCTCCTTCACGGCGTAGTTGCAGTATTCCTCGCGGATGCCGAACATCACGCTGATCTCCGACGCGCCCTGGTTGATGATCTCCAGGTTGACGCCGGCCTTCGCGAGCGCCGTGGCGGCGCGGGCCGTGACGCCGACGGTGTGGGCCATCGCCTCGCCGACGAGCATGACGACCGACAGGCCTCGCTCGACGGCCGCGTCCTCGATCCCGAGCTCGTCGCGGAGCCGCCGCAGGACGACCTGCTCCTTCTCGGCGGGGAAGACGTTCTGGCGCAGGATGATCGAAAGGGAATCGATGCCCGACGGCATGTGCTCGAAGGGGATCCCCTCGTCGGCGAGGATCGCGAGGACCCGCATCACGAAGCCGACCTCGCGGTTCATGAGATACTTGCTCATGTTGATCGAGCAGAACCCCTTCGCGCCGGCGATGCCGGTGACGGTGCCCTCGAAGTTGCCGCGGGTCTTCACGATCATCGTGCCCTTCGCGGTCGGGTTGTTGGTGTTGCGGATGTTCACGGGGATCGCGCGCTGGAAGGCGGGCGAGAGGGCCTCCTCGTGCAGGACGCTGAAGCCGGCGTAGGCGAGTTCGCGCATCTCCCGGTAGGTGATCTCGGCGACCGGGTGGGGGTTGCTGACGAGCGCGGGGTTCACGGCGTAGACGGAATCGACGTCGGTCCAGTTCTCGTACACCTCGGCGCGGACGGCCGCCGCAAGGATCGAGCCCGTGATGTCGGAGCCGCCGCGCGGGAACGTGGCGACCTCGCCGCCGCGCGTATAGCCGAAGAATCCGGGGAACAAGAGCAGCCCCGTGCGCTCGGCGAGGGAGGCGAGGCGGTCGTACGACTCCGGCAGCACCTGCGCATTGCCGAACTCGTCGGTGAGCAGCATCCCGGCCTCCCCGGGATCCACGTAGTGGGCCTCTTCGCCGACGCTCCGGAGATAGGCGGCGACGAGGCGCGCCGCGTTGTCCTCGCCGGCGGCCTTCAGGGAATCGAGGTAGCGGCCCCGGTCGTTCCGGGACAGGGCGACCCGCTTCGCGAGGTCCTCGGCGATCGCGGCGGCGGCCTCGTGCACGCCGAGGTCGACGGCGATCGCGCTGAAGCGGGCGACGACCGCCTCGAGGGCGGCGGCCGGGTCCTCGCCGCGGAGGGCGGTCTCGGCGAGCGCGATCAGCAGGTCGGTGACCTTCGCGTCCTCCTTGTTGCGCTTCCCGGGGGCGGAGACGACGACCAGGCGGCGGTCGGGGTCCGAGAGGACGATGTCGCAGACCTTGCGGATCTGCTCCGCATTCGCCAGGGACGTGCCGCCGAACTTGCAGACCTTCATGGGTTCCTCGCTTCTCTTCCTCGGCCCCCGCGGAGGCCGCGCCGTGAAATGAATAGGGCGATTATAGTGCAGAGGACCGGCCTTTTCAATCGACCGGCGCTTGCGCTCCGCGCGCTCCGGAGCGCCGCGCTCCGCTCGGCGCCCGTTCGATTGACTTGCCGCGGAGCCTCATGGATACTGGACCCATGGATCCGCGACCTCCCGTCCTGCGCGGCCGCGCCTGGCGCCGCGGCCCCGATTTCCTCGCTTCCGCGTACCGCGACGCGACGCCGGCTTTCTTCCGTTCGGTCGGACGCGACGCGCTCCTCCTCGACGTCGACGGCACGCTCGGCCCGCACGGCCTCCGCACGCCGCCCGAGGACGTCGTGCGGTGGATGCGCGGCCTGCGCGACGCGGGCATCGCGGCGGCCGTCGTCTCCAATGCCGGGGAGCGGCGCATGGCGGTGTTCTGCGGCGCACTCGGCGTCCCGTACGTCGCCCGTGCGGGAAAGCCCTCCCCGGCGCCCTACCGCAAGGCGCTGGCGCTGCTCGGCGCCGCGCCGGACCGCGCCCTCTTCCTCGGCGACCAGCTGTACACCGATATCGCCGGCGCCCGCACCGCCGGCGTCCTGTCCGTCCTGGTGCCGCCCGTCGCGGCCCGGGAGCCCGCGAACGTCGTCCTGAAGCGGCTGCTCGAGCACGCCGAGATCCGTCGCGCGCTCGGCGCGGACGGCTGCCGCCGCTTCTACGGCCGGACCTGAAGGAGGAACGCGATGCCGCGATTCGGACCCGCCGGGAATCCCGAGAGCTTCTACGCGACCGGCGCCCAGCATTCCTACGAGATGCCCGCCTACCTGCGCGGTCTCGGCCTCGACGCCTACGAATACCAGTTCGGCCGGGGCGTCTCGATCCTGCGGCCCACGGCGGAGCGGATCGGCGCGGAGGCCCGCGCCAACGGGATCGCCATGAGCGTGCACGCGCCGTATTTCATCAACCTCGCCTCGGAAGAGTCCGAGAAGGTCGCGAACAGCATCGGCTACATCCTCCAGAGCTGCGAGGCGGCCGGCTGGCTCGGCGCGACGCGCGTCGTGATGCACCCCGGCAGCGCGAAGGACGCCTCGGGGCGGGGCGGGGCGCTCGAACGGGCGGTCCCGGTGCTCCGGGAGGCGCTCCGGCAGGCGGACGAGCGGGGATACCTGAAGGAGATGACGCTCTGCCCGGAGGTCATGGGCAAGATGAACCAGCTCGGCAGCCTGGAGGAGGTCATCGCCCTGTGCCGCATCGACGAGCGGCTGGTCCCGTGCGTCGACTTCGGCCACCTGAACGCCCGCCTGCAGGGCGGGATGGCGACCCCGGAGCAGTTCCGCGGCGCGTGCCGCACGATCGCGGACGGCCTCGGCCGGGAGCGGCTCGCCCGCCTGCACGTGCACTTCAGCCGCATCGAGTATACGGCGGGAGGGGAGAAGCAGCACTGGACGATGGCGGACACGCGCTTCGGACCGGATTTCGAGCCGTTCGCCGAAGTGGTCGCGGAGATGGACCTCGACCCGACCGTGATCTGCGAATCCCGGGACACGCAGGCGGTCGACGCCCTCGGCATGCGGAACGCCTGGCTCGCCGCGCGGGCGGCCCGGGGCGGCTGAGACGCGCGGAGGCCCGCGGAGCGCGCCGCGACGGTGCGCCGCGGTTGCGTCCACCCCCGTTCTCGATTACACTATTCTAGGATTTCGGCCGGGTCCGCAGGACCCGCACAGGAGGTAGATGATGATCAGCGCAGGGGATTTCCGGAACGGCCTATCGTTCGAAATGGACGGCCAGGTGTTCCAGGTGGTGGAGTTCCAGCACGTCAAGCCCGGCAAGGGCGCGGCGTTCGTCCGTACCAAGTACCGCAACGTGAAGACCGGCGCCGTCGTCGAGCGCTCGTTCAACCCCAGCGACAAGTTCGAGCGCGCGCAGCTCGACCGCCGCGACATGACGTACCTCTACAACGACGGCGACCTCTACCACTTCATGGACAGCACGACCTACGACCAGATTCCGATCGGCGCCGCCAAGATCGGCGACACGTTGAAGTACGTCAAGGAGAACATGGTCTGCAAGGTCCTTTCCTACAAGGGCGAGGTCTTCGGCATCGAGCCCCCGATCTTCGTCGAGCTGCTGATCACCGAGTGCGAGCCGGGCGTCAAGGGCGACACCGCCCAGAGCGCGACGAAGCTCGCGACCGTGGAGACCGGCGCGACGATCAAGGTGCCGCTCTTCATCAACCAGGGCGAGACGATCCGCATCGACACCCGGACCGGCGAGTACATGGAGCGGGTCTGACCCGCGGGAAGGCGACGGCGTGGAGCCCGGCGGCGACCGTTTCGAGCCCGCGAAGGGCGAACGCACGATGTCCCGCGGCTTCGTGGCGCAATACGCCGCGGAGGCCGCGATGCAGACGACCGGCGTGGCGGCCCTCTCGCCCGGCGGCCTCGCGGGCTTCAAGGAGGCCCTCGGAGTCGAGCACGAGGGAAAGGGCGTCGCCGTCGTGTACCATGACGAGAACGAGGACCTCGTGACGCTCCACATCTACCCGGTGATCTGGTTCGGCAGCATCGTTCCGGAAGTCGCCTGGGCCGTCCAGGAACGGGTGAAGGCCGATGTCGAGCGCTTCACGGGGCTGTCGGTCGAAGCCGTCCACGTGCACGTCGTCGGGATCCGTTCCCGAGAGGAGGCGCCGACATGAACCGAATCCTGAAGATCGCGCTCACGACCTACGCGTTCTTCCTGTCCGTGATCTCGGTCGTCCTGATCCTGGTCACCCTGAACCAGGAGATGCTGGCCGGCATCTACATGCTGATGTACACGCAGATCCTCGCGTCGCCCGTGGCGCGCTGGCTCGTGTTCGGCGTGTCGGTGTTCCTCTTCGCGTCGAGCGCCGGATTCCTCGTCTACGGCCTGCAGAGCGACCGCCTGCGCCGCACCCGCATCCGCAGCAACGACGTCGGCGTGATCGACATCGACGTCGACGCGATCGAGAGCATCGCCCTCAACTCGGCGAAGACCGCCCAGTGCGGCATCAAGCAGGCGAAGGCGCGCGTCGCGTCGGTGAAGGGCGGACGCCTCACGATCCGCCTGAACGCGATCCTCTATTCGGACGTCGAGATCCCCGCGATGATGTCGAAGGTCCAGGAGCGCATCAAGAAGGACATCGAGCGGTACACGGCGATTCCCGTCTCCGCCGTTTCCGTGAAGGTCACCCGCGTGGAGCCGGTCGCCGCGCGCGTCGAGCGGTAGGTCCGGGATGGACGCGAAGCAAGGCGGGACCGCAGACGGATCGAACCGTCCCGGCGAGAGCCGCTCCGGCTGGATCGGCGCGCTGGCGGGATTCGGCCTCGCCCTGTCGCTGATCCTCTTCGGGGTCCTGAAGACGCTGTTCCTGCTCGTGCTCTCGGCCGCCGGGTACTACATCGGCCGCCGCTTCTTCTCGAACCGCAAGGAGATCCGCGACCTGCTGGACCGCCTGCTCCCGCCCGGACGTTTCCGGTAGGAGGAACCCGATGGGACGACGCGCAGCGCGCGAATCCGCTTTCAAGCTGCTCTACCAGATGGAATTCCAGCGTGGCGAGGAAGAGACCCAGATCGAGGGCTTCCTGCAGGACTACGCGGTCGACCCGAAGGAGCGCGATTACTTCCTGGAGGTGGTCCGCGGCGTCGCGTCCTCCCGCGCCGAGCTCGACGCGGCGTTCTCCGTGCACCTCAAGGGGTGGACGGCGAACCGCCTGCCGCGCGTCGACCTCACGATCCTTCGCATCGCCGCGTTCGAGATCACCCGGCGGAAGGACGTGCCCTTCAGCGTGGCCGTGAACGAGGCCGTCGAGCTCGCGCGCAAGTACGCGGCCGAGGAGTCGCGGGGCTACATCAACGCCGTGCTCGGGAAGCTTGCTCCGGCCGAGGATCGATGAGCGCGCCCCTGTCCGTCTCCGAGCTCAATCGTTACGTGAAGGGCCTCCTCGAGTCCGACGCGCGTCTTTCCTCCGTGCTCGTGAAGGGCGAGGTGTCCGGGTTCAAGGCCTATCCGTCGGGGCACCTGTACTTCTCCCTGAAGGACGAGGAAGCTTCGGTGTCCTGCGTGATGTTCCGCTCGAGCGCACAGGGGCTGCGGTTCGCGGTTTCCGACGGCCTTCGGGTCGTCGTCACGGCGCGCGCGTCCCTGTACGAGCAGAGCGGGAAGTACCAGCTGATCGTCTCCGAGATGGGCGCCGACGGCGTCGGCGACCTTTTCCTCGCCTTCGAGCAGCGGAAGAAGCGACTCGCGGACGAGGGCCTGTTCGATGCGGACCGGAAGAAGCCGCTGCCGTTCCTGCCGCGGACCGTCGGCGTGGCGACCTCGCCGTCGGGCGCCGTGATCCGCGACATCCTCACGGTCCTCGGACGCCGGTTCCCGAACTTCCGCCTGACATTGATCCCCGTGCCCGTGCAGGGCCCCGGCGCCGCATCGGAGATTGCGGAAGCGGTGCGGACCTTCAACGCGCGGGGCGACGTCGACGTGATCATCGTCGGCCGGGGCGGCGGTTCGATGGAGGACCTGTGGGCGTTCAACGACGAGGGGCTCGCGCGGGCGATCGCCGCGTCGCGGATCCCGGTCGTGTCCGCCGTCGGGCACGAGACGGACTTCACGATCTGCGACTTCGTCGCGGACGTGCGCGCGGCGACGCCGTCGGCGGCCGCCGAGCTCGTGATGCCGGTGAAGGCCGATCTGCACGCGTCCGTGCGCGACTTCCGGCACCGTCTCGCGAAGGGTTTGGACCGCCGGCTCGAGGTGTCGAGGATGCGGCTCGGCCGGGCGATGGCCAGCGCCGCCTTCGTGCGTCCGCTCGAGGGAATCGAGCGGCGCCGCATGCGGCTCGACCAGGCGGCCCGGAGCATGGCGGCGGCCCTCGGGAAGCGGAGCGCGACCGAACGGGGCCGCGTATCGGCGCTGGCTGCGAAGCTGGACGCGCTGAGCCCGCTGAAGGTCCTGTCGCGGGGCTACGGGCTCGTGACGGATCCCGCGACCGGGCGCCCCGTGACGTCGGCGGAAGCCGCGCGGCCGGGAGACCGGCTCGACGTGGTCCTGCGGGACGGCGTGCTCGGCTGCGAGGTGCGGACGGTGCGCGGCGGCGCGCCGGCGGAAGGTTGACGGGACCGGCGGGACCGGTCCGGGAGGGTGCCCGATGGCGGAGATGACGTTCGAGGAAGCGATGAAGGAGCTCGAGGCGCTCGTGCGGCGCATGGAGTCCGGGGAACCCACCCTGGACGAGTCGATCGCGCTGTTCCAGCGCGGGGTCGAGCTGTCCAAGCTGTGCGCGAAGAAGCTCGACGAGACGGAGAAAAGGATCGTGCAGCTCGTCGGGACCCCGGAAGGCGGTCTGGCCGAGGCCCCGTTCGCGGAGCGGGAGAGCTGACCGATGCCGGACGCCCAGGAGTTCCGGGACGACTACGCGTGCCTCGCGGACTTCGTCGAGAAGGCCCTCGCGGAAGCGTTCGCCGTTCCCGGCCCGCACCCGGCCCCGCTCGTGGCGGAGGCGGCCCGGTACAGCCTGCTCGCCGGCGGCAAGCGCATCCGGCCCGTCCTGGCCCTTGCGACGGCGCGCCTGCTGGGCTGCCCTCCGGAGGCGGCGCTTCCGTACGCCAGCGCGCTGGAGATGATCCACACGTATTCGCTGATCCATGACGACCTTCCCTGCATGGACGACGACGACTTCCGGCGCGGGCGCCCGACCTGCCACAAGGTCTACGGCGAGGCGGTGGCCGTGCTCGCCGGCGACGCGCTGCTCAATCTCGCGTACGAGACGATGGCCCGGGCCTGCCTCGAGACGGCCGACGGCGCCCGGAGCGTGCCCGGCGGCATCGCCGGCGCCTTGCGCGCGCAGGCGGAGATCGCCCGGGCGGCCGGACACCTCGGGATGGTCGGCGGGCAGACCGTCGACGTCGCCGGGGAGGGGCGCGCGCTCGACGCCGCCTCGCTCGAGGCGATGCACCGGATGAAGACGGGCGCCCTGCTGCGCGCACCCGCGGTCGCGGCGGCCCACCTCGCCGGCGCTCCCGACGCGGCGCGCGACGCCGTCTCGCGCTTCGCCTCGGCGCTCGGGCTCGCGTTCCAGATCAAGGACGACCTGCTCGACGTGACGGCCGAGGCCGCGGAGATCGGGAAGACGCCCGGAAAGGACGCGAAGGCGGGCAAGACCACGTTCGTCACGCTCTTCGGCGCGGACGGCGCGTCCGTGCGGCTCGCCGAGGAGTCCCGGCGCGCGTCCGAGGCGCTCGACGACCTCGAGCGCGAGGGCTTCGATCCCGAGTTCCTGCGCGGGCTCGTGCGCTACCAGCTCGAGCGCCGGAAGTAGGGGAGAGCGCATGGACGGCATCCTCGACAGGATCCAGTGCCCCTCGGACGTCGCGGCGCTTCCGGCGAAGGAGCTGCCGGCGCTCGCCGAGGAGATCCGCCGCCGCATCCTCGCGACGGTCGCGACCAACGGTGGGCATCTGGCCTCGAACCTCGGCGTCGTCGAGCTGACGATCGCGCTCCTGCGCGGATTCGACCCGATCGAGACGCCGATCGTCTGGGACGTCGGGCACCAGACCTACGCCTACAAGATGCTCACGGGACGCTGCGCCGCCTTCCCGACGCTGCGTCGGAAGGACGGCCTTTCCGGCTTCCCGAAGCGGGAGGAGAGCCCCTACGACGCCTTCAACACGGGCCACAGCAGCACGTCGATCTCGGTCGCGCTCGGCATGTGCCGCGCGGCGCGGATCCAGGGCCGGCCGGCCCGGGCCGTGGCCGTGATCGGGGACGGCGCTCTCACGGGCGGCGTCGCCCTCGAGGCGCTGAACGATGGCGGCCAGGCGGGCGAGGACCTCCTCGTCGTCCTCAACGACAACCAGATGTCGATCAACCGCAACGTCGGGAGCCTGTCCAAGCACCTGGAGAGCATCCGCATCTCGCCGCGCTACCGCCGCCTGAGGGGCCGGGTCGACGCGTCGCTGAAGCGCGTGCCGCTCGTCGGCCGCTTCCTCGCCCGCGCGTGGGAATTCGCGAAGATGACCGGGCGCACGCTCATCCGCTCGCGGAAAGTCGTTTTCGAGGACTTCGGGTACCGATACTACGGGCCGGTCGACGGGCACGACCTCGCCGAGCTCGAGCGGCACCTCGCGGCGGTGCGTGCGATGAAGGGCCCCGTCCTCCTCCATGTCGTGACGCAGAAGGGTCGAGGCTACGAGTACGCGGAGATCAATCCGGACGTCTACCACGGGGTCGCCCCGTTCGTCGTCGAGAACGGCGTGGGCGGGAAGAACGGCTCATCGACCGCGGCCGGCGCCTCCGCGACCGCCCCGGCCGCTGCCGGCTCGTTCTCCGACGTGTTCGGGTACGCTCTCGCGGACCTCGCCGCGACGCACCCCGAGGTCGTCGCCGTCTCCGCCGCGATGCGCATCGGGACGGGCCTCGACTCGTTCGCCGAACGCTTCCCTTCGCGCTTCTTCGATGTCGGCATCGCCGAGCAGCACGCCCTGTCGATGGCCGCCGGGATGGCCGCGGTCGGCCTCGTGCCGGTGGTCGCGATCTACTCGACGTTCCTCCAGCGCGCTTTCGACCAGGTGATCCACGACATCGCGCTGCAGGACCTCCATCTCGTCCTCGCGATCGACCGCGCCGGCATCGTCGGGGAGGACGGAGAGACCCACCAGGGGCTGTACGACCTCGCGTTCCTCGCGAGCGTCCCCGGACTCGAGATCCTCGCGCCGAGCGACTACCGCGAGCTGCGGACGATGCTCGCGTACGCCGTCTCCGAGGCGAAGGGCCCCGTCGCGATCCGGTACCCGCGCGGAAAGGGCCGGGAAACGCTGCTTCCGGACGAGGTCCCGTCGGCGCCGTTCCCGTTCCCGCGCCGCCTCCGCGCCGTCGTCGACGTCGACGTCACCGCCGTCTGCGTGGGCACGATGGCGGAACGCGCCCTCGAAGCCGCTGGAGCGCTCGAGAAGGAAGGCATCTCCGTGGACGTCCTCGACGTCCGACGGGTCAAGCCCTTCAATCGCAAGGCCCTCGGCGAGGCCGTGCGCCGCACCGGCGCCGTGCTCGTCGCCGAGGACGGCACCGAGGCGGGCGGCTTCGGGCAGGCCTTCCTGGCCGCCTTGGAGGCCGACGGGATCCCGGCGCTCGTCGCACGCGCCGCCTGCCGCGACCTGCCGCTGCATCAGGGGACCCGCGAGCAGCTCTACCGGCAGGAATCGATGGACGCCGCGTCGCTCGCCGATCTCCTCCGCCGGCTCCGCGCGGACAAGGGGGCGCGCTGACGCGTGGCCTCCGGTGCGCGGGAGCGCCTCGACCGGCTCCTCGTCGCGCGCGGTCTCTTCACGAGCCGCGAGAAGGCGCAGCGGGCCGTGGAGGAGGGCGCGGTCGCCGTCGACGGACGGATCGTCCGCAAGCCCGCGGAGCCCGTCCTGCATGGGGCGGATCTCCGGATCGTCAAGGAGACCGGGAAATACGTCAGCCGGGGAGGGATGAAGCTGGAGCGCGCCCTTTCGGCCTTCGGCCTCTCCCTCGAGGGGCTCGTCGTCCTCGACGCCGGCGCCTCGACCGGCGGCTTCACGCATTGCGCGCTCCTGCACGGGGCGCGGATGGTCCATGCGGTCGACGTCGGACACGGGCAGCTCGACCCGCGGATCGCCGCCGACCCCCGCGTCCGCTCCCGCGAAGGGACGGATATCCGATCGCTGCGCCGCGCCGACCTCGAACCGCCGCCCGACGTCGTGGTCGCCGACCTCTCGTTCATCGCGCTCGCCTCGGTCCTCCCCGCGCTGGCGGCCCTCGCGCCGCCCGGCGGGCCGGTCGTGTGCCTCGTGAAGCCCCAGTTCGAAGCGGGGCGGGCCGCGGTGGGGAAGGGCGGGATCGTCCGGGGCGCCGACGACCACCTGCGCGCGGTCGAATCCGTGATCGACGCGATGAACCGGTCGCACCTCGTCAGCACGGGCCTGCTGCCCTCTCCGGTCCGCGGCGGGGACGGCAACGCCGAGTACCTCGCGCTCGCCGTCGCGCACCCCGAGCTTTCGCCCGGGCAATGCGCGATCCTGTCGCAGGATGTCCGGAAAAGCGCGGTTTCGGCGGTCCGCGCCGCGTTGGAAAGCCCCAAGGCGTGATGTATAATCATGCACGAATCCGTCGGAGGTCCGCGCCGCAGGCGCCGGGAGGCCGGGAGGCAGGGTCGTCGTGAGGATCGGCATCATCTCCAACCCCCTCAAGGACCCGGGCTTCGGCGTCGCCCTCGCGGCGTCCCGCGAGATCGCGCAGGCCGGCGGAACGCCGGTCGCCGGCGCCGAATACGAAGGCACGCCGCTCGACGGCGCCCCCGGCCTGGACTTCGCCCATTACGCGTCCTGCGACGCGATCCTGTGCCTCGGCGGCGACGGGACCTTCCTGTCCGCCGTCCAGAGCCACTCCCTGACCGGCGTCCCGCTGGTGGGCGTGAACCTCGGCAGCCTCGGCTTCCTCGCCGAGATCCAGCCGTCGGAGCTCCCCCGGGCGGTCCGGTCGATCCTCGACGGATGCTTCCGGATCGAGGAGCGCATGATGCTGGACGTGACCGCGCGGGACGCCGAGGGGGGCGTGAAGAGCCGCCACGTCGCGCTCAACGACGCCGTCGTGTCCCGCGGCGGCATCTCGCGCATCCTCACGCTGGATCTCTTCATCGACGGCCGCCACGTCGAGACCGTGCCCGGCGACGGCCTGATCCTCTCGAGCCCGACCGGGTCGACCGGCTATTCGCTGTCCTCGGGGGGGCCGATCCTCCGGCCCGACCTGTCGCTGATCCTCGTCACGCCGATCTGCCCGCACACGCTGCACAACCGCAGCTACGTCACGTCGGGCGACGGCGAGGCCGAGGCCGTGGTCTGCGATTACCCCTACGACGCCGTGCTGACGGTCGACGGCCGCACGGAGACGCTGCTCTCGCCGGGCGACCGGGTGTCCGTACGACGCGCCGAGCGCCCGCTGCGCCTGCTGCGTCTCGGCCCCTCGGACTTCTTCGGCTCGATGCCCAGGAAGCTCTATGCGAGGGGAGGCCGGGACAATGACCAAGCGTGAGCGCCAGGCCCGACTCCTCGCCCTGATCGAGTCCACGCCGATCGCGACGCAGGAGGACCTCGTCGCGGCGCTCGTCGCCCAGGGCCTCGCGGTCACGCAGGCGACCGTCTCGCGCGACATCAAGGAGCTCGGCGTGATCAAGGTCGTGGCCGCGGACGGCTCCCAGAAGTACGTGCCGATGGAGCGGACGGGCGAGGTCTCGCCCGGGCGCCTGCTCAAGGTCTTCTCCGAGGCCGCCGTGTCGTGCGACTGCGCCCTCAACCTCGTCGTCCTGCGGACGCTGCCCGGGATGGCCCAGGGATGCGCCTCCGCGCTCGACGCGATGCGCATGCCGGACCTGCTCGGCTCGATCGCCGGCGACGACACCGTCGTGGCCGTGACCCGCTCCGAAGACGCCGCGAACGCCCTGCGCGGTCGTATCCGCCGGATGATGGGGCTGGAAGCGGAGGACGGCGCCTGATGCTGGTCCGGCTCGAGATCCGGGACTTCGCTCTGATCGACCGCGTCGAGATCCTGCCGTTTGCAGGACTGAACGTCCTTACAGGTGAAACGGGCGCCGGCAAATCGATCGTCATCGATGCGATCTCCGCGATCGCGGGCGAGCGGACGGGACGCGACATGGTGCGCAGCGGATCGGAGACGGCGGTCCTCGAGGCCGTGTTCCGGGGCGTCTCCGACCGGATCCCGTCCGACTTCGCGGAGTCGACCGGCCTGCGTCTCGACGAGGGGGATGAGCTGTATGTCGGCCGCGAGATCTCGGCGAACGGCCGCAGCCTCTGCCGCGTGAACGGCCGCATGGTTCCGCTCGCGGTGCTCCGGGAGCTCCTGTCCTACCTCGTCGACATCCACGGCCAGAACGACAACCAGGCGATCTTCCGGCCCGAAACGCACCTCGCGCTTCTCGACCGTTCGATCGGCGAGCCGATCCAGGCCGCCCTCGCGGACTATGGTGCGGAATTCGACCGGCTGCAGGCGATCCGTCGCCGGATGGAGGAGCTCGGATCGGATCCGGCCGAACGCGAGCGCACGCTGGACCTCCTCCGCTATCAGGTCGACGAGATCCAGCGGGCCGGGATCCGCCCCGACGAGGACGAGCGCCTGGCCTCGCGGCGGAAGGTCGTCGCGAACGCCGGACGGATCATCGAGTCCCTCGAGGCCGCCTACGAGATCCTCGAAGGAGAGGGGGAAGCGTCCGTCTCCGCCGCCCTCGCGTCGGCCGTCGCACGCGTGGAGACCGCGGCGCGGAGCCTCGCGAAGGCCGAGGAGCACCGCGCCGCGCTCGAAGAGGCCAGGATGGCCGTCGAGACCTCCGCAGCGGGGCTCCGGCGCCTGGTCGAGGGAATCGAGGTCAAGCCGGGCGAGCTCGAGCAGATCGACGAGCGCCTCGATCTGCTGTTCCGGCTCAAGAAGAAATACGGCGGCACGCTCGCCGAGGTCGCCCGCTACCTCGAGAACGCCGCGCGCCGCCTTGCCGCGCTCGAGGACGGCGAAGCCGAGCATGCGCGGCTCGAGAAGGAATCGATCGCCCAGACGGAGGTCCTCCTCGCGAAGGCCGCCGTCCTCACGCGGCTGCGTACCGAAGCCTCCGAGCGCATCTCGTCGCGCATCGGCGCGGAGCTCGAGACGCTCGGAATGCGCGGCGTGCGGTTCGCGGTGCGCATCGCCCCGGCGAACGAGGCGAAGGAGGAGGAGGAACGGCCCGCGCCGCGCTTCCTGCGCACCGGAACCGACCAGGTCGAGTTCCTGATCTCGCCGAACCCCGGGGAGCCCCTCAAGCCGCTCGCGCGCATCGCGTCGGGCGGAGAGGCGGCCCG
This sequence comes from uncultured Eubacteriales bacterium, assembly GCA_903919045.1. GTDB lineage: Bacteria > Bacillota > Clostridia > Saccharofermentanales > UBA5734 > CAILLO01. The sequence goes on along the minus strand of CAIXGU010000228.1, from coordinate 14,832 downwards.
GATCATGCTGGCGATCAAGGCGATCCTCGCGGACGCGGACCGGATCCCCGTGCTGATCTTCGACGAGGTCGACACGGGCATCAGCGGCCGCACGGCCGGCAGCGTCGGCGAGAAGCTCTCGCGGCTCGCCGGTTCTCACCAGGTGATCTGCGTCACGCACATGGCCCAGATCGCCGCGATGGCGGACCACCAGATCCTGATCGAGAAGACGACGGACGGGCAGCGGACCTGGACTTCGCTGCGCGCCCTCGACCGAGCGGAGCGGCGCGCCGAGCTCGCGCGCCTGCTGTCGGGCGGCACGGGGGAATCGGAGGCGCTGGACCTCGCGGAGCGCCTTCTGGGGCATGCCGACGCCTCCCGGAGCCGGATCCGCAGCGAGGCCGAAGGCTAGCCGCAGCCGCGACCCTGCCGGGTCGGGTCCTTCGCGTCCGGCATCGGGCTTTCGAATTCCAGGATCCTGCCGTCGATCGGGTGGCGCACGACGAGACGCGCCGCGTGCAGGGAAGGATGGGCCGCTCCGTCGGGGCTGCCTTCCGCGTTCCCGCCGTAGAGCGGGTCCCCGACGAGCGGGAAGCCCGCATGGAGCGCATGGACGCGGATCTGGTGCGTCCGGCCGGACCGCAGGCGGAACCGGACGAGCGAGACGGCGCGGCCGGCCGTACCCGGCGCCTCGACGGAGAAGTCGGTGCGCACCAGCGCGTATTCGGTCGTCGACGGCCGACCTTCCGGGGCGGTCGTCCGGCGGGGACCCGACGTCGCGTCATGGGCGATCGGGACGTCGATCGTCCCGATCGGCGGGTCGGGGATCCCTTCGACCCATCCCAGGTATTCGCGGACGCCGTCGCCTTCGCGCGACGACCGGGCGAGCGCGTTCGCGGAATAGGCGTCGAGGGCGATGACGAGGAGCCCCGACGTGCCGCGGTCGAGGCGGCTCACGGGGTGGACGGTCGATGCTCCGGTGCGGAAGGCGACGACCTCGGTCAACGAGCGGCGCTCGCGGCGGGTCGGGTGCGTCAGCCAGCCGGCCGGCTTGTCGGCGACGCAGATCCGGTCGTCGAGGTACGGGATCCGTCCCCCGTCCGCTGTGAACGCAGCGTCCGTCGCGGCGCGCTCCGCTGCGAGGGACGGGTCGGCTCCGGAGCCGGCGGCTCCCGCCTCGGGCCCGCCGGCGGAGCAAGCCTCCGCGCCGGGGGCGGCAGGCAGGCGCGCCTCGAGGACGTCTCCCGCCTGCACGGGGTCGCGCATCCGGCAGGGCGCGCCGTTGCGCAGGAGACCTCCGTACAGGCGGATCCGCTTCGCGAGCGTCCGCGAGACGCCGAGGCGCGTTCGCAGCGCATCGACGGCGCGGCGACCGTCATCCTCCGGCGGGACGGTCAGGAAGAGCGTCAGGTCCATGCCTCCACCATGCACGAGCCGCCGTCGGCATGCAAGCGGTGGGGGCCGCGCGAGGGCGGCGGAGCGGCGCGCCGGGCCGCGGGGAGGGCGTCCGGACGCCGGTTCCCGCGCCTCCGGTTCGGTTGACTAGGATGGACCGGTTCTATAGAATGAATGGACTAGGTGACCAAGCGCCGGCAACGGGCTTGCACTTTGAAAAGAGCATACAGGGAGGTGTTTGACATCAACGACGTCATTCAGATCGCCGTATCCGCGGTCGCAGGCGTGCTCGTCGGAGCCGTCGGAGCCGCGGTCGTCAACCGGATCGGACTGAACAGCAGCCGCAGGAAGCTGAAGGAATCGATCGAGAACTCCGAGCAGCAGGCGCAGAAGCTCCTGGCCGAAGCGCAGAAGGCAGGGGAGAACCGGAAGAAGGAGCTGCTCCTCCAGGCCAAGGAGGAGATCCACAAGAGCCGTCTCGAGCTCGAGAAGGACCTCAAGGACCGGAAGCAGGAGATCGCCAGGGAGAAGACGCGCCTCGAGCAGAAGGAGGAGTCCCTCGACCGCAAGCTCGAGTCGCTCGAAGCGAAGGACGAACAACTGGACGAGCGCTTCCGCGACGTCCAGAGGATCGAGGAGAAGGCCAAGGAGCTCGAGCGCCAGAAGGTGCTCGAGCTGGAGCGCGTGTCCGGGCTCAGCCTCGATGACGCCCGCAGCCAGGTGCTGGAGACCGCGCGCAACGACTACCGCCACGACATGGCCGTCATGCTCCGCTCCATGGAGGAAGAAGCCAAGGAGTCCGCCAACGAGAAGGCCCGCGAGATCATCGTGGGCGCGATCCAGCGCTACGCGGCCGACTACGTATCGGAGAACACCGTCTCGGTCGTCGCCCTCCCGAGCGACGAGATGAAGGGACGGATCATCGGCCGCGAAGGCCGCAACATCCGCGCGATCGAGACGCTCACGGGCGTCGACCTCATCATCGACGACACCCCGGAGGCCGTCGTCCTATCGAGCTTCGACCCGATCCGCCGCGAGATCGCCCGGATCACGCTCGAGAAGCTGATCCAGGACGGACGCATCCACCCGGCGCGCATCGAGGAGATGGCCGACAAGGCCCGAAAGGAAGTCGAGCAGACGATCCGGCAGGAGGGCGACCGCGTCGCCTTCGACACCGGCATCATGGGGCTGCACCCCGAGATCCTGAAGCTGCTCGGCCGCCTGCGCTACCGCACGAGCTACGGCCAGAACGTGCTCCAGCACGTGGTCGAGGTCTGCTGGCTCGCCGGCATGATGGCCTCCGAGCTCGGGCTGGACGTCATGATGGCCAAGCGCGCCGGTCTCCTGCACGACATCGGCAAGGCCGCCGACTTCGAGATGGAGGGCTCGCACATCACGCTCGGCGCCGAGCTCGCCCGGAAGTACAAGGAAGGCCCCGAGGTGATCAACGCGATCATGTCCCACCACGGGGACGAGGAGCCGAACTCCCTGATCTCCGTGCTGGTCGCGGCCGCCGATGCGATCTCCGCCGCGCGCCCGGGCGCCCGCCGCGAGAATCTCGAGGCCTACATCAAGCGCATCCAGAAGCTCGAGGAGATCGCCAACTCGTTCGAAGGCGTGGAGAAGTCCTACGCGATCCAGGCCGGACGCGAGATCCGGGTGATGGTGAAGCCGGAGACCGTCCGGGATGACGACATGATCCTCAAGGCGCGCGAGATCGCCCGCCGGATCGAGGAGGAGCTCGACTATCCCGGCCAGATCAAGGTCCACATCATCCGCGAGTCGCGCGCCATGGAGTACGCGAAGTAGAGCGGAGGCTCCGGGTGAACATCCTCTTCCTCGGCGACATCGTCGGAAATCCGGGCAGGCGGATCCTCAAGGACCGCCTGCCCGCCTTGCGCAAGGCCCTCTCGGTCGACGTCTGCATCGCGAACGGCGAGAACGCCGCCGCGGGGCTCGGCATCAGCCTGCCGATCGCGCGGGAGATCCGGGCGGCGGGCGTCGACTGCATCACCCTCGGCAACCACACGTGGTCCCGCCATGAGCTCCTCTCGTCGATCGAATCCGAGCCGTTCCTCGTCCGGCCCCTGAACGGCCCGGCGGCCTGGCCGGGGAAGGGGTATGCCTTCCTCGACGTCGGCGGCATCCCGGTCCTCGTCGCGAACCTGCTCGGACGGATCGCCATGGAGCCGGCGGACGACCCCTTCGCGACGATCGACGCCCTGCTCGAGGGCACCCGGCGCGAGAAGGGCTGCCGCATCACCGTGATCGACTTCCACGCCGAGGCGTCGTCGGAGAAGAACGTGATGGCCGAGTTCGTCGACGGGCGCGCGACGCTCGTCGTCGGGACGCACACGCACGTGCCCACGGCCGACGAGCGCATCCTCGAGCGGGGAACGGCCTTCCTGACGGATGTCGGCATGACCGGTCCGACCGACGGCATCATCGGCATGGAGAAGTCCTGCTCGATGCGGCGCATCGTCGACCGCCTCCCTTGCGCATTCGAAGTCGCCCGCGGTCCGGCCCGCATCGAAGGCGTCCTGGTCGAGGCCGACCCGTCGACCGGACGCGCGCTCTCGATCCGTCGCATCCGGGAAAGCGAATGACGCCGTTTCCGGCCGGCCTCCGCCGGCGCGGCGCGCGGACCCGCGTGCAGGCGGCGCGGACCCTCCTCGCCCTCATCCTCCTGCTGTCCCTCGCATCCGGTTGCGCGTCCCCGACGTCGACTCCGGCCGTTGCGCCGTCACTGCCGACGGAGGCGACCCCGACGGACGCCCCGATCTCCGGGACGCTCCGCCTCTGGATGCTGCCGCTCGACCGGCTCGATCCGTTCCGTTCCCGGAACGCGCCGCTCCTCGACGCGATGTCGCTCGTCTACGAGGGCCTGTTCGCGCTCGGGGAGGATGACCGACCCGTCCCGCGGCTCTGCAGCGCCTCGCTGTCGGCGGACGGCGGCACCTCCTGGTCGTTCCTGATCCGGACGGACGCGGCCTTCCACGACGGATCGGCGCTTTCGCCCGAGGACGTCGCGGCCTCCGGACGCCTGTGGCTCGCCCAGGGGAGCGGCGCCCTCCACGACGCCCTGTCCGCGCTGCAGCCGGTCTTCACGGTCGTGACCGCCGACATGCTCCGGATCGATCTCGCGACGCCCGAACCCGGCCTGCCCTGGCTGCTCCGGTTCCCGGTCGTCCCGGCCGCGCGCGCCCAGGGGAAGGCCGCCGCCGCGTCGGATCCGATGCCGGGGACCGGCCCGTTCCGCGTCGCGGCCTACGAGAAGGGCGCAGGCGTGCTGCTCGAACGCACCGGACCCGCGCCCGGCCGCGTGGAGCGGATCCGGCTCGTCGAGTGCAGGGACTACCGGGATGCGCTCCTGCGCTTCCACTCCGACGGCCTCGACGCGCTGCCGCTCGACGAGGAGACCTTCCGCACGTACTCGCTCCGGAAGGACGTCCGGATCGCCCGCTGCGACGGCGACCGGCTGGTGGCCGCGATCCTGTCGACCGCCGCGGGCCGCCGCCTCACCGACCCCGTCCGCCGGGCCGCCGTCGAGGAGGCGCTCGATGCCGTCTTCGGGTCGGACGAGCTCCAATCCTCGCTGTCCGTCTTCCCATCCGCACGCGGCCTTTCGGCGGGACTCGCCGAAAGGATCGAGGGGAGGGGAACCGAAGCGACGCCGACCGCGGCGCCCGATCCGTCCGCGACGCCCTCCCTCACGGCCGTGCCGACGGGTCCTCTTTTCACGTCCCCTCTCGACATCGTCGCCGTGAAGGACACCTTCGAGGCGGACGTCGCCGCCGCGCTCGCGGCGGCCCTGGTCCGTCGGGGCCTGCCGGCCGCCTTCCGCGCCCTCACGGAAGCCCAGATGATGGACGCGTCCACCCGCGGACGCTATGATGTAGGCATCCGGCCCGCGCTCGCGCCGCTCCTTCCCGGAGCCGCCGCGCTCATGCCGCTGGTCCGGAAGGATGCCGTCCCGGGGGCGGCTCCGCTCGTCCGTTCCATCGGACTCCTGCTCGGCCCCCGCGTCCGCGGCGTCCCCGACCCGGCGTCGGACGCCATCTATCGTGGAATCGAGGAGACATGGGCATGGTCTGGATCCTGATCGCGATCGTCGGCGCCGTCGCCGACCAGCTCTTGAAAGCATACCTGTCGGGGATCCTGGATCCGGCGAAGGCCCGTCCGGTGATCGACGGCTTCTTCTACCTCGCGCTGCGCACCAACACCGGAGCCGCCTGGAGCTTCCTCGCGGACAGCGATGCGGGGCGGATCCTCCTCGCCACCGTGTCGGTCGTGGCGAGCCTCGTCATGATCGTCGCGATCCTCACGTACCCGGACCGCCGGATCCGCGCGTGCCTCGCCTTCCTCTGCGCCGGCTCCATGGGGAACCTCGTCGACCGTCTCCGGTTCGGCGGCGTCACGGACTACCTCGACTTCCACTTCGGGACCTACGTCTTCCCGACGTTCAATCTCGCCGACACGCTGATCGTCTGCTCGTCGATCGCCCTCGGGATCGTCGTCCTGTTCGCGAAAGACCTCCCGACGTGGCGGTGGCCGGCGCGCAGGAAGGACGGCGCGTCGGAGGGAGGGAAGGGCTGACCTTGGAACCGGCGGGCCTGCGCACCTTCCCGGCTCCTCGCGGAGGCGTCCGCATCGACGTCCTTCTCTGCGAGGTCCTCGGCGGCCTGTCCCGCACCTACGCGCGGCGCCTGCTCGACGAGGGCCGGGTCACCCTGCGCGGGAAACGGGCCCGGCCGTCCGACCGGCCCGACGCGGGCGACCTCGTCGCCGTCGACCTCCCCGCGCCCGCGCCGCTCCGGGCCGAGGCGCAGGAGATCCCGCTCTCCATCGTCTACGAGGACGATTGGCTGCTCGTCGTGGACAAGCCGCGCGGCATGGTCGTGCACCCCGCGGCCGGTCACGCCGACGGAACGCTCGTGAACGCCCTGCTCGCGCACTGCGGCGACCGGCTGTCCGACCTGAACGGCGTCATCCGTCCCGGCATCGTCCACCGCATCGACAAGGACACCTCCGGTCTCCTCCTCGTGGTCAAGGACAACCGGGTCCACGAGCAGGTCGCCGAACGGATCCGCCGCCACGACTTCGAGCGGGTGTACGACGCCGTCGTCGTCGGGACCGTCGCGGAAGAGCGCGGTCGCATCGACGCGCCGATCGGACGCGACCCGCGCGACCGCAAGCGGATGTCCGTTGTCCGCGGCGGAAAGCCGGCCCGGACCCATTTCCGGACCGTCGAGCGCCTCCACGGCGCCACGCTCGTCGAGGCGACGCTCGAGACCGGACGGACGCACCAGATCCGCGTCCACATGGCACACATCGGGCACCCGGTCGTCGGGGACCCGCTCTACGGGGGGCTCCGCAAGGAGATCCCCTTCCAGGGGCAGGCCCTCCACGCGCGACGGCTCGGCTTCGAGCATCCCGTGGACGGCCGCGCGCTGCTCTTCGAGGCACCCCCGCCTCCCGAATTCACGACGCTCGTCGAGAGGCTCCGCCGATGAACGCGCGCCGCCGCCGCGCCGACTCCGCCGCGCCGTCCCCTGCGTCCGCCCGGCGCACCACCCGCGACCGCACCTTCACGGCGCTCGCCTTCGCGCTGCTGCTGATCCTCGGCATCCTCGCCTCCTCGCAGATCCGCAGCCTCGCGGAGGAGCGCCGAAGGCTCGAATCGACGCGCCTCGACTACGAATCCTACGCGCGCCTGATCGACTCCGAGAACGCGTACCTCGCCGACCTGCGCACGCGCATGGACGAGCTGGCGGTGCGCAAGGAGAGCCTGCAGGAGAGCATCCTGTCGGGCGCCGGCGACACCGAGGCGCTCGCCGCCTTGCGCGAAGCGCGCCAGCAGGCCGGATTCACCGCCGTGACCGGCTCCGGCGTCGCCGTGACGCTGGACGATTCCGACCTCCGCACGCCCGACATGGACCCGACCGCCAGCATCATCCACGACGCGGACGTCCGCCTGGTCGTCGACCTGCTCCGCGCCGGCGGCGCCGTCGCGATCTCCGTGAACGGCCAGCGGATCGTCCCGACGAGCGAGCTGATCTGCAACGGGCCGACGATCCTCATCAACGGCATCAAGTACCCCGTCCCGTACGTCGTGGAGGCCGTGGGGAACCCCGACCTCCTCCTGTCCATGATCCGCACCGACGAGACGCTCGGCTACCGGCAGGCCGAAGGCGTCCGCATCACCAGCGTCCGGAAGGACGAGGTCGCGATCCCCGCCTTCGACGGCGCCGACCGCGTCGACACCCTGATCGACGCCCTCACGGAGGTGAACCCATGACCCCCAAGACCGGCCGCTTCCTGAGGAGCCTGTCCTTCGCCTTCGTGTGCCTCCTGCTCGGCATCCTGGTCGCGATCCAGCTGAAAAGCGTCAATTCCACGCAGAACCAGCTCCTGCTGCAGAACAAGCGCACCGACGAGCTCCGCGACGAGCTGATCGCCCTCCAGGGGACCAACCGGGAGCTCTCGGACCGATATGCCGCCCTCAAGGACTACGTCGCCCAGCTCGAGAGCCAGACCGCGTCGACCGACGACCAGCTGAAGGCGATCCTCGCGGAGAAGAAGAAGGCGGAGGTCTTCGCGGGCCTCACGGACGTGAGCGGCCCCGGCGTGATCGTGACCCTGACGGCGGGAGCGGACTCCTCGCTGCGCGACCTCGACGTCCGCACGGTCGTCAACGAGCTGCGCGCGGCCGGTGCGCAGGCGATCTCCGTCAACGGCGAACGGATGGTCGCGATGTCCGAGATCCGCCTGGGCGGCACCTACATCGTCGTCAACGGTACGCCGTTCCCCTCGAACGAGCCGTTCGAGATCCGGGCCATCGCGCGACCCGACGATGCGGTGCGCGCGCTCACGATGCTGAACGGCGTGGCCGACCAGCTGAAGTTCTACTCCATCGAGCTCGCGATCGCGAAGGCCGACAAGGTCGAGATCCCGCGCCTGCGCGAGGACAGCCCGGCCTCCCGGACCGATATGCTGGGCTGACGCGGCGGACGGGGAGGACGAAGGAACATGGAATCCAGGGTCGCGATCGAACGGGCCGACGAGGCTGCGGCGCTCTTCGGGGAGATCGACGGGAACGCATCGCGGATCGAGTCGCTCCTTTCGGTGCGTCTCCACCCGCAGTCGGACGGCATCGCCATCGAGGGCGAGGAGGAAGCCGTCTCGCGGGCCGAAGCCGTGGTGCGCCGCCTGCTCGAGATCCAGCGGAGCGGCGAGGCCGTCACCGGGCAGATCGTCTCCTACCTCGCCGAGACCGCGCTCGACGGCAGCGTGGAGCAGGTCGAGGGCTACTCGCCCGACTGCATCTGCGTCACGGCGAAGGGCCGTCCGATCAAGGGCAAGACCCGCGGGCAGATCGAGTTCGTCAAGGCGATCGCCGCCTGCGACGTCACGTTCGCAATAGGACCCGCCGGCACCGGCAAGACCTTCCTGTCCGTGGCGATGGCCGTGAACGCCTTCCGCAACAAGCAGGTCGCGCGCATCATCCTCACGCGGCCGGCCGTCGAGGCGGGCGAGAAGCTCGGCTTCCTGCCGGGCGACCTCCAGAGCAAGGTCGACCCCTACATGCGCCCCCTCTACGACGCGCTCCACGAGCTGATGGGCGGGGAGACCTACCAGAAGCACATGGAGAAGGGCGCGATCGAGGTCTCGCCGCTCGCGTACATGCGCGGCCGCACCCTCGACGACGCCTTCATCATCCTCGACGAGGCGCAGAACACGACGCCGGAGCAGATGAAGATGTTCCTCACCCGACTCGGCTTCCGCTCCCGGATGGTCGTCACGGGGGACATCACCCAGATCGACCTCCCGCCCGACCGCCATTCGGGCCTGAAGGACGCGCGCCGCGTCCTGCACGACGTGCCGGGACTCCGGTTCGTCGAGCTGACGGAGCGGGACGTCGTGCGCAATCCGCTCGTGCAGTCGATCATCCGCGCCTACGACCGGCATTCCCACTGACCCTGGAGGAAGAGGGGGGTGAGCGCCGTGAAGGTGACGTTCGAGAACCGGCAGACGCGCTTCGACGCGGCGTTCCGCAGGGAGGTCCGCCGCATCGCGTCGCGCGTCGCCGACGCCTGCTGGGACCTGTCGCCCGCTTCGAAGGGCGCGGTGGCCTCGCGGTGCCGCCCCGAGGTGCACCTCGTCCTCGCCGGACCCCGCGTCATGCGCACCGTCAACCGCGAACAGCGAGGCGTCGACGCGGAGACCGACGTCCTGTCGTTCCCGATGCTCGACCTCCGGGACGGGTCGTTCCTCGAGCCCCTCCGCACCGAGGACGTCGAACCGCCGACGCGCCCCTCCGCGCCGCCCGGGCTGTTCCTCGGCGACGTCCTGCTCTCGCTCGACCGCGCCGTCTCGCAGGCTGCGCGATATGGGCACTCCGTCGAGCGCGAGGTCGCGTTCCTGACCGCCCACTCCGTCCTGCACCTCCTCGGCCACGACCACGACGACCCGCGCCGCGAGGCGCGGATGCGCCGGAAGCAGCGCGAAGCGCTCCGGCACCTCGGATACGAAAGGGACCGCGCATGAATCCGCCGCCGAAGAAGACCCCGCCGCCCGCCGCCGCTGCCTCCTCCGCTCCTGTCGCTCCCGTCGCGGCGTCCGCTCCGGAGCCCGCCGCCGTCTTCCGGTCCGGCTTCGTCGCCCTCGCCGGCCGCGCGAATGTCGGCAAGTCGACGCTCGTCAACCGCCTCGCCGGACTGCGGGTCGCGATCGTTTCCCCGAAGCCGCAGACCACGCGGCACGCGATCCGGGCCATCGTCGACGACGGCACCTCGCAGATCGTCTTCGTCGACACCCCCGGCCTCCACAAGCCGACGACGCGCCTCGGCCAGCTCATGGTCGCCTCCGCCTGGGACGCCTTCCTCGACAGCGATGTCGCGGTCCTGATCACGGACGCGACGCGCCCCGGCCCCGACGGCCACGAGCGTCAGTTCTGCCGCAAGGCGACGGAAGCGGGCAAGCCGGTCGTGCTGTGCATCAACAAGGTCGACAAGGTCCGCAAGGAGACCCTGCTGCCGATCATGGCCGCCTTCGCCGCCGCCAGCGATTTCCTCGCGATCGTCCCGGTCTCCGCCTCCACGGGCTTCGGCGTCGACACGCTCCTCGCCGAGATCCGCGCGCACCTGCCGGAAGGCCCGCGCTATTTCCCGCCGGAGACCTCGACGGACCAGACCGAGCGCATGCTCGTCGCCGAGATCGTCCGCGAACGCATCCTGGCCGACACCTTCGAGGAGATCCCGCACGGCACCGCCGTCGAGATCGAGGCCTTCGAGGAGACCGACGAGGGCGGCGGACGCATCGAGGGCGACGAGACCTCCGGGCGCCGCTTCGTGCGCATCCAGGGCCGCATCCTCTGCGAGAAGGAGACGCACAAGGCGATCCTCGTCGGCCAGGGCGGCTCGATGATCAAGCGGATCGGCACGGAATCCCGCGAGGCGATCGAGCGCATGCTGGGCTGCCGCGTCCACCTCGACCTGCGCGTGAAGACCAAGGAGGACTGGAAGAACGACCGGTCGGTCCTCCGCGACCTCGGCTACGGGCCGGAGCGCTGACGCCGTGGGCGGACCGCTCCGCGTCCGCGCCCTCGTCCTCCGAGAGACGCCCGTCGGCGAGGCGGACCGCATCCTCACGCTCCTCGCCGCCGAGCAGGGCCGCTTCTCCGCCTCCGCCCGCGGGGCGCGCCGCCAGAACAGCCGGCTCGTCTCCGCCACGGAGATCCTGAGCCTCACCGACTTCTCGCTCTTCGCCCGGGGCGGGCGCTTCGTGGTCGACGACGCCGAGCGCGTCGAGGCGTTCGCGCCCGTGAAGGCCGACCTTGTGCGCCTCACCTGCGCGGCCCACGCCGCGGAGCTCGTGCTCGATTGCGTCCGGGAAGGGGACCCCGCTCCCGAGATCTACCGCCTCGCGCTGCGGACGCTCCACGCCCTCTCGCGGCCCGACCGCGATCCGAAGCTGACCGTCCGCGCCTTCGAGATGCGCCTGATGGGCCTCATCGGATTCGCTCCCTGCCTCGAGGCCTGCGTCGTCTGCGGGGAACCGCCGCCGGCCGATGCGCCCGTCCGCTTCAGCTACGGCCGCTGCGGCGTCGTCTGCCCGAAGGACGCGTGCCGGCGGGTCGCGGGCGCCTCCGAACCGCTGCCGGCCGGCGTCCTCGCGGCGCTGCGCCACGTCCTCTCGGCGCCCGAGGAGAGCGTGTTCTCGTTCTCCGTGGACGAGGACGTCCGCCGCGCGCTCGCGCGCCTGTCGGAACGGTACGTGCAGGACCGGATGGAGAAGGAATACGGGAAGCTCGCGCTGATCGCCGCCTTCGAGGAGCCGGCCGCGCCGGCGAAGGGTGCGCCGCCGCAGGACGCGTCGGGTCCGGCTCCCGCCGCCGACGCCTAGCCCGCGTCAGCCCGCGTCGAAGAACTCCGCGATCCGGTCGCCCGCTTCCTTCGGCGTCGGGGCCTCGACCGGCCTCCAATCGTCCGGGAACAGCATCCGGTATTCCGGCCGCCCGTAGCGCTCGTCGACGAGGAGCACGAACCCGCGGTCCGTGTCCGTCCGGATGACGCGGCCGGCCGCCTGCTGCACCTTGTTGAAGCCCGGGTACATGTAGGCGAACTCGAATCCGGAACCGAGCGCGTTCGCGAAATAGTCCTTCATCACCTCGCGCTCGCCGCACAGCTGCGGCAGCCCGACGCCGACCACCACCACGCCCGTCAGCTTCTCCCCGACGAGGTCGATGCCTTCCCCGAACACGCCGCCGAGCACGGCGAAGGCGACCAGCGTCCGTTCGCCGTAGGAGGAGAAGCGCGCGAGGAAGGCCTCGCGCTGCGCTTCCGGCATCCCCTGCTCCTGGACGAGGACGTCGGTCGTCCCGGCCGAAGGTCCGCGGAGCATCGCCCGATAGGCGTCCACGACGGCCTTCAGGTAGGCGAAGGACGGCAGGTAGACCAGGTAGTTGCCGACGCGCCGGCCCGTCGCCTCCCGGACGTAGGCGGCCACCGCCTGCAGGGAGGCGGGGCGGTCGGCGAACTTCGTCGAGACGGATTCCGCGGTGAGGAGCAGGAGGTTGTCCTGCGGGAAGGGGGACGAGAGCATCAGGCGCTCCGGCCGGTCCTCGGCGCGCGGCCCGCAGAGGAGCCCCGCGAAGTAGTCGGGCGGTGACATCGTGGCGGAGAAGAACACGGCGGCGTGGCGGTCGAGCCAGACGTCGCGCACCCGCCGCGACGCGTCGAGGCACATCAGCCGCACGGCCAGCCCCTCGGGTCCGGCGTCCGCGGTCGTGACGTAGGTGCCGTCGAATAACTCGTCGAGCACGCGCAGGAAGAACCAGGCCTCGAACAGGAATTCCTGGATCACCCGGCGGGGACGGCCCGGTGCCATCGCCTCGACCGCGTCCCGGCACGTGGCGACCAGCCGCCGCAGCACCGCCGCGAGGGCTTCCGGCTGCGCCCGCGTGGCGCGGAAGGTCCCCATCGACACGACGTCCTTCGGCGCGATGCCCGGCTCGACGGCGGGGAGGCCCGGCGCATCGGCCTTCATCGCCTCGCCGAGCGACACGAGGTAGCGCTCGACGGCGGAGAGCGCCCGCAGGATCCCGGGGTCCTGGCCGGCGGCCGCCTTCTTCGCGGCCGCGAGCCGGCGCCAGGTGACGGCCGCGCTGTGCATCTCGCGGGAGCGGTCCGGGAGGTTGTGCGCCTCGTCGACGAGCAGGGCGTACCCGGCGGCGTCCTCGCCGAAGAATCGCTCGAGCCGGATCCGCGGGTCGAAGACGTAGTTGTAGTCGGCGATCACGCAGTCGCAGTACAGGGAGGCGTCGAGCGACAGCTCGAAGGGACAGAGCGCGAAGGCCTGCGCGGTGCGCACGACCTCCTCGCGGCGGATCGCGTCGTTCCCGAGCAGGTCGGACAGCGCCGGCCGGAGCCGGTCGTAGTAGCCGGTCGCGTACTTGCAGCGCTGGGAGTCGCAGTACATCTCGGGGCAGAGGCAGAGCTTCTCCTTGGCGGTCAGCGTGACCGCCTTGAGGGACAGGCCGCGCTCTCGGAGGTCGTCGAGCGCCTTCTCTGCCGAGAAGCGCGTCGAGGTCTTCGCCGTCAGATAGAAGATGCGGCTGCAGAAGCCCTTCGGCAGGGCCTTCAGGGCGGGGAAGAGGGCCGAGATCGTCTTTCCGGTGCCGGTGGGCGCCTGGACCAGCAGGGCGGAGCGCCGGCGAACTGCGCCGAGGACCTCCTGCATGAAGCGGCGCTGGCCCGGACGAACGGACGGGTAGGGGAAGGCGAGCGCGCCGATCGAGGCATCGCGCCGCTCCCGCTGCGCCGTGAGCCGCTTCGCCCAGTCGCAGTAGGTCCGCGCCGTCTCGTCGAAGAAGCGCGCGAGATCCGCGGGGTCGGCCGGACGGGACAGTTCCCGGTACTCCAGCGTGTCGGCCGCGACGTATACGATCGCGACGCGCCGGACGGGCGGGGCGGACGGGTCGAGCGAGAGGAGGTGCGCGTAGAGCAGGGCCTGCGCCCAGTGCACGGGGTCGCCGCCGGGCGGAAGGGCGTCGAAGTCGCCGGTGACGGATTTGGCCTCGAGCACCGTCCGCCCGCCGTTCTCCTCGAGGACGGCGTCGACGCGTCCGCCGACGCGCAGGACCATCCCCGCGGCCGCGTGGTCGGTGCGGACCGCCACCTCGCACGCGAGGCGGCCTTCGGCGTGGCGCCGCTCCATTTCCTGGAAGAACAGCCGGTGGGTGCGGGAGCCGTCGGCCGCGGTCAGGCCGCTGTAGACCAGCGGCGAAAGACCGCCGGAGCGATGGACGAACTCGGCCAGGTCGCGCACGGAGATGCGCACGACCGCTTCGGCCGCGGCTTCCGGGGTCCCTTCCGGCGTCCGCTCGGTCATTCCGGCCTCCTGTTCGATGCGGGCCGCGTCCTCGATGGAAAAGGGGCCCCGTTTCCGGAGCCCCTCTCGTCTGGTGCGGAAGACAGGACTTGAACCTGCACAGCCTTGCGACTACTAGAACCTGAATCTAGCGCGTCTGCCAATTCCGCCACTCCCGCGAGGCATGGTCATATTACTATACGGAAAATCAAAATGCAATATGGTAGAATCTAGCCCGGAGGGTGCAGAAATGAACCGTAGGCTCGATTCCTTCAAGCATTCCATGAAAGGCCGGCGGGTCGCCGTCCTCGGCGTCGGCGTCAGCAACCGGCCGCTGATCCGGTACATCCATCGCCTCGGAGCGGACATCACGGCCTTCGACATGGCGGATGCGACCGACGAGGTCCTCCGGCGCACCATGGACGAATTCGCCGCGGAAGGCGTTCGCCTCTCCTGGTCCCTCGGCAAGGACTATCTGAAGGCATTGGCCGGATTCGACATGGTCTTCCGCACGCCGAAGGTGCGGTACGACATCCCCGAACTGCTGGCCGAGCGCGAACGCGGAGCCGTCATCACCTCCGAGATGGA
>CAIXGU010000227.1 GCA_903919045.1 uncultured Eubacteriales bacterium | reverse complement strand
TACTGGCACACGTACCAGGCGACGGGTTCCGATCCGTTCGGCTCCGCCACCATGATCCGGCCGTGGGACGACGTCGCCGATCCGCTCGACCGCGCGAAGGCCAAGATGGAAGCCAACTTCGAGCTGTGCGGCAAGCTCGGCGTGCCGTTCTTCTGCTTCCACGACCGCGACATCGCCCCCGAGGCCGACAGCCTCTTCCAGACGAACTGCAACCTCGACGCGATCGTCCGCTACACGAAGGACCTCATGGAGGGCAGCGATGTCCGGCTGCTCTGGGGCACGACCAACGCGTTCTCGCACCCGCGCTTCGTGCACGGCGCCTCGACGTCCCCGAATGCGGACGTGTTCGCCTTCGCCGCGGCGCAGGTCAAGAAGGCGATGGAGGCGACGAAGGAGCTCGGCGGCCAGAACTACGTGTTCTGGGGCGGCCGCGAGGGCTACGAGACCCTGCTGAACACCGACATGGGCCTCGAGCTCGAGAACCTCGCGCGCTTCCTGTCGATGGCCGTGGACTACGCGAAGGAGATCGGCTTCGACGGGCAGTTCCTGATCGAGCCCAAGCCCAAGGAGCCCACGAAGCACCAGTACGACTTCGACGCCGCGACGGTGATCGGATTCCTGAAGGCCAACGGCCTGGACAAGCACTTCAAGCTGAACGTCGAGGCGAACCATGCGACGCTCGCCGCCCACACCTTCCAGCACGACCTCGCCGTCGCGCGCCTGAACGGCATGCTCGGCAGCATCGACGCGAACCAGGGCGACCCGATGCTCGGCTGGGACACCGACCAGTTCCCGACCAACCTCTACGAGACCACGCTCGCGATGCTCGAGGTCCTGAAGATGGGCGGCTTCGCGAAGGGCGGCCTCAACTTCGACGCGAAGGTCCGCCGCGGCTCGTTCGAGCCCAAGGACCTCTTCCTCGGGCACATCGCCGGGATGGACGCCTTCGCGAAGGGCCTCGTCGCCGCGAACCGGATCGTCGAGGACGGCAAGCTCGACGCGTTCGTCGCGCAGCGCTACGCCAGCTGGACCACCGGCATCGGCAAGGACATCCGCGCAGGCAAGGTCGGCTTCAAGGAGCTCGAGACGTACGCCATGGAGCACGACCGCATCGTCAACGCGTCCGGCCGCCAGGAGTGGCTCGAGACCCTGCTCAACCAGTCCCTGCTCGAGAGCTGACGCGACCCGACCGGGACGGCTTCGGTCCATCCCGCGAACCGCCCCTCGGACGACGAGGACCCCGGCCGTCCGGCCGGGGTCCTCCTGCGTCCAGGGCGATGCGCGCGGCGCGCCGCGCGCTACGCCTTCGGCTTCGCCTCCGGAGGCTCGGGGAGCGCCTTCCCCTTGTCCATGAAGAACGAGACGAGGTCGATCGGCAGCGGGAAGACGATCGTCGAGTTCTTCTCGACGGCGATCTCGGTGAGCGTCTGCAGGTAGCGCAGCTGCAGGGAGGCCGGCTGCGTCGCGATCACGCGCGCGGCGTCGGCCAGGCGCTCGGACGCCTGGTACTCGCCGTCGGCGGCGATCACCTTCGCGCGGCGCTCGCGCTCGGACTCGGCCTGTCGCGCCATGGCCCGCTTCATGGAGTCGGGGATCTCGATGCTCTTGATCTCGACGGCCGTGACCTTGACGCCCCACGGGTCGGTGTCGCGGTCCAGCAGCTCCGTGAGCAGCTTGTTGAGCTCGGCGCGCTTCTGCAGGATCTCGTCGAGCTCGTGCTGGCCGAGGATGGCCCGCAGCGTCGTCTGGCCGAGCAATGTCGTGCTCACGGTATAGTTCGCGACCTTGGTGACGGCGAGCGTCGAGTCGAAGATGTTGAAGTAGACGACGGCGTCGACCAGGACCGGGATGTTGTCCTTGGTGATCACCTCCTGCTTCGACACGTCGATCGTGAACGTGCGGAGGTCGATCTTGACGACCTTGTCGATGCCCCACGGGAAGATCAGGTTGAGGCCCGGCTGAAGCTCGCTGACCAGGCGGCCGAAGCGGAAGAGCACGCCGCGCTGGTACTGGGTGATGATCGTGACCATCCCGGGCAGGACGAGGAACGGGAGGATCAGCAGGGCGATCAGGAGGACGAGGGCGCCTCCGTCCGGCAGGCCGGTCAGGCCGACCGCGGAGAGCCCGCCCCAGATCGCGCCCGCGACGATCATGAACACGGCGTTCGCGACCGCCCTCCGCGAGAGGGCGAGGCCGATCCAGAGGATCCACCAGGCGGCCTCGAGGCCGACGAGGAGGAGGAACAGGGAGTTCAGGTCGAAGGTGAACATCGCGGACCTCCTTGTCATGGGGCGGACCCGGTGTCCGCCTTCCTTTCCATTATACCGCGGGCTCCGCACGCGAAGGGGCGCCCCCTTTGCGTGAGGCGCCCCGGGCGCGGCGCGGGAGGAGGGGCCCGCGTCAGCCCTTCTGGAGGGCGAGCCGGCCGGAGACGCTTTCCACCTTGAGTTCCGGACCGCCCGATCCGACGGCTCCCTTCGTCTCGGTGCGGGTCTGCTTCACGATCGAGAGGCTGAAATCACTGCTGAAGCTTCCGGAAACGGTCTCGAAGTCGACGGAGAAGGCCGCATCCGAGGGCAGGATGAGCGTCGTGCCGCCCGAGACGGTTTCGGCCCGGACCGCGACGGACTCGGCCAGGGTCGCGTCGATGTCGCCGGAAACGGTGGTCGCATCGACCGCTCCGGTCGCTCCGTCGAGCGCGATGCGGCCCGATATGGTGCTGAATGCGTAGGAGACCGCGGGAATGCCCGAGACCCGGATGGCCCCGGAGACCGTGGAGGCCGAGAGGTCCTTGACGGTGAACCGGATCGGAGGATCCTCGAGAGCGACGTCCGCCGATACCGTCTCGACCGAGAGATCGCCGGCATAGGTCTCAGGAATCAGGATGCGGTATTCGAGCGTCTCTCCCGTGATGCCGCCGGTCGGATACTTCAAGCGGACGGTCAAGGTCGATCCGGACGTCTCGGCCACGAGGTCGACCGGATCCGAGAACGTCCGGCAGGTGCCCTTCAGGGTGGCCTCGAGCTGCGTACCGGCGGTCGAGATCTCCGGATCGGTCGCCACGGACTTGATCACGATGCGCTCGATGCCGGCGAGGTCCTGATGGACGGAATCGTCGACGGCGACCGTTCTCCCGACGCCGAAGCGGAAATTGAAGTTCGACCAGTCGACCCCCTCGAACCAGCGCGCGCCGTTCGAGAAGAAGAGGCCCAGGGAACCCAGCAGGCCGAAGACGAGGAAGATGACCGCGCACGTGATGACCACGACGGCGAGGACGGACTTTCCGAGACGGGAGCGGATGCGGTCCATTATCGGGAACCCCCCTTCACGATTCTCGCCTGGGCGACGACGATCGCCTTGACGAGCAGGACGAAGCCCTTGCTGACATAGTACATCCCGATGCAGGCGAGCACGCAGAGCGCGACGAGCGCGACGCCGAGGAAGGCCAGGAACACGCCCGGCAGGCCGACGAAGGCGACGACGGGGAGGAAGAAGACGCCGATCACGCACCCGATGCCGGCGGCGCCGATCGCGAGCGCGACGGCCCACAGCGCGAAGACGACGGAGACGAGCGCCGCGAGGATCGGGATCACGAGGATCAGGTCGAAGAAGAGGAGGGCGATCGCCGCGAGGACGCCGCGCCCGACGCCGGCCGCGGTGACCTTCGGAGCGGGCGCCTCCGCTGCCGTTCCCGTCGGAGGCGGAGGCGGGGAGGGGGGCGGGGCCGACTCTGCGCCGTCGGCGTATTGGGCGGCGAGGTCGGCCGGATCGCCGATGCCGGCGACGACGTCCTCCTCGCTGCGGCCGGCGGCGAGACCCGCCGAGAAATGCTCCTCGAAGTCGGCGAGGATGTCGTCGACCTCCTGGGACGACTTGCCGAGCGCGGAGAGCCGGCTCCGCATGGCGTCCATGAATTCCTGCCTACGCATCTTCCTGTCCTCCTGCCACGATCGACTCCACGCGTTCCACGAAATGGGCCCATTCCTCCTCGAGCGCCTTCTGCTCGCGGCGCCCGGTCTCGGTCAGCTGGTAGTACTTGCGCGGAGGTCCTCCGGAGGACTCCTGGAGGTAGGTCGTGACGTACCCGTCGGTCCGGAGCCTCCGCAGGATGGGATAGATCGTGCCGTCCGAGATCGCGATGATCTCGGTCAGGCTGCTCGAGAGGTCGTACCCGTACCGATCCCCCTTGAG
>CAIXGU010000226.1 GCA_903919045.1 uncultured Eubacteriales bacterium | reverse complement strand
GTCGGCGGGCGCGCGGACTCGGGTGCGGGGAAGGGTTCGGGGCGCGGGGGTCGCGGGCCATGGCGTCTCCTTCCGGACCGGCGCCTTGCGCCGCCCCAGCCATTCTACTACAGTGGAGGCGGGCCAGAGGGGAGGCCCGGAGGAGGAGACCATGCGCATCGCCTTCCTCGACCTCGACACGGTCGGACGGGACCTCGACCTGTCCGCGCTCGCCGCGCTCGGGGACCTCGACGTCCACGGCTGGACGGAGCCGGACCGGGTGGCGGAGCGCCTCCGGGGCGTCGACGCCGTCGTCTGCAACAAGACGCGCCTCCACGAGGGGAACCTCGCCGGCGCCGACCGGCTCCGCCTGATCTGCATCACCGGCACGGGGACCGACGGAGTCGACAAGGCCTATTGCGCCGCGCACGGCATCCAGGTCCGCAACGTGCGCGGCTACTCGACGGACAGCGTCGTCCAGCACGCCTTCGCGATGCTCCTCGAGCTCATCGAGCGCACGAGCCGCTTCGACGCCTACGCGCGCTCCGGCGCCTACGTCGGCGACACCTCCTTCCGCTATCTCGGCTGGACGTTCCACGAACTCGCCGGTCTCCGCTTCGGCATCCTCGGGATGGGGGCGATCGGACGGAAGGTCGCGGACGTCGCCGCGGCCTTCGGCTGCGCGCCCGTCTACTGGTCCTCGACCGGCGCCGACCGCGATCCGCGCTACCCGCGCCTCGGCCTCGAGGAGATCCTGCGCACGAGCGACGTCGTCTCGATCCATGCGCCCCTGGACGACCGGACGCGCGGCCTGCTCTCCGACGGCGAGCTCGCCTGGATGAAGCCGACCGCGATCCTGCTCAATCTCGGGCGCGGGGGCATCGTCGACGAGGCCGCGCTCGCCCGCGCCCTCGCGGCCGGACGCCCGGCCCTGTGCGGCCTCGACGTGCTCACCGCGGAGCCGATGGCCCCGGATTCCCCGCTCCTCCCGGCGCTCGCCTCCGGCCGGCTGCTGGTCACGCCGCACGTCGCCTGGGCCAGCGTCGAATCCCGGACGCGCTGCGTCGCCGAGGTCGCCGCCAACATCGCGGACTTCCTCGCCGGCGGCGGCCGCAACCGGGTGGCCTGAGGGCGCCTTGAATTCCGGCGCCGGTCGGCCTATAATCAGCGCCAATCCGATACGAGAACGGCTACGACCGGGACAGTAGGCGGAACCGTCCTTCCCAGAGAGCGCGGGGCGCTGGAAGCCGCGCAGGGACGTCCAGCCGAAGATCGCCCGCGAGCCGCCCGACGAGGCCGCTTCCCCCGGTAGGGGAGAGGCGGCGGCAGGAAGGGCCGGTAACCCCCGGAAGGGGCTGCACCGTTACGACTGAAGAGGGGGACGTCCGCGGCACCGCGGCGCGTTCCCGGACCGGGTGGCACCGCGCGGTTACCGCGCCCCGTAGGCGAGAGCGTACGGGGCGCGTTCCATTTCCGGGACCCGGAGGAAGGGAAGGAGCCCATGATCCGAAGACTTGCGACCGACATGCATTTCGTGGCCCGCGAGAAGGAGGTCCTCGCGTTCTGGAAGGAGCACGCCGTCTTCGCGAAATCGATCGCGAACCGCGAGGGCGCGCCGGAATTCACCTTCTACGACGGACCGCCGACGGCGAACGGCAAGCCCCACATCGGGCACATCCTGACGCGCGTCATCAAGGACGTGATCCCGCGCTACCACACGATGAAGGGCCGCCGCGTCCTGCGCAAGGCCGGCTGGGACACGCACGGCCTGCCGGTCGAGCTCGAGGTCGAGAAGCAGCTCGGCATCGACGGGAAACCGCAGATCGAGGCCTACGGCGTCGAGCCGTTCATCCGGAAGTGCAAGGAGTCCGTCTGGAAGTACAAGACCGAGTGGGAGGGCATCTCCGAGCGCGTCGGCTTCTGGGCCGACATGGAGCATCCCTACGTCACCTACGAGAACGACTACATCGAGTCCGAATGGTGGGCGCTCCGGCGCATCTGGGACCAGGACCTGCTCTACAAGGGCTACAAGGTCGTTCCGTACTGCCCGCGCTGCGGCACCGCCCTCTCGAGCCACGAGGTGGCCCAGGGCTACAAGGACGTCAAGGACGCCTCCGTCTACGTCCGCTTCAAGGCGGCCGGCGAGGACGCCTGGTTCGCCGTGTGGACGACGACCCCCTGGACGCTGCCCTCGAACGTCGGCCTGTGCGTGAACCCCGACGAGGAGTACGTCCTCGCCGAGGTCCCGCGCGACCTCGACGGGACCGAGCGTCCGACGCGATACTACCTCGCGGGCGTCCTGGCGCCGCAGGTGCTCGACCAGGAGCTCCGCATCCTGAAGCGCATGAAGGGCCGCGACCTCGTCGGCCGCGCCTACGAGCCGGTCTTCCCGTACGCGAAGGACGTCGTGGCCGCGTCCGGGAAGAAGGGCTTCGTCGTGACCGCGGACAACTACGTCACGCTGTCCGACGGCACGGGCATCGTCCACATCGCGCCTGCCTTCGGCGAGGACGACGCGCGCGTCGGCCGCGCCTTCGACCTGCCGTTCGTCCAGTTCGTCGGGCTCGACGGCACGATGACGGCCGAGGTCGACGACTTCGCGGGCGTCTTCTGCAAGGACGCCGACGCCGGCCTCGTGAAGCGGCTCGCGCGCGAGGGGCATCTCCTCCGGAAGGCCCCCTACGAGCACAGCTACCCGTTCTGCTGGCGCTGCGACACCCCGCTGATCTACTACGCCCGCGATTCGTGGTTCATCCGCATGACCGCGGTCCGCGACCGCCTGGTCGCGAACAACCGCACCGTGTCGTGGTACCCCGAGACGATCCGAGACGGCCGCTTCGGCAACTTCCTCGAGAACGTGATCGACTGGGGCATCTCGCGCGAGCGCTACTGGGGCACGCCGCTGCCGATCTGGACCTGCGGCTGCGGCCACCGGCATCTCGTCGGCAGCATCGCCGAGCTGAAGGAGATGGCCCTGGACTGCCCCGCGGAGATCGAGCTCCACAAGCCCTACATCGACGCCGTGCACCTGAAGTGCCCGGCGTGCGGCGATGCGATGACGCGCGTGCCCGAGGTCATCGACTGCTGGTTCGACTCCGGCTCCATGCCGTTCGCCCAATGGCATTATCCCTTCGAGAACGCGGACCGGCTCGAGGTCAATTTCCCGGCCGACTTCATCTCGGAGGCGATCGACCAGACGCGCGGCTGGTTCTACACGCTGATGGCCATCTCCACGCTGCTCTTCGACCGCAGCCCGTTCCGCAACTGCATCGTGCTGGGGCACGTCCTCGACAAGGACGGCCAGAAGATGTCGAAGCACAAGGGCAACGTCGTCGACCCGTGGAGCGTGCTCGACCGGCAGGGCGCGGACGCGGTCCGCTGGTACTTCTGCACGGCGAGCGCCCCCTGGCTGCCGAGCCGCTTCAGCGACGACAGCGTCGCCGAGGGCCAGCGCCGCTTCATCGGGACGTTCTGGAACACCTGCGCGTTCTTCAGCCTCTACGCGGGCCTCGACGGATTCGACCCGACGAAGCACGTCCTCGACCGCGCCGCGCTGCCGGCGATCGACCGCTGGATCCTCAGCCGCCTGCACACCCTCGTCGGGAAGGCGACCGAGTGCTTCGACGGGTACGACATCACCGGCGCGGGCCGGGCGATCGGCGACTTCGCGGACGAGCTGTCCAACTGGTACGTGCGCCGCAACCGCGAGCGGTTCTGGGGCAAGGGCCTCGAGAAGGACAAGGTCGACGCCTTCATGACGCTCTACGCGTGCATCGAGACCGTGAACCGGCTCGCCGCGCCGATCGTCCCGTTCGTGGCCGAGTCCGTGCACCAGGCGATCGTCCGCGGCGCCGACCCGTCCGCACCCGAGAGCGTTCATCTGTGCGACTACCCGGTCGCGGATCCGTCGTTCGTCGACGCGCGGCTCGAGCGCGTGATGGACGACGTCCTGCGCATCGTCGCGCTGGGCCGCGCCGCCCGCAATGCGGCGAACCTCAAGAACCGCCAGCCGCTCGCCGGGATGCGCGTCGTCGCGC
Source organism: uncultured Eubacteriales bacterium (assembly GCA_903919045.1). Classification (GTDB taxonomy): domain Bacteria; phylum Bacillota; class Clostridia; order Saccharofermentanales; family UBA5734; genus CAILLO01. The sequence continues at coordinate 16,585 of CAIXGU010000226.1, read as the reverse complement.
CGCGCCGGCTGCCCGCCGAATACGAGGCGCTCGTGCTCGACGAGCTGAACGTCAAGTCGCTCGAATACGCGGAGGACGCCTCCGCGCTCGTCGGGTACCGCTTCAAGCCGCAGCTCCGGACGCTCGGACCGCGCCTCGGCAGGCTCGTCGCGCAGATCGGGCCGGTGCTCGCCGCGCTCGACGGCTCGCATGCGATGGCCCGCCTGAAGAAGGACGGGTTCCTCGAGGTGAGCCTGGCCGGGCAGGAGGTCCGCCTGACGCTGGACGACCTGCTCGTCGAGACCGTGCAGCCCGAAGGCCTGTCCACCGAGTCCGACCGCGACGTCACGGTCTCCCTCGACACCCGGCTCACGCCGGAGCTGATCGAGGAGGGGTTCGTCCGCGAGGTCGTCAGCAAGGTGCAGACGATGCGCAAGGAGGCGGGGTTCGAGGTCGTCGACCGGATCGTGCTGCGCGTCTCCGGCAATGCGGCCGTCGAGGGCGTCGTCGCCCGCAACGCGGACGCGATCGCCGCGGAGGTCCTCGCCGTGCGCGTGGAGTCCGGGTCCGCCGGCTACGCGAAGGAATGGGACGTGAACGGGGAGACGTGCACGCTGTCGGTCGAGAAGGCCTGACGCAGGTCCGCCGGGCCGCGACCCGGCGGGAGGAAGGGGAACCATGTCCGCATTCGTCCTCGACGACCTGGCGGTGAACGAGCGGGGGAACCTGTCGATCGGCGGCTGCGACGCCGCCGACCTGGCCCGCGAGTTCGGCACGCCGCTCTACGTACTCGACGAAGGCACGATCCGGAAGAACTGCCGCCGCTACGTGGATTCGATCCGGACGCATTACGCGGGGCGCGGCCTCGCGCTCTACGCCTCGAAGGCCCTCTGCACGACCGCGCTGCTCAAGGTCGCGGCGTCCGAGGGGATGGGCGTCGACGTCGTGTCGGGCGGGGAGCTCTTCACGGCGATCCGCGCGGGCGTGGACCCGAAGACGGTCTTCTTCCACGGGAACAACAAGACGCCCGAGGAGCTGGAGGCCGCGCTCGCGGCCGGCGTCCGGCGCATCGTCGCGGACAACGCGCTCGAGGTGGAGCGGCTGTCGGCGCTCGCCGCGGCGCGCGGGAAGGTCGCCGACATCTCGCTGCGCATCAAGCCCGGCATCGAGGCCCACACGCACGACTTCGTGAAGACCGGGCAGATCGACTCCAAGTTCGGCGTCGCGATCGAGACCGGCGAGGCCCTCGCGCTCGCCGCGAAGGCCGCGGCGCTGCCCGGCGTGCGGCTCGTCGGCATCCACTGCCACATCGGCTCGCAGATCTTCGACGTCGACCCGTTCCTCGAGGCCGCGCGCGTGATGCTCGACTTCGCGGCGCAGGTCCGCGGACGGACGGGGATCGTCCTCGAGGAGCTGAACCTCGGCGGCGGCTTCGGCATCCGCTACATCGAGGAGCACGACCCCGTCGACTTCGGCGCCTACATCGAGGCGATCGCGGGCGCCGTCCGCGCGAAGTGCGCGGAGCACGGCCTGCCGGAGCCCTTCCTGTGCCTCGAGCCGGGCCGGTCGATCGTCGCGTCGGCAGGCGTCACGCTCTACACCGTCGGGCCGGTGAAGACCATCCCCGAGATCCGCACGTACGTCGCCGTCGACGGCGGCATGTACGAGAACCCGCGCTACGCGCTGTACGGCTCGCCCTACGACGCCGTGCTCGCGGAGCGTCCCCTCGCGCCCCGCACCGCGCCCGTCACGATCGCCGGGAAGTGCTGCGAGTCGGGCGACCTGATCCAGGAGAACCTGATGATGCCCGAGGTGCGGACCGGCGATCTCCTTGCCGTGCTCGCGACCGGGGCGTACAATTATTCGATGGCCGGGAACTACAACCGCAACCCCCGGCCGGCGATGGTGCTCTGCAGGGACGGGAAGGCCCGCCTGGTCGTCCGACGCGAGACCTTCGAGGACCTGGTCCGGTGCGACGTCGTGCCGGACGACCTGTAGGAGCGTGCGATGTTCTCTTCTCTCCAGAACCTGCTGCAGCCGGCGTACCTGCTCGAGACGCTGATCTTCATCCTGGCGTTCGTGATCTCGATCTCCTTCCACGAGCGTTCGCACGCCTGGGCCGCCTGGAAGCTGGGCGACGACACCGCCTACCTGGCCGGGCGCCTGACGATGAACCCGCTCGCGCACGTCGACTGGATCGGACTCCTCATGGTCGTCTTCGCGCACATCGGCTGGGCGAAGCCGGTCCCGATCAACCCCGTCCGCTTCCGCGGCCCCATGAAGCGCGGCATCGTGCTCGTGAGCGTCGCGGGCCCGGTCTCGAACCTGATCCTCGCGGCCGGCTCCGCGTTCCTGCTCGTACCGGCGTCCCGCTGGCTGCCCTCCGGGACCGTACGCGACCTGCTGGTCTACTCGACCTCCACGTCGGGCGGCGCCGCCTACATCTCGGGCATCGGCTTCCTGCTCGCGATGTTCTACCTGAACGTCAGCCTCGCGGTGTTCAACCTGCTGCCCGTCCCGCCGCTCGACGGCTACAAGGTCCTCGGCGCCGTCCTCCCGGACCGCCTCTACTATGCCGTCATGCGCTACGAGCAGTACATCGGGCTCGTCTTCCTCGCGATCGTCCTCTTCGCGGGCAGCGGGCTGTCCTTCGTGATCAACCTCGTCGCCCGCCCGCTCGAGACCGCGATCCTGTTCCCGATCCAGGCCCTCTTCAACCTGATTCCCTGAACCCACGGAGGCACCATGGCGAAGAAGATCGTCCTCAGCGGCACCCGCTCCACCGGCAACATCCACCTGGGCAACTACTTCGGCGCCCTGCAGAACTGGGTGCGCCTGCAGGACGACTACGACTGCCACTTCTTCATCGCCGACTGGCACGCGCTGACCACGGGCTACGAGGACACGTCCGGCGTGAAGGAGAGCATCTACGGCATCTACGCCGACTACCTCGCCTGCGGCCTCGACCCGGAGCGCAGCGTCCTGTTCCTGCAGTCCGCGGTGAAGCAGCACGCCGAGCTCCACCTGCTGTTCTCGATGAGCACGCCGCTGTCCTGGCTCCTGCGCTGCCCGACCTACAAGGACTGGATCGCGAAGAACGGGGACGAGTCGACGGCGACGTACGGCTTCCTGGGCTATCCCAACCTCCAGGCGGCCGACATCCTGATCTACAACGCGGACTTCGTGCCCGTCGGCGAGGACCAGCTCCCGCACCTCGAGCTCACGCGCGAGATCGCCCGCCGGTTCAACCACTTCTACGGCAGCGTGCTGCCGGAGCCGCAGCCGCTGCTCACGAAGTCGAAGGTCCTGCCCGGACTCGACGGCCGCAAGATGTCCAAGAGCTACGGGAACACGATCGCGTTCGCCGACGACCCGGAGACCGTCCGCAAGAAGGTCCTGTGCATGGTCACCGACCCCGCGCGGATCCGGAAGGACGACCCGGGGCATCCCGAGGTCTGCTCCGTGTACGCCTTCCACCAGGTGTTCAGCGAGAACGAGTCCGACGCGATCGCCGAAGCCTGCCGGAAGGGCGAGATCGGCTGCGTCCAGTGCAAGCGCAACCTCGCCGAGCGCGTCGCCGCGTTCCACACGCCGATCCACGAGCGCCGCACCGCTCTCCTGAAGGACCGTCCGCGCCTGCGCGCCCAGCTGCTCGAAGGCTCCGCGAAGGCCGCCGTCCAGGCCGAGGCCACGATGGCCCGGGTGCGGAGCGCGATGAAAGTGGACTTCTGATGGCGATCGATGCCCTGACGGCGCCGTCCGTCCGGCTGGAGGCCTTCGAGGGCCCCCTCGACCTGCTGTTCCACCTGATCGAGAAGAACCGCGTCAGCATCTACGACATCCCGATCGGGGCGATCGCGGACCAGTACGTCGACTACCTCGCGGGACTCGCGCGGCTCGACCTCGAGATCGCGAGCGAGTTCCTGCTCATGGCCGCGACGCTGCTGCAGATCAAGTCCCGGATGCTGCTCCCGGCCGCGCCCGCCGCGGAAGGGGAGGAGGCCGGCGATCCGCGCGACGAGCTGGTCCTGCGCCTGCTCGAGTACCGTCGCTGCAAGACGCTCGCGAACGAGCTGCGGACGCGCCAGGCGACCTGGGGCGCGTGCGTGCGGAAGCTGCCGGATACGGCCGAGTCCCTCGGGCTGCTCGTCGACCGGGGCGACGCGCCTCCGCTGAGCCGGGAGGCGTTCTACGCCGCATGCGCCGCGGTATGCGACCGGAACGCGGTCCGCTTCAACGACCTGAGCGAGAAGGTCGTGCATCTCCTGAAGCGCGAGCGGATCTCGATGCGCGACAAGATGCGCCAGCTCTGGCAGGCGCTCATCGGGCGCACGAAGGCCTGGTTCGCCGAGATCTTCCCGCCTTCCGCGCCGCGCATGGAGCGCGTCACGGGCTTCCTCGCCGTCCTCGAGCTCCTGCGCCTCGGCCGCATCGAGGCCGAGCAGCCGGAGCCCTTCGCGCCGATCCGCCTTTCCGCGCTCGGCGCGTCCGACGACGGACGCCACGACTGGTTCGACGCCCCCGAGGGCCCGGTCCGCGAGACCTGGAAGGAGTACCGATGATCCGTCCCGACGGAACCGAGCCGAACGAGGCGGCCCCGATCGCCGCGGAACCGGAGGCGATCCTCGTCCACCAGTCGGTCGAGGACTTCGCCCTCGAGCCGTTCGAGAGCGCCGAGGAGCCGGAATACCGCGTCCCGCCGGGCGAGCTCCCGGCGGCGATCGAGGCGGTCCTGTTCGCCTCGGGAGAGCCGCTCGGCATCGAGCGCCTCTGCGAGGCGACCGGCCACGCCCGCGAGGACCTGCTCTCGGTGCTGGCCCAGATGGCCGAATCCGCCGCGAACGACCCGCGGCGCGGACTCCTCGTCCGCGAGGCCGAAGGCTCCTGGTTCCTGTCCACGAAGCCGACCGCCGCCGAGCCCCTGCGGCGCCTGTACCAGCCGCGCACCCGCCCGCCGCTCTCCCAGGCGGCCTACGAGACCCTCGCGATCATCGCCTACAACCAGCCCGCGACGCGGGCGCAGGTCGAGAGCGTCCGCGGCGTGTCGAGCGACAGCATCGTCGCGCGGCTGATCGAGCGCGGTTTCGTCCGCGAGGCCGGCACGCTCGACGCGCCGGGTCGCCCGACGCTGTTCGAGACGACGGAGGAGTTCCTCCAGGAGTTCGGCCTGCGCAGCGTCCGCGACCTGCCTTCGATGGAGATGATGATGTACGGGACCCTGCGCGAGATCGAGGTCCAGCTCGAGGAGGCGGCGGGGAACCGGAGGGACAACCAGATCACGATCGACCAGATCGCCCCGCCCGGCGCGATTCCCGAGCCGCCCGCCCCGCTGCCGGAAGCCGACCTGCCGCCGGCGGACCCGGAGGAGGTCCTCGAGCTCTCCGAGGCCCTGTTCGGGACCGACGCCGACGCCGATGTCGGCACGGACGGGTCGTCCGGCCCGGCGGACGCATGAGGCTCCAGAAGTATCTCGCCCATGCCGGCGTCGCCTCGCGTCGCGCCGCCGAGCGGCTGATCGCCGAGGGGCGCGTGGCCGTGGGCGGGGAGATCGTGCGGGACCCGGCCCGCGACGTCTCCGAGGCCGACGACGTCCGCTTCGACGGGAAGGCTGTCCGTCCTCCGGCCGAAACCGTGCACCTGATGCTCCACAAGCCCGAGGGCTACGTGACGACCGTGCGCGACCCGGAAGGGCGACCCACGGTCCTCGACCTCGTGGACGCCGGCGGGCGGCGCCTGTACCCCGTCGGGCGCCTCGACTGGGACACGTCGGGCCTGCTCCTCCTGACCGACGACGGCGATTTCGCCCATCGGATGACCCACCCGTCCTCCGAGGTCGACAAGACCTACGAGGCCCGCGTCCTCGGGTTCCCCGACGAGGCGGCGCTGCGCGCCCTCCGGTCCGGCATCCCGCTCGACGGGCGCCAGACCGCGCCCGCCGACGTGCGCATCCTCGCGCGCGGCGCCGACGGCTGCGTCCTCGGGATCCGCATCCACGAGGGGCGCAACCGCCAGGTCCGCCGCATGCTCGAGGCGGTCGGATGTCCCGCCGCATCCCTGCGCCGCACAGGCTACGGCCCTCTCCGGCTCGAGGGCCTTCCTCCCGGAAGGAGCCGCCTTCTGACGCCGGACGAGGTCGACGCCCTGCTCGCGGCGGCGCGCCTCCGTTCCCAGCCCGGCGGCTTTCCGCTATAATCGGGGCGTCGGAGGTGCCATGGAAGAGAGAAGGACCGACCTGATCGGTACGATCGAATCCCGGATGCCCGGGATGAGCAAGGGCCACCGCGCGATCTCGCGCTACCTGCTCGACCACTACGAGCGCGCCGCGTACATGACGGCGGCCCGGATCGGCGAGGAAGCCGGCGTCAGCGAATCCACCGTCGTCCGCTTCGCGATGGAGCTCGGCTATGAGGGGTACCCGCACTTCCAGCATACCCTCCAGGAGGACCTCAAGGGCCGCCTGACCGCGGTCCAGCGCCTGAACGCGTCGGTCATGGTCGCGGACGAGGCCGACGTCCTCCACAGCGTGATCCAGTCCGATCTCGAGAAGCTGAAGACGGTCCACGAGACCGTCGACGCCGCGGCGTTCGACCGCGCCCTCCAGATGCTCCTCGACGCCCGCCGGATCTACATCCTCGGCGTCCGCAGCTCGGCACCGCTCGCGGCCTTCCTCGGCTTCTACTTCAACCTCGTCTTCGACAACGTCCGCCTGGTGCACACGACCAGCGTGAGCGAGATGTTCGAGCAGATCCTCAGCGCGGGGCCCGGCGACGTCGTCGTGGCGATCAGCTTCCCGCGGTACTCGAAACGGACGGTGAGGGCGATGGCCTTCGCACGCTCCTCGGGCGCCTCGGTCGTCGCGATCACCGACAAGCCCGACACCTCCGTCGCGCGGAACGCCGACTGCTGCCTGCTCGCGCCGAGCGACATGGCCTCGTTCGTCGATTCGCTGGTCGCGCCGCTCAGCCTGATCAACGCGCTGATCGTCGCCGCCGGCCTGAAGCGCCGCGAGCACGTGGCGAGCACCTTCGAGCGCCTCGAGCGCATCTGGGACGAATATCAGGTCTACGAGAAGGACGACGACGCGGCCCTCTCGGAGCGCCGAGGCACCGACTAGTGCGGGCGGTCGCGATCGACGGCCCGGCCGGGGCCGGGAAGAGCACGGTGGCGAAGCTCGTCGCGCGCCGCCTCGGCTGGCTCTATCTCGACACCGGCGCGATGTACCGCGCGGCCGGCCTGAAGGCCCTGCGCCTCGGGATCGCGCCAGGGGACCGCGAGCGGATCCCCGCGATGATCGCGGACACCGACGTGGAGATCCGCTTCGCCGACGGCGCGCAGCGGGTCCTGCTCGACGGCGAGGACGTGACGGGCCTGATCCGCACGCCCGACGTCTCCGTCGCGGCGTCCGACGTCAGCGCCGTGCCCGCCGTCCGCCTGCGCATGGTCGAGCTCCAGCGGCGGATCGCGGCGGTCCACGACGTCGTGATGGACGGCCGCGACATCGGCACCTACGTGCTGCCCGACGCCTCCTGCAAGGTCTTCCTGTCCGCCTCGCTCGAGGAGCGCACGCGCCGCCGGGTCCTCGACCTCGAGGAGCGCGGCGCCGTGGACGTCGACCAGGACGCCGTCCGGCGCGACATCGAATACCGCGACTACAACGACGCGCACCGCGCGCTCGCGCCGCTCGCGCAGGCCGAGGACGCGTTCCTCGTCGACACCACGGGCATGACGGTCGACCAGGTCGTCGAGGCCGTCCTCCGGAGAGCCGGCGCGTGAAGCTTCTGATCGCGAAGTCCTCCGGCTTCTGCTTCGGCGTGAAGAAGGCCGTGGACCGCGCCTACGAGGTCGCCGGCGAAGCGGGAGACCCCTGTGCGCCGGGGATCGGGGGACGTGCGCGCTACATGCTCGGCGCGCTGATCCACAACGAGCAGGTCGTCTCCGACCTCGTGCGACAGGGCTTCACGCTGGTCGACCGCGTGGAGGACATCCCGCCCGGCGCCTGCGTCCTCGTGCGCACGCACGGCATCCCGCCCGCGACGCGCGACGCGCTCGCCGCGAAGGACGCCTACATCGTCGACTGCACGTGCCCGTTCGTGACGCGCATCCACCGGATCGCCCGGAAGGCCCACGACGAGGGCGCCTTCGTGGTCGTCGCGGGGAACCCGGGGCACCCCGAGGTCGAGGGGATCCTCGGCGAATGCCTGCCGCGCTGCGCCGTCGTGTCGACCGTCGAGGAGGCCGGGGCGCTGCCGCTCGAGGACGGTCCGTACGTGCTCGTCGCGCAGACGACGTTCTCGACCGCGAAGTGGGAGGGCATCCGCAACGCGCTCCAAAAGCGAATTGCATTGCTGGAAATCTTTGATACAATATGTGTGACCACGGAGGACCGGCAGCGGGAAGCGCGCATCATCGCCTCTCAGGCGGATATGATGCTCGTCGTGGGGAGCAGGAAAAGCTCCAACACGATGAAGCTTTACGAGGTCTGCCGAAGTGGCTGCGACGCGACGTTCCTCATCGAGGATCTCGGCGACCTGGACCCCATTCTTGCGGCAGGAGTGCCCAAGGACGCCACGGTCGGCATCACGGCGGGAGCATCGACGTCCGAAAGCAGAATCGGGGAGGTTATCCGAACAATGAGCGAGCATGAGCCCATGGGTCAGCAGGAACACGGCGACGTCAGCTTCACGGACTTCATCGACAACATCCCGGAGATCCACAGGGGTGCGACGATCAAGGGCGTGATCATCCGCTTCGACAACGACAGCGTGTACGTCGACGTCAAGGACAAGTCGGAGGGAAGGATCCCGAAGCACGAGTTCGACGGCGACCCGGACTTCGACCTCGCGAAGGCGGCGGCCGAGCACCTCGAGATCGACGTGTACGTCCGCAGCATCCGCAACACCGAGATGGGCAAGGAGATCCTCCTGTCGAAGGCGCGCGTCGATTTCGGCAAGTACAAGGCCCTCGTCGAGGAAGCCTACCGCGACAAGACCCCGATCAACGTCAAGGTCGTGAACGTGGTCAAGGACGGCATCATCGCCACCTACGGCGGCGTCGACATCTACATCCACCGCACCCAGCTCGAGATGGGCCCCGTCGAGAACCTCGAGGAGTACAAGGGCCGCTCGTTCGACATCCTCGTCACCCAGTACGACCCCGACCGGAAGCGCCTGCGCGTCTCCGGCTCGCGCCGCGCCCTCCTCAACACCGAGCGCAAGGCCAAGGCCGACGAGGTCTGGGCGACGCTCGAGCGCGGCAACACCTACCGCGGCGTGGTCCGCAGCCTGACCGACTTCGGCGCCTTCGTCGACATCGGCGGCGTGGACGGCCTCGTGCACGTGTCCGAGCTCTCCTGGAAGCGCATCCGCCACCCGTCCGAGGTGGTCAAGGTGGGCGAGGAGATCGACGTCTACGTGAAGGACTTCGACCCGGAGAAGAAGCGCATCTCCCTCGGCTTCAAGCGCACCGAGGAGGACCCGTACCACGGCCTCGAGGAGCGGTTCCCGGTCGGCTCGATCGTGCACGGCAAGGTCGTCCGCCTGTTCCCGTTCGGCGCGTTCGTCGAGATCGCCCCGGGCGTCGACGCCCTCTGCCACATCTCCCAGATCTCCAACTACCGCCTCACGAAGCCCGGCGACGTGCTCACGGAAGGCATGGAGGTCGACGCGCGCGTCCTGGACGTGAATCCGGAGGCCCGCCGCATCAGCATCAGCATCAAGGACGTCGAGCCGATCGACCCGCCGCACGGCGCGGACGAGGAGCTTCCGAAAGCCGAGGAGGAAGCCCCGACCGAAGGCTGATCCTCCGGAGTAGGACGACGGACGGGGAGGGCGCCGCGCAGCGGACGCCCTCTCCGCTTTTCAGCTATGATTCGTGCTGAGCGGGGAGAGGCTCCGCTCCGGAGGTGACGCGTTGCAGGACGGCCGGACCGCGAACGACGACGCCACGCTGGTCTCGCAGGCCGCCGCCGGCGACCGGGAGGCCTTCGAGTCGCTCGTCGTGCGGTATTCGTCCAAGGTCTTCGGCCTCTGCTTCAGCCTCCTCGGGAACCACGCGGACGCGGAGGACGCCTCGCAGGAGGCCTTCCTCAAGGCCTTCCGCGCGATCGCCACGTACCGGGACCAGGCCTCGTTCTCGACCTGGCTGTACCGCATCACCCGCAACGCCTGCATCGACCTCGTCCGACAGCGCTCCCGCCGGCCGACGGTCTCGATCGACGCGGAGATCGAGGAGGAGGACGGCGCGGTCGGGATCCAGGTCGTCGACGACGCGCCCCTCCAGGACGAGACGGCGGCGTCGAACTGGTCCGCGGAGAAGGTCCGCGCCGCGATCGGAACGCTCCCCGAGGGATTCCGCACCGTGATCCTCCTGCGCGACATCGAAGGGCTCTCCTACCAGGAGGTCGCCCGGGTGCTCGGCGTCCGGGAGGGCACGGTGAAGTCGCGGCTGGCCCGGGCGCGCGCCGCGCTGCTGAAGGTCCTGAAGAGGATGGAACCGTTGTACGGCTGACGTCGTATAAAGGGCATCGAGGAGGAACCGCGAACCCATGAGATCCGCTTGCAGGAGATTCAGGACGATGTGGACGGCGCTGCCGGACCGTCTTTCCGACGAACCGTCGGGGAAGGACCGGGAGTCCCATGTTTCCACGTGTCCTTCCTGCGCCGCCTTCGTCGCCGCCCAGCGCGAGGCGCTGGCCGCCCTCGCACCGCTCGCAGCGGCACGCAAGGCCGCCCTTCCCCCGGAAGGGCTCTCGGACCGGATCGTGGCCCGCATCCAGCGCGAGGCCGTCGAGGCGAACGCCGCGTCCGCCCTGCGCCCGGTCCCGTTCCTCCTCCGCACGTCGACGCGCCGGTATGCGCCGATCGCGGCCGGTCTCGCGATCTTCCTCGCGGTCGGTCTCTCTTCGGGGCTCCTCGCGGGCGGCGGCTTCTTCGCGCCCCTCAGCCCGGCCGCGACGCCGACCTTCACCGACAAGGGCGCCACGACCGACGCGAACGAACCTCCCAGCGGCGGACAGACGACCGGTCCCGAGGCCGACGTCACGAACGCCGAGTCCCTGGTCGGTCATTACCCGATCCTCCTTCCCACCGATGGAAAGAGATGCTTCGTCGCCGACGCCAAGGCCGGCGCGGACGTCCCGTCCGCCGCCTACGACGCGGCCGTCGCCACCGGCGCCTTCGACGGCGCCTATGCGTTCCGCTGCTACCTCAACGCGGACGGCAGCCTCACCGTGCTGGCCCTGCTGCCCTCCGCAGGAATCCAGGACCTCGCCGACCGCGTCTCCGCGGCCCTCGCCCCTTGCGCTTCCCCCTTCCGCATTGCGATAATCGATGCGAAGGACATCGGAAGCGCCTTCGCGGCGATCGGGATCCAGGACGCGGACGCCTTCCTGTCCAGCGCCGACGGAGCCGCCGCGCGGCTCCTCCGGGTGGATCTGGGAAGGTAGGGAATTGGCCGAGGGCACGCTTCTCCTCATCGACGCCAACAGCATCCTGAACCGGGCCTTCTTCGGACTGACCGGCCGGGGCGGACTCCGCGCGCCCGACGGCACCCCGACGAACGCGCTCTACGCCTTCCTCACGATCTACTGGAAATTCCTCGAGGAGACCGGCGCGACGCACGCCTGCGCCGCGTTCGACCTCCCCGTGCCGACGTTCCGCCACCTCCGCGACGCGAACTACAAGGCCACGCGCCGGCCGATGCCCGACGACCTCGCCGTCCAGATGCCGATCATGAAGGAGCTGCTGGACGCGATGGGCGTGCAGCGGGTCGAGAAGGCCGGCTACGAGGCCGACGACCTGATCGGGACCGTGTCGCGCAAGGCCGCCGAAGCGGGCTTGCACGTGCTCGTCCTGACCGGCGACCGCGACGCGCTGCAGCTCGTCGACGACCGCGTGACCGTCCTGCTGCCCACGACGAAGGGCGGACGCACCGAGACGGAGCGCTTCGACCCGGCCGCGGTCCGCGGCAAGTACGGCCTCGACCCCGGCCAGCTGATCGAGCTGAAATCGATCATGGGCGACGCCTCGGACAACATCCCCGGCGTCCACGGCATCGGGGAGAAGGGCGCCTTGGAGCTCGTGCGGCGCTACGGGTCGCTGGAAGGCGTCTACGCTGCGCTGGACGAGGTGTCCCGGGAAAAGCCGGCGATGGGCGCGCGCCTCGCGCAGGACCGGGAGTCGGCGGATCTCTCGCGCTGGCTGGCGACGATCGACCGGGATGCCCCCGTCGACGTCCCGATCGAGTCCCTCCGCCTGCAGCCGATGGACCCGGAGCGGATCAGGCCCGTCTTCCAGCGGTTGGGCTTCCGCAGCTTCCTGCAGCGGTTCTCGATCTCCCGACCGGCGACCGGCGATGCGGAGGCCGCTCGGCCGATGCCGACGGAAGGCCGGGAAGCCCTGCAGGCCGCCTTGGGACGCGGCGCCGTGCCGGAAGCGCTGGCTGGTTGTCAGGACGGGTCCTGCAGCATCGCATTCAACGACGATTCCGTCGTCATCCTGCCGTCCTTGCAAGTCGAGAGCGGCATCCGGGAGATCCTCCGCGCGCACGGCGCGGATCCCTCCGGCGCGACGTCCGAAGCATCGAATGCTTCCGCCCCCAAGGCGTTCCTCGCCTGTCCGGACGCGAAGGCGCTCCTCAAGGCGGGCCTCCCGGAGTCCCTGAGGACGGGCACCGTCGCGCGGACGCTCTTCGACCCCGGCATCGCCGCCTACGTGCTCGGCTCGGACAGCACGCGCAAGAGCCTGCATGTCCTCTACGAGACGCTGACGGGGAAACCGGCGCCCGAGTTCGGGGAAGCGGCGGAGGAGCCTGCGGCGGGGAAGCCGAAGGCGCCCGAGCAGACCGACCTGTTCTCCCTGGTGCAGCCGGAGCCTCTCCTCCAAGGGTCGAAAGCCGCTCCTCCGGACTCCGGACCCACCGCGGACGATGCGGCGCGCGCCCGCCTCGCGGCGGCCTCCGCAGCGCTGCAGGCGCGCGCGGTCGCGATGATCCAGCGCCGCTCCATCGAGGAGCGGGGCCTCCGCTTCCTCCTCGAGGACGTCGAGATGCCGCTCGCGGGCGTGCTCGCCGGCATGGAGCGGGTCGGCTTCCGCGTCGACGGCGGCATCCTCGCGGGCCTGTCGGAGCAGCTCCTGAAGCGCCAGGCCGAGCTCGAGGCCGAGGTCCACGGGCTCTGCGGCACCACGTTCAACATCAACTCCCCGAAGCAGCTCGCCGATGTCCTCTTCGTCCGGCTCGGCCTCCCCGCGTCGCGGCGGACGGCGACCGGATTCTCGACCGATTCCGATGCGCTCGAGGCGATCGCCGACCGCCACGAGGCGGTTTCGCGCATCCTCGAGTTCCGGCAGGTCTCGAAGCTGCGCGCGACCTTCGTCGACGGCCTCCTCAAGGTCGTATCGCCCGAGGACGGCCGCGTCCACACGACCTTCCACCAGACCGCGACCGCGACCGGCCGCCTCTCCAGCACGGACCCGAACCTGCAGAACATCCCCGTGCGCATGGAGCAGGGCCGCGAAATCCGGCGCGCCTTCGTCCCGGAGCCCGGAAGGGTCCTGATCGACGCGGACTACTCCCAGATCGAGCTCCGGCTGATGGCCCACTTCTCCGGCGACGACGACATGGTGCGCGCGTTCCGGGAGAACGTCGACATCCACCGCGAGACCGCCGCGAAGGTCTTCCGCGTCCCGCTCGATCTCGTCACGCCGTCGATGCGCACGCGCGCCAAGGCCGTGAACTTCGGCATCCTCTACGGCATCGGCGAGTACAGCCTCTCCCGGGACATCGGATCGTCGATCCCGGAGGCGAAGCGGATCATCGACGACTACTACCGGCAGTTCCCCGCCGTGAAGGAGTACCTCGAGCGCACGGTCGAGGAGGCGAAGCGGACGGGCTGGGTCGAGACGCTGTTCGGACGGCGCCGGCCGCTGCCCGAGCTCGCGTCGCCGAACCGGCAGATGCGCTCGTTCGGGGAGCGCGCGGCGATGAACACGCCGCTCCAGGGGACGGCGGCCGACATCATCAAGATCGCGATGGTGCGCACGGCGGACGCGCTGGCGGCGCGCGGGATGCGCACGCGGCTGGTCCTGCAGGTGCACGATGAGCTGATCCTCGAGGCGCCCGCGGCGGAGGTCGCGGAGGCGTCGGCGCTGCTGCAGGAGTGCATGGAAGGCGCGGCGGACCTGAAGGTGCCGCTCCGCGTCGACGTGAAGTCCGGCGCGAGCTGGTTCGAGACGAAGTAGGCGGCGCGGGCGCGCCGGTCCAGGAGGACGGATGTACGTCATCGGCATCACGGGGGGCATCGGGAGCGGCAAGTCGACGGTCGCTGCGCGGGTCGCGGCGCGCGGCGTGCCCGTGCTCGACGCGGACGCGATCTCGCACGAGGTGACGTCGGCCGGGGGGCGCGCGATGGAGGAGATCGCCACCGCGTTCGGGAAGAAGGCCGTGCGCTCCGACGGGTCGCTCGACCGGCGCGGGATGGCCCAGCTCGTGTTCAAGGAGCGACCGGCGCTCGACCGCCTGAGCGCGATCGTGCACCGGCACGTGCTCGCGGTGATGGGCGAGCGGCTCGCGGCGCTGAAGGAGAAGGGGGCGAAGGCCGTCGCGCTCGACGTGCCGATTCCCGTGAAGACCGGGTTCCTCGACCTGTGCGACGCCGTCTGGGTCGTGCACGCCTCGGAGGCGGCGCGGATCTCGCGGCTCGCCGCCCGCGGCATGAAGGAGGACGAGGCGCGCCGGCGCATCGCCGTGCAGATCCCGGAAGAGGAGTACCTCGCGCTCGCGGACGAAGTGCTGGAGAACGAAGGGGACCTCGACGCGCTGGCGCGCCGGGTGGACGAGCTCCTCGCGTCGACGCTGGGGGAGCGGGGGATCCGGCTGAAGGACTAGTCTCCCGGCGGCCGCCCGGGCCGGGCGGCGTCAGACGTTGAAGCGGAAGACGACGACGTCGCCGTCCTGCATGACGTATTCGCGGCCTTCGGACCGGACGATGCCTTTCTCGCGGGCTCCGGGATAGCCTCCTGCGGCGACGAGACCGGCGTACGGGACGACCTCCGCGCGGATGAAGCCCTTCTCGAAGTCGGTGTGGATCTTTCCGGCTGCCTGCGGCGCCTTCGTGCCGACGGGGATCGTCCAGGCGCGCACCTCGGTCGGTCCCGCGGTCAGGAAGGACATGAGGCCGAGCAGGCGGTAGCCAGCGGTGATCATGCGGTCGAGTCCGGACTCGTGCAGCCCGAGCTCGGCGAGGAACGCGCCGCGCTCCTCCTCGGGGAGAGAGGCGATCTCCTCCTCGATGCGGGCGCTGATGACGACGACCTCGGCGGCCTCGGTCGCGGCGATCCCGCGGACGGTGCGGACCGCGGCCGTCTCGGGGGCGGCGATCTCGGATTCCGCGATGTTCGCGGCATAGAGCAGGGGCTTCATCGACAGCAGGGGCAGCGCCTTCGCGATCGGGCGCTCCTCGTCCGAGAAGGCGATCGTGCGCGCGGACCGGCCTTCCCCGAGGACGGCGAGGATCGCCTCGCAGACGGCGAGCTCGGCCGCCTGGGCGTGGTCCCCGGCCTTGACGGCCTTGCGGACGCGGTCGGCGCGGCGCTCCATGAACTCGAGGTCTGCGAGGACGAGCTCGAGGTCGATCGTCTCGATGTCGCGGCGAGGGTCGACGGAGCCCTCGACGTGGATGACGTCCGGGTCCTCGAAGCAGCGGACGACGTGGACGATCGCGTCCACCTCGCGGATGTGCGACAGGAACTTGTTCCCGAGGCCCTCGCCCTTGCTCGCGCCGCGGACGAGGCCGGCGATGTCGACGAACTCGATGACGGCCGGGGTGACCTTCTCGGGATGGAACATCGCGGCCAGCGTCGCGAGGCGCGGGTCGGGGACGGCGACGACGCCGACGTTCGGCTCGATCGTGCAGAACGGATAATTCGCGCAGGCCGCTCCGGCCTGGGTGATCGCATTGAACAGGGTGCTCTTGCCGACGTTCGGCAGACCGACGATTCCGAGCCGCATGGCGTGCCCTCCTTGACGTGCCGATTATAGGGCTTCGGCCCCGGTGGGGCAACCCGCGCGGCGGCATCCGTCCACGGATGCTGCGCGGGGTGCGACGCGGACCATCCCGGACCCTCCCGGGACCCTCCCGGGATTCCGGCGGTCATCCGCCGCCTGCTCCCGGGCGCTGCCGGTCCCTGCCGGAACGATGCGATCCGCAGGCGACGGCGCGTGCCGCATCGTGGAGGGGAGCGGAACCCCGGGCCTCGCGGGTCGGCGGGAGGGGCTCCGGGCGCAGGGTCGGAGGGGGGCATCGCGGTGGCGGGACGGTATGCGGAGGCGCTGGGCAGCGGGCTGTACGGAATCGACGCGGCCGTCGTCCGGATCGAGGTCGCGATCCAGAACGGGATCCCGTCGTTCGAGATCGTCGGCCTGTGCGGCTCCGACATCAAGGAGTCCCGGGAGCGCGTGCGGGCCGCCGTCCGCAGCAGCGGGTACGAGTTCCCCAACGGGCGGATCACGGCCAATTTCGCGCCGGCCTGGATCCACAAGCAGGGCACCTGCTTCGACCTGCCGCTCGCGCTCGCGCTCCTGTGCGCCACGGGACAGGTGCGCCCGCGCG
>CAIXGU010000225.1 GCA_903919045.1 uncultured Eubacteriales bacterium | reverse complement strand
CGGCGAGGAGCCCGGCGACGTTCACGTCGAACGCCGACGCACGTGCGTGTCGGGTCACCTGCGGCGGGAGCGAGGCTTGGGCGCGGGCGCGGCGTCGCCGCCCGGCCAGCCGGAGACGCCGCCCGACGGCTCGGCCTCGGGCTCGTCCCCGTACCCGGGCTCGGGCTCGTAGGCGGGCTCGTACGCGGGCCCGGAGGCGTAGCCGGGAGCCGGAGCGTAGGCGGGCTCGGGATCCACGTCCGACAGGCCCGGATCCGCCGATGCGAACTGCGCCTGCGCCGGCTGCTCGCGCAGCTGTGCACGCCGTTCGTCGAGGAGCGCGATGCCGCGCTTGATCCCCTGAAGGGTCCGGACGACCTCGCCCTCGAGGGCGATGAGGATCCCGGCCGCGTACTCGTCCGCGCCGCGTCGCACCTCCTCGGCATCGACGTCGGCCTGCTCGAGGATGCGCGCACTCTCCTCCTGTGCCGCGCGGGTCAGCTCGCGCTCCTCGATGAGGAACGCGGCCTGCTCCTGGGCACGCGCGATGATCTCCTCGGCCTCGCGCTGGGCGCGCTCGATGATGCGCTCGCCCTCGGCACTGATGCGCCGGGCCGACTGGACCTCCTCGGGGATCGCGTGGCGCAGCTCGTCGATGAGGTCGAGCGCGGCCGTCTGGTCCACGATGACGTTCGTGGTGAGCGGCATCTTCCGGCCGTTGGCGACCATGGACTCGAGCCGCTCGACGAAGAACATGATGTCGATGGCTCAGCCCTCCTTCGCGTGTCCCGCGGCCGTCCGCCGCTGCCGCGCGGGTCCGCTCGTCCCCGCGAGTATAGAGCGCAGGCGACCGCGCACCGTGCCCCCGGGGGCCGGCGGGGCGCCGCTACCGGTCCGGCCCGGCGTCGGTGAGCCGCCCCAGGACCGCGGTCGGCACCAGCGGCGCGACGTCGCCGCCGAACCGCGCGATCTCCCGCACGAGGCTCGACGACAGGTACGCGTGCTCGAGCGCCGTCATGAAGAAGACGGTGTCCACCTGCGGCGCGAGCTTCCGGTTCATGTGCGCCATCTGGAGCTCGGCCTCGAAGTCGGCGACGGCCCGCAGCCCGCGGATGAGCCAGCGCGCGCCGATCCGGGCGCAGAGGTCCACCGTGAGGCCGTCGAACGCGACGACCTCGATCCGGTCGGCGTCCTCAGCGAGCGCCTCCGCCACGGAGGCCCGGATCGTCTCCACGCGGGTCTCGGCGTCGTCCACCGCCGCCTTGCGCGGGTTCACGAGGACGGCGACCACGACGCGATCGAAGACCGCCGCGGCGCGGCGCAGGACGTCCACGTGCCCGTTCGTGATCGGGTCGAACGAGCCCGGGTAGACCGCGATGCGCATCAGTCCTCCCCGTATCGGTAGAAGGCGACGGCGGTCTCGCCGAACCGCCTGACCCGCTCGGATGCTAGCAGCCCGACCGTCCCGGGCGGCGGCTCCTTCCAGAAGTGCGTCACGATGACCCTGCCGCCTCGGCGCAGCACCGCGGGGGCGTCCGGCGTCCCGGGCGCGCCGAGACGGGCGAGGACCGCCTCCCGCTGCGCCCGCTCCGCGTAGGGCGGGTCCACGATGACGAGGTCGAACGGCCAGGCGTCGAGGCGGCCGGCGGGGCCGGCGGCGTCGTTGGCGTCCGGGCCCGCGGCGAGGAACCTGGCGACGTCGCGGCGGACGACGGTCGCCCGGTCCGCCACGCCCGCGCGGCGGAGGTTCTCCCCGATGACGCGGACGGCGTTCGCGTCGTGCTCGACGAGGACCGCCCGCTCGGCGCCCCGGGAGAGGGCCTCGATCGCCGCTCCCCCGCTCCCGGCGAACAGGTCCAGGACCGCCGCGTCGGGCAGGTCCGGCTCCAGCGCCCCGAAGACCGCCTGCTTCACGCGGTCGGCGAGCGGGCGCGTGCCCGGGCCTGGCGCGAGCAGCCGGATGCCGCCGGCGCTCCCCGCGATGACGCGTCCCGCCTCGGCCATCGTCAGGCCGTCCCGGACGCGATCATGCGACGCCCACGGTCTCATCCGCCTCCGCGTCCGCCAGCCGCGCGAGCCACCCGGACCGCATCTCCCGATCGAGCAGCTCGGCGCCCGGGCACAGCGCGCCGTCCTCGTCCACGAGCCCGTCGGCGATGGCCCGCGCCTCCCCGGCGAGGACCCGGTGCTCCGGGTCCTGCAGCGAGGCGACCCGGAGGCGCGGCAGGCCGCTCTGCTCGAGGCCGAGCACGTCGCCCTCGCGCCGCAGCTCGAAGTCCGCCTCCGCGAGCGCGAAGCCGTCGCGCGTCGCCCGGAGCGCCTCGAGCCGCGCGTACGCGGTCGTCTGGGGCGTGGCGTCGGAGACGAGCACGCAGAACGACTCGGCGGTCCCGCGGCCCACGCGGCCCCGGAGCTGGTGCAGCTGGGCGAGGCCGAACCGGTCGGCGCCCTCGATGACCATCATCGTTGCCTCCGGGACATCCACGCCCACCTCGACGACCGTCGTTCCCACGAGCACGTCCAGGCCGCCGTCACGGAACCGGGCCATCGTCGCGTCCCGCTCGGATGCCTTGATCCGGCCGTGGACCAGGCCCACGCGCAGCGGTGCGAGGAGCTCCTCGAGCCGCGCCTTCTCGGCGGTCGCGGCGACCGTGTCGGACGTGTCGTCATCCGCCTCGTCGATGTGCGGCACGACGACGAAGGTCCGATGGCCCGCCTCGGCCTCCTCGCGCACGCGGCTCCAGGTGCCCTCGAGCTCCGCGGGCGTGCGGATCCCCGTCCGGATCGGGACCCGGCCCGCGGGCGGCGTCCGCAGGTCCGAGACGTCGAGGTCGGCGTAGAAGACCTGCCCCAGGGTCCGCGGGATCGGGGTCGCGGTCATGAGCAGGAGGTGCGGCGTCCCCTTCGAGGCCTTCGCCTCGAGCGCTGCCCGCTGGGCGACACCGAACCGGTGCTGCTCGTCCACGACGGCGAGTCGGAGTCGTGCGTAGCGGACGGACTCGGAAAGGAGGGCGTGCGTCCCGACGACGATCCGGGCGGACCCGCTCGCGATCCGGTCGCGGACGGCCTGCGCCTCCTTCGACTTCAGCGAGCCGACGAGCAGGGCGATCTCCGGCTCCTCACCCGCGGTCACGAACAGTGATGCGAGCAGCGCGTCCAGGGTCGCCTTGTGCTGGCGCGCCAGGAGGTCGGTGGGCGCGAGGAGCGCGGCCTGGCCGCCGTCGAGCGCCACCGCTGCGAGCGCGTACGCGGCGACGGCGGTCTTGCCCGAGCCGACGTCGCCCTGGAGCAGGCGGAGCATCGGCCGGCGCCCGCCGAGCTCCTCGGCGATCGTGGACATGGCGGCGGCCTGGTCCGGCGTGAGGTCCACGTCCGGCCCGACCCGCGCGCGCAGGGCGTCCACGATCGCGGCGCGGATGCTCGCGTCCGTCGGCGGGTCCACGCGGACGCGCGCGGCCGACTCGCCGACGAGGACGCGCCGTCGCCGCACCATGCCGACCTGGAGCGCGAGCAGCTCGTCGAACGCGAGCCGGTGCAGCGCGGCGGCCTTCCCCGCCTCGTCATCGGGGAAGTGCACCTGGCGCAGGGCCTCGGCGATCCCCACGACGCCCGAGCCGGCGAGCACCTTGGGTGGCAGGTACTCCTCGATCGCGTCGCGGTAGGCCTCCAGCGCGTCGTGGATCGCGGTCCGCAGGCGCGCCGGCGTGAGGCCCGAGGTGGTCCGGTAGACCGGGACGATCCGTCCCGCGTGGAGGATCTCGCCCCCTGTGTCCACCTGGAACTCGGGGTTGTCGATGACGATCCCGCTGCCCCGGAACTTGAGCTTCCCGCTGAGGACGACGGTGTCGCCCGGCTTCAGCTTGGACTGGATGAACCGCCGCCCGAACCAGACGGCCGTGGCGCTCCCGGTCCCATCCTCGACCTGCGCGACGGTGCGCTCCACGCGTCGCCGGAACGTCGGCTCCACCCGGATGTCGCGGACGGTCGCGGTGATGCTCACGGAGGTCCCGGCCAGCTCGGGCGTGTGCCAGAGGTCGAAGATCGTATAGAGCCGGGTGAGGTCCGCGTACTTCCGCGGCAGGTGGTAGAGCAGGTCGCGGACGGTCGCGATCCCCATCCGCTTGAGCGGCCGCGCGAGCCACGCCGCTGCGGGGAACGGGGCGCGCGCGAGCTCGTCGTCGAGGGAGAGCGGGCCCAGGGACGGCGGGGCCGCGGCCGGCGACCCCGCCGCGCGCCGGCTACTCGGCCGCGAAGAGGAAGGCGTAGTGCGCCTGGCCGCCACGGACCACCTCGACCTCCACGTCCGGCACGTGCTCGGCGACGCGGCGCGCCACGGCCTCCGCGTCGGCGAGGTCCACGCCCTCGCCGTAGTAGAGCGTGAGCAGCTCGTAGCCGGGCTTCAGCGCGTCGATCCCTGCGAGGATCGCCCGGTCGCGATCCGGGTCCGCGGCGACGAGGCCGTCGTCGGGGTCGAGCACCAGGGTGTGCCCCCGCTTCACCTTGCGCCCGTCGACCCGCGCGTCGCGGACCGCGGCGGTCACCTGCAGCGACTGCACCGCGCGCCCGGCCTGGGTCATGGGCTCGACGTTCGCGGCGCCGCCCAGGCCCGGGTCGAGCGCGAGCAGGGCGGCGACGCCCTCGGCTGCGTTGCGCGTGGGAATCACGTGGACCGGGCGGTCGGTGAGCTGCGCCGCCTG
>CAIXGU010000224.1 GCA_903919045.1 uncultured Eubacteriales bacterium | reverse complement strand
GCGCGCCGGCCTTCCTTCGTTCCGGAGCCCGGGGCGGCCGGGCGTCCCTGTCCCTACCGGCTCGGTTCCTCGACCCGGCGGAGCGGGAAGCGCAGCGTGACGCACGTGCCGACGTCGACCGTGGACTCGATCGAGAAGCCGTCCTCGCCGGCCCCGAACAGCTCCAGCCGCTCCCGCACGTTCGAGATGCCGTAGTTCTTGCCGACCACGGTCCCCTCCCGGATCGAGCGCAGCGTCTCCTCGGGAATGCCGCTGCCGTTGTCCTCGACGCTGAGGACCACGTCGTCGCGCAGCCGCGCCGCGCGGATCGAGAGCAGGCGCTCGGGCTTCTCGCAGTAGAGGATGCCGTGCAGCAGCGCGTTCTCGACCAGCGGCTGCAGCGAGAGCTTCGGAATCAGGCAGTCCTCGAGCGCCGGTTCGATCTCGATGGAGACCTCGAACACGTTCTTGAAGCGCTTCTGCATGATGCCGAGGTAGGTCCGCGTCAGGCCGATCTCGTCGCGGAGCCGGACGATGTCCTTCCCCTTGCTGATGCTCAGCTGGAAGTACTTGGAGAGGGCGTTGACCATCCAGATGCTGTCGTCCCGTTCGCCGTCCGCGATCATCCACTTGATGACGTCGAGCGTGTTGTAGAGGAAGTGGGGGTTGATCTGCGCCTGCAGCGCCTGCATGTGGAAGCGGTGCGCGGCGATCTGGTTCTTGTATTGCCGGTCGAGCAGCGTGTGGATCATCCGGATCATCCGGTCCGTGTTCCGCTCCAGGGTGAACAGCGACGACGGGTCCTCCCGCCGCGCGGTCCGACGTCCCGGGGGCTCCGGGGGCTCCGTCGGGTCGCGGTTCTCGCGCTCCAGCTCGCCGATCGCCGTGTTCAGGCGCTGGAAGGTGCTGCCGACGACCATCCGGTAGATCAGGAGCACGGCCGCGACGAGCGACACGAGCACCACGAGGAGCAGGAGGAGCCGCACGAGGTCGAGGGAGAGGAATCCCGCGGAGGAGACGCGGCTCTGCGGCTCCGTCATGACCACGAACCAGTCGGCGGCCTCGAGGCGGGAGTACGCGTACAGCATGGATCTCCCGTCGACCTCGGCGGCGCCGCTCCCGGAGAGCGCCTCCGCGAACGAGGGCGCGCCGGCGCCGGAGAACGCGACGGTCCCGATGCGGGCGGTGTCGGGGTGCGAGAGGATCGTGCCGTCGGCGTCCACCAGGAACAGGGACTCGTCGGGTCCGATGCCCGCGGCGAGCATCTTGTCGATCTGGGCGACGGCGATGTCGACGAAGAGCACGCCGACGATCCGCGAATAGTCCGTGGCGCTCGAGATCGCCGTCTCGCAGGTGATCGCGTCGATCGGCTTCTCCCCGAACGACAGCGCGATGCCGTGCGTCGGCAGCCAGTACGTCCCGATCCGGAGGGGCGAGAACTCGGTCCCCTCGAGCTCCTTCAGCGAATAGAACGTGTCGCGCTGGTGGCTGTAGACCTTCGCGTCGGGGACGTAGAGGCGCAGCTTCGTGATCATGTTCTTGCCGACGTAGTCCATCATCAGCCGCGACATCTCCGTGTACTCCGCCATCTGCCCGGCCGTGTCCGCGTCGGAGTTCAGCGCGGGGTACACGGACGTCAGGATGGCCAGGGAGCTGACCTCGATCTGGTCGAGCCGGTAGTCCAGGTTGTTCTTGCCCATCTGGACCGACGTGCGGAGGCTGCGGAACGCCTCGGCCTGCACCGCGTCGGCCGACAGCCGCGCGTAGGCGAGCAGGGAGCCCGTGACGGGGATCAGCACGACGGCGACCGTGGCGAGCAGCAGCCGCAGGGACAGGTAGATGTCCCGATCGAACAGGCGGATCCGGATCCGGCGGGCCCTTCCGGCGACGTCCATCCGTGCGCTACCCGGAGAGCAGGGCCGCGTCGCGGAATTCGCTCGGCGTCAGCTTCGTGTACTTCTTGAACAGCTTCGAGAAGTAGCTCGGCGACAGGTAGCCGACCTGGTAGCAGACGTCGTAGAGCTTGATCCGCGGGTTCGCGAGCAGCTCGCGCGCCTTCTCGATCCGCACCTCGGTGAGGCACTCGTTGATCGTCTGGCCCGTCGCCTGCTTGAAGAGCGCGCACAGGTAGGTCGAGGTCAGGTGCACCTCGTCGGCGAGCGTGACGATCGACAGCTGCTCCATGTAGCGGCTGCGGATCGTCTGCCGCACCCGCTCGACGACGTAGTTCGGGTGCGTCTCGCTGCGGCTGTCCATCAGCGCGGCGACCTGCTCGAAGACCTCCAGCAGCAGGAGCTTCTGCTCCCGGATGTCGGCGCAGTACAGGAACCGTTCGAGCAGCTTCCGCTGGCTTTCGTACGGGCCCCGCTCGCCGGCGCGCACGTTGGTCAGGACCCGCGCCGGCAGCAGGAGCAGGTGGATCAGGAAATTCTGGCGGTCGTCGTCCGTGGGCAGGGCCTCGAGGTCGCCGTACGTGCGCTCCATCACCGCGCGGACCTGGGCCATGTCGCCGGACTGCAGGGCGGCGCTGACGTCCTTGGCCGCCCGCTCCCGGACGCTGCGGGCCGTCGCCGCCTCCGCGTACTTGTCGACCGAGACGGGGAGCGCGTCGTTCAGCAGGTAGCGCCGGTCGATCGCGGCGACGGCGGCCTCGTACGACGCGTGCGCGCTATGCAGCCCCGTGAAGCGCTCGCTGATGCCGATCCGGCAGGTCATCCCGTACTGGGCCTCGACGAGCCGCTGCAGGTCGGCCGACGCCGAGAGCAGCGTGTCCTCGTAGCCCTCCTCCGCCGCCTCGAGGAGCATCACGAACTCGCCGAGCAGGTTCTCGAAGCAGACCTGGCCTCCGTGGCGCTGCAGGACCTCCAGGGCGTCCTTGCGGAAGCGCAGCGAGAACATCAGCCGCTCGTGCTCCCGCATGCAGGAGAACGCCCGCCAGATGTCCCGGATCTGCAGGACCAGGACGCAGTAGGCGACGTCGTCCTTGAGGGGGATGTCGAGGTACTTCAGCCGATCGCGCGTGATCTCGTCGTTCAGGATGTCCTCGCGGATCAGCAGCATGAGCGACCGCTGCTGCAGGAGGGGGATGCTCTGGACGAGCTTCTCCTCCATCTCCGCGAACGCCTGGTCGCGCCGGTTCTCGCGCCGCATCTCCTCCGTCACCCGCCCGATCGTCTCGGCGAGCTCCTCGAGGTCGATCGACTTGAGGATGTAGTCGACGGCGTCCATCTTGAACGCCTCGCGGAGGTACTCCGTGTCGTCGTAGCCGCTGACGAAGAGGATCTTCGTGCGGGGGTGCCGCTGCCGGACCCGGCGGGACAGCTCGATGCCGTCCATCCGCGGCATGCGGACGTCGGTGACGAGGAGGTCGACGGGGTGGTCCTCCAGGAACGCGAAGGCCTTCTGGCCGTCGGGGAAGTCCGCGACGATGCGGATGCCGAAGCGCGCCCAGTCGAAATGCGTCTGCAGGCCGCGGCGGACGGTCTCCTCGTCGTCGACGACGACGGCGGTGAACAGGCAGGCCGGCTCGAGGGCGTCCCTCGGGGGGTCGGAGGGCGTCGCGCCCATGGTGCTCCTCCCCGGTCCTACGACCAGAGGTTCCTCAGGAAGCGGACGGAGTCCGCGGCGTCCGCGTCGAGCCGCGCGTCGTCCGCGCCGCGGGAGAGGTCGCGCCAGATCGAGATGTCGCGGCCGACCTGTCCGCCCATGCGGACGAACGGCTCCAGGACGACATGCCCATTATAGCCGATGCCGCGCAGCGCGTCGCCGAGCGCGCCCCAGGGCATGCGCCCCGCGGCGGACGGCGGCCTCCGGTTGGCCTCCCCGACGTGCAGGTGGCCGAGGCGCGGACCGGCGAGGCGGATCGCGTCGACCAGGCTGTCCTCCTCGATGTTCATGTGGAAGGTGTCGAGCATGACGCGGACGTTCGGCCGGTCCACGGCGTCGACGT
>CAIXGU010000223.1 GCA_903919045.1 uncultured Eubacteriales bacterium | reverse complement strand
CGGCGGCTTCGCGCGCATCCACGAGCCGGACCGGCTCGTCCTCGGGAAGCCGGTGGACATCGAGATCCCGACCTCCTGCAGCGGCATCCTGGACTTCGCGTGCGGCGCGCTCGGGACCGTGCAGATGACCTTCGACGTCTGGAAGTCGCGGCTCCCGCGGCTCGAGATCCACGGGACCGAGGGCTCGCTGTTCCTGCCCGACCCGAACTTCTTCGGAGGGCCGCTCCGCCTGCTGCGCAGCCGCGACGTCGTCGCGCGGATCGATGCGGAGACGACGCTCGAGGGCCGGCGCGACTGGCTCTACGAGGCGTCCGATTCCCTCGTCGAGGACGTGCCGCTCGCCTGGCCCGAGAAGACCAACATGCGGGGCTACGGCGTCACCGAAATGGCGGCGGCGATCCGGGAGGGGCGGCCGCACCGCGTGTCGGGCGAGCTGGCCCTGCACGTCGTCGAGGCGCTCACGTCGTTCGCCGATTCCGGCACGGATGGGCGGATCGCGGAGATGCGCACGCCGTGCGGGCGCCCCGCGCCGCTGCCGCCGGGCTGGCCGCTCTGGCGCGACGCGTGAGGAGATGACGTCCGCGGAGGGGCCGCTGCCGCGAATCCGCACGACCTTGAAAGGAAGGGACCCGATGGAACCGGCCTTCACCCACCTGCTGCAGCTCGGCATCCTCGTCGAGAACGTCGAGGAGGCGATCCGCCACTATGAGACGGAATACGGCATCGGCCCCTGGACCGTGATCGACATCGGTCCGGAACGGTTCCCGACGATGCTCGTCGACGGGAAGCCCGGCATGCTTGAATTCCGCGCGGCCTTCTGCAAGGCGTTCGGCCTGGAGCTCGAGCTGATGGAGCCGAGGTCCGAGGGCGTCTACAGCGAGTGGGTACGGAAGTTCGGGAACGGCCTGCACCACGTCGCGGTCCTCACGCGCGATCCGTTCGGCCAGGTGATCGTCGAGCACAAGGCACGGACCGGGCGTGACCCGTACATCCGCGCGATCGAGACGAGCGGTGCGGTCCCGCCGGAGATGGACTTCGCCTACCTCGATCTGCGCAAGGAGCTCGGGCTGATCCTCGAGATCTACAACGAGAAGCGGTCGGGCGGCCTGCCGTTCGGCGGCTGACGGACCCAGCGAATAGGGGAGGACCATGGATTCGGAACGGTTGGACGGGAAATCGGACGACGCCCTGCGGCTCGCGCTGGCGGACGGGCACGGCGAGCACATCCTGCCGTTCTTCTGGCAGCACGGCGAAGAGGAGTCCGCCCTGCGCGAGGAGATGCGCCGCATCCAGGAGTGCGGCATCGGCGCGGTCTGCGTGGAGGCGCGCCCCCACCCGGATTTCGCCGGCCCCGGCTGGTGGCGCGACCTCGACGTCGTCATGGATGAGGCAAGGCGTCGCGGCATGCGGGTCTGGGTCCTCGACGACGCCCAGTTCCCCACCGGCTTCGCGAACGGCGCCCTGCGGAACGCGCCGGCCGGACTCCGCCGCCTCTATCTCCGCCATGCGTCGGTGGAGGTCTCCGGCCCCCTGCCGTCGGCCGAATTCGACATCGGGTTCCTCGCGCAGCATCACCCCGACCCCTTCGCGCATCCGGACCCGTTCACGGCCTTCCGAGGCCACGAGCATCGGCGCTTCGACGACGACCGCCTCCAGGCCGTCGTCGCGGTCCGCCTCCACGGCACGGATCCCGGGGAACCCCGGCTGATCGAGCTGACGGACCGCGTGGCCGACGGACGGCTGCTCTGGGACGTTCCGCCGGGCGCCTGGAGCCTCCAGGTGATGTACCGCACGCGGAGCGGAGGCGGCGCGACGGACTTCATCCACATCATCGACCGCGACAGCGTGCGCGTGCTGATCGACGCCGTGTACGAGCCCCATTTCGAGCGGTACGCCGCGGACTTCGGGAAGACCTTCGCGGGCTTCTTCTACGACGAGCCCTGCTTCGGGAACACGCCCGGCATCGATCCGAACGCCCGGATCGGGCGTCCGGACCTCTCGCTGCCGTGGTCGGACGAGGTCGAGACGCTGCTCCGGGACCGTCTCGGCGCCGAATGGACGAAGTGGCTGCCGGCGCTGTGGATGACGACGGGAGACGCCGGCCTCGACGCCCGCATCCGCCATGCCTACATGGACGTCGTGTCGGACCGGGTCCGGAGGCACTTCAGCGAGCCGCTCGGCGCGTGGTGCGCCGCGCACGGCGTCGAATCGATCGGGCACGTCATCGAGGACGGGCACGCGTACAGCCGGCTCGGCAGCGGGCTCGGCCACTACTACCGGGCGATGCTCGGGCAGCACATGGCCGGCATCGACATCGTCCATGCGAATCTGCTGCCGGGCGGCGAGGATGCGGTCCGCGGCGGGTTCCTGACGCTGGAAGGCGAGTTCTGCCATTTCGGCCTCGCGAAGCTCGGGTCCTCGCTCGGGCACATCGACCCTTCGAAGAAGGGCCGGTCCCTCTGCGAGATGTACGGCGCCTTCGGCTGGGACCTCTCCATCGCGCAGATGAAGTGGATCGCCGACCACCTGCTGGTCCGCGGCATCAACCACTTCGTCCCCCACGCGTTCTCCGCGAAGGCGTTCCCGGATCCGGATTGCCCGCCCCACTTCTACGCGCAGGGCCGGAACCCGCAATTCCGCCATTTCGGGAAGCTCATGCGCTACATCGACCGGCTGTGCCGGCTGCTGGACGGCGGCGTGCACGTCGCTCCCGTCGCGCTCCTCTGCTCGATCGAATCGGATTGGACCGGCGCGGGCATGCCGTTCGAGAAGGTCGCCCGGCGGCTGACCGAGGCGCAGATCGACTTCGACGTGGTCCCCGCGGACGTCTTCGCGGAGCCCGAACGGTACCGCACCCGGTTCGACGGGCATCTCCAGATTCACGAAGAGACATTCCGTGCGCTCGTCATCCCCGCGGCGGACCACCTCCCGGCGTCGGTCGCCGGGTTCGCGCAGCGGGCGGCACGCGCGGGATTCGAGGTCGTCCTCGTCGACCGGCTCCCGGCGTCGATCGTCGGGGCGCACGGGGCCGAGCACCGGGAAGCCGACGCAGGCCCGGATCCCTTGGCCGTTCTGGACGGCTGCGCGGTCGTCCCGCTCGCCGGCCTCGCCGACCACCTGGTCCGGCGCGGCGTGCCGGACGTTCGGATCGAGCCCGCCTTCGAGGGGCTGCGGGTCTACCGCTACGAGAACGGACGCTCGATCGCGCTCCTGTTCAACGAGGACGCGTCCCGTCCCTTCGAAGGCAAGGTGCGCCTGCCCTGGACCGGGTCCGCGTTCCTCTACGATGCCGACGCGAATGCCGTGCGGGAGATCGAGGGCGCCGTCGCGGAGGACGGCCTGCGCCTGCGCCTCCGCCTGGAGCCCTACCGGACCGTCGCGGTCGTCTCGGGCGAGCCGCCCGCGGAGGCCGTTCGCGGAACGGAGCCGTCGCGCGGAGGAGCGGTCCGTGCGCTCGAGGGCCCGTGGCGGGTGTCCTTCGCGAGCGCGTTGGAATACCCCTCCTTCCACGGGGCCATCGGGCTCGACCGGCTCGAGAACCTGGGCCGACGGTTCCCCGGCTTCTCGGGGTACCTGGCGTACGAAACGGAATTCGTCTCCGCCGACGGGAGCGAGGCCTTCCTGGAGATCGACGGCACGCTCGACGGCATCGAGGCCTGGATCAACGGCCGGCCTGCGGGCATGGCAATCGCGCCGCCGTATCGGATCCCGATCGGCGGACTCGTGCGGCCGGGAACCAATGCCGTCCGCATCGAACTGGCGACGACGCCGGACCGCGAGGTCCGCACGCTGCCCGACGAGAATCCCTTCGCGGCGATCTTCCCGCCGCATGCGCTCGGCCCCCTTGGGATCGTGGGAACCGTCGCGGTGCGGTCGTAGGCCGCCTCAGCGGCGCTTGTAGGACGGCGGGTAGTTCCGGCACTCGTCCGCGACCCACTGGCGCCGCAGCTCGGTGCGCGGGTCCGCGGGGTCGCTGAAGAGCACGGGGAAGAGCATGTAGTTGCCGTCGCCGGCGTAGGCGTCGATGCAGCGGCGGACCTCGCGGCGGATGTCGTCCTCGGTCGCGTCGGGCTGCGTCGCGGGGCCGATCGAGTCCCAGCCGCCGTGGAAGCAGATCTCGTTCCTGTGCTTCGGCATGAGCGTCGCGAGGTCGTTCATGCTCTGGGCCATCTGCCAGACCGACGCGCCCGTCGCGATGATGTCCGGCAGGATGGCCTCGGCCTTGCCGCACAGGTGGTGCTCGACGATCATGCCGTGCGCGATCGCGGCCTGGGCGACGCGGCGGTCGTCCGGCCAGAGGAGCTCCCGGTAGACGTCGGGGTGCATGAACGTGCCCGTCGACATGCAGACGTCGTCGCCGTTCACGTAGATGTCGGGCTTGTAGTACTGCGCGTATTTCTCGATGATCGCGATCTTGAAGTCGGCGTAGGCCGAGAAGAACGCCTTGCAGGCCTCGGGCTCGTCGTACATGGCCACCATGGCCTGCGGCGTGCCCATCAGCGCCTCGAGCCGGTTGAACGAGCCGGTCAGCGTGAACATGCAGACCAGCTGGTTGTCCCGGTCGACGTGCGCGAGGTCGGCGACCTCGGCGCCCGCCCAGTCCATGGACTCGAGGTCGGGGAATTTGATGACGTTCCGCCAATCGCGGACGTCGTCGAGGATGTGCTCGTTCGGCGAGTGGATCGTGGAATAGCCGGTGTCGGCCGTGACGACCCAGAGGGAGCCGAACATGTCGCGTCCGCCCTTGCCGCGCTCGCCCTGGTCGTTGAGGAGCGAACAGCCCATGGGCGAATAGGCGGTGTAGAAGCAGGGGACCCATTCGGGCTTCCCGTGGCGGATGGCGATCAGGGCGTTCTCGCGCTCGGTCATGGCCGTCCTCCTCGGCGCCGTGCGGCGCCATTATCGTGGTCTTCCGCCTCCATCGTACCGCGCCCGGACGCCGCGCGCGGCGCGGCTCCGCGGTCCGGCGATTCCGGTTCCGGCCGTTTGCATCCGGACGGGATGCGGCGCAGAGGGGCGTCCGGCCGCGGTCGGGGGAGGGGAGGGGCATCCGTCGCGCCCCTGAAGCGTCCCGCTTGCCGCGCAGGCGGCGCATGCGATAATGGGGCCATGAACCTGCACGCCAACCTCACGGCCCTGTACAACGAGACCGCGGCGGACGACCCGTACCACCTCGCGGCGGGCGCCCTGCTGCGCAACCTCCCCGCGATCGCCGACCGGACCGCCGCCGAGGCCGCGGACATCTGCCACGTCTCCAAGTCGACGCTCGAGCGGCTCGTGCACCGGCTGGGCTACGACGGCTTCGTGTCGTTCCGCGGGGACGCGGCGCGGATCGTCGCGAAGTTCGGACTGTTCAACCGCGTGCTGCCGGAGGCGCCGGGGCGCGGCGACCGCGAGACCGCGGACGCCTATTTCGCCGAGGTGCAGGCGACGCTGGACGCGCAGCGGTCGGCGCTCGACTTCGCCGAGGTGCGGCGCGTCGTCGAGGCGCTCCGGACGGCGCGTCGGGTCGTGTTCTACACGATGGGCCGCTCCTTCGCGGAGTCCGCGCTCCAGTTCACGCTGGCCATGGCGGGCAAGGACGCGCAGGTCGTGTCGCGCTACGCCGACCAGCTCGCGGACGCGCAGCGGCTCGACGCGGGTTGCGTCGCGTTCGTCGAGACGACGGACTTCATGAGCACGTTCGACATGGCCCCGGTCTTCGAGGCGGCACGCCGAGGCGGGGCGAAGACGGTCCTGCTGACGCTGACCGCGGCCTCGCAGTACGCGGACCTGGCGGATCTCCGGCTCGCGTCGCGGCAGACCGACACCATGGTCGGCGACTACGGCCTCCAGTGGGCGATCGATGTCGTCCACCTCGTCTTCCGCCGCGAGGCGATCGACCGGCGCTAGGCGCCTCACGCAGCCTTCACCGTGACGCCACGGGACCTTCGCACGGGTCCGGCAGAATGAGGTCAGGAAAGGGGAGACCCTCTCCGCACCGAAGCCGGACCCACGAAAGGAAGGTACCCGACATGAACGAAGACCACCTCCAGGAAATGCACATCGATTCCAGGACCGATTCTCCCGTCGCCCCGCCGTTGACGGCGTCGCGCAGGCTATCGAAGAAGGGCGTGCGCATCCTCGCCCTGGCCGTCGCGGCCAGCGTGGTCGCCGCCTCCGCGGGCGCCGTCTACGCCGCGACCGCGACGCCCACCCCTGCCGCCTCGACGAGCGGCGCGAAGCTCGGCGGGCGAGGCGGCGTCGATGCGGAAGCGCTCGCGGCGGCGGTCGCCGCCGGCACGATCACGCAGGCAGAGGCCGACGAGATCACCGCCTGGCTCGGCGAGGACCTCTACGCGAAGCTCGTCGACGCGGGCATCCTGACGCAAGCCAAGGCGGACGCCCTCGAGACGTCCGTGGCGGCCACCGAATCCGCCGAGCACGCCCAGCGCCTGGCCGACCGGCTCGCGACGCTGGTGACGGCCGGCACGATCACCCAGGCCCAGTCCGACGCGATCGCGAAGACCACGTCGTCGCAGGACCTGCGGACCGCGCTGTCATCGCTGGTGACAGCCGGAACGATCACGCAGGCGCAGGCGGACGCGCTCGGCGGCCGCCGACCGGACGACGCCCTCGGCGGGCGCGGCGGCCAAGGCCGCGGACCCGGCGGCGGTTCCGACGGGGATGGCCCGAACGCCAACGCCACCGCGACGCCGTCCGCGAACGCGGACTGACCCGGACCCGTACCGTGATCGAGGAGCCGCGGAGCGCATCCGCGGCTCCTTTTCCGGGCGTGCGACGCGGCCCGCGGGCTGGGCGGATTTACCGGATGCTCACGGAATGCTAACCTCCGCGACACCTTCATGACGCATTCCGGTGCTACGATGGCATCAGGAAGAGGGAGACCCCCTCCGAGGAAAGACCCGAACACGAACCGTGCAGAGCCGTGGAAGATCCCACGGCTTCTTCAATTCCCGGGAAGCCGGGCGCTGGCGCCGTGCGGCTTCCTTTGCTATGCTCTCCGCATGGAAGCGAAGCGCGATTGGAGAACGAGCCGCCCGGCCGGGTTCGCGGTCATCGGGCTGATCTACGTCGTCGCGTCGGCGTTCGGCGTGGCCGTGTTCACGTCGATGGACGGCGCGCCCTGGCTGCGGCTGCTCGCGGCCGACGCGGCAGCGACGGTCCTCGTCTGGTCCGCCAGCTGGGCGCTCGACAACGCCTCCGTCTACGACCCGTACTGGAGCGTCCAGCCGATCGTGATCCTCGACCTCTGGCTCGTCGCGAACGGCCGCTTCGACCTGTCCGCGCTCGCGCTCGCCGGCCTCCTGAACGTCTGGGGCGTGCGCCTCACGGCGAACTGGGCCGTG
>CAIXGU010000222.1 GCA_903919045.1 uncultured Eubacteriales bacterium | reverse complement strand
CGGCTGCTGCCCGAGCTCTTCTACGACCCGATCGCGAAGACCTGGTCGCTCGTCGGCAAGGTCGGGGAGGACGTCCTCGACGGCCCCGAGCGGGTCCTCCGCTCCTAGGGCGGAAGCCGGAAGCAAGGGGAGGAAGCGCGATGGAATGGCGGAAGCCCTCGCCGGAATTGACCCGCACGCTCGAGGAGGCGCTGCTCGGCGTCCCGTGCCGGAGCCGGCCCATGTTCGGTTGCCCCGCGTTCTTCGCGGGCGACCACATGTTCGCCGGGGTCTACGGGGACGACCTGTTCGTGCGCGCCTCCGGGGAGACCCTCGCGGCGCTGCGGGCCCGCTATCCCGACGCGCGGGCGTTCGAGCCGATCCCGGGCCGCCGCATGAAGGAGTACCTGGTGCTGCCCGGGGACGCCGTCGAGGACCGCGTCGCGCTCGTCCGGATCCTCGGCGACGCTTTCCTGCAGGCCGCGGCGCGGCCGCCGAAGCCCCCGAAGGCGCCGAAGGCGGAAAGCCCGGGATAGAAGGAAAAGGCGGTGCGGACGCCGCCTTTTCGGGAGAGGCCGGTGCGCTCGGTCAGGCCCCCAGCCAGGACAGCACGGCGTCCCGCAGGAAGACCGCGAGGCCCGGGCGGTGCCGGTCGTAGAAGGCCGTGAACCGCGGGTCGTCGACGTACATCCGCACGAGCCCCGCGTGGGCCTCCGGCGTGTAGCGCGCCCAATAGACCTTGAGCCATTCCCTGTGCAGCGCCGCCGCCTCGCGCGCGAGCGGTCCCGTCGGATCGCCCGAATCGAAGGCCTCGACGAACCGCCGCACGACCTCCTCGCCGAGGTCCTGCGAGCGCCGCAGCTCCTTCTCGTCCATCGCGAGCACCTTCGCGTTCGACGCGTCCACGGCCTCGTCGCCGTACGCCGCGCGCGCCTCCGCGCCGTGCTTCGCCTCGTTCTCCGCCACGAGGCCCTTCTTGAAGGCCTCGAACCGCTCCTTGTCCGTCATCGTCGTCCTTCCTTCCTTCTCCGCGATCGTGCGGTCGACCAGGTCGACCAGCGCGTCGATGCGTTCCTTGCGCAGCAGCAGGGCCGCGCGGTGCTCCCGGAGCTCCGCGAGCGCGTCGCGTCCCGGTTCGTCGAGGAGGCGGCGGATCGCGTCGAGCGGGAGACCGAGCTCGCGGAACAGCAGGATCCGCTGCAGCCGCTGCACTTCCGCCGGGCCGTAGACCCGGTACCCGGAGGGCCGCGTCCCGGCCGGCCGCAGCAGCCCGAGCGCATCGTAGTGCCGCAGCGTGCGCGGGCTCACTCCCGCGAGCCGCGAGAGGCTGAATACCGTATGCTCCTTCGGGGCTTCCTTTCGCATGCCGCACCGTCCTTTCGCCTTCAGCATACACTATCACGCAGCGTTAGAGTCAAGTCTCTGTGCAAATTCCCGAAAACCGTTCAGCTGGCACGGAAAGGGCAAGGGAGTGACAGGAATCGCCGATTCCGCGTTAGATGCGGGCGGGACGGAACCCTACGATGGGGTCGGCGCCGGGGATGGGCCCGGCCGACGCATCCAACCCGCAGAAGGCCGAAGGGGAGACGACATGAAGCGCGACATGACGCAGTGGATCGCCGACGCGATCGCGGACCCGCACCACCGGGCCCTGCCGATCCTCTCGTTCCCGGGGGCGCACCTCGAGGGGATCACCATCCTCGAGCTG
>CAIXGU010000221.1 GCA_903919045.1 uncultured Eubacteriales bacterium | reverse complement strand
GACGGCCCCGACGTCCTCGCGGCCGGCGCCGACCTCAAGGCCTCGTTCTGCCTCCTGCGCGGTCCGTACGCCTACCCCGGCCCGCATTTCGGGGACCTCGCGACCGAGGCCTCGTACGTCCGCTTCTCCGCCGAGGCGGATCGCATGGGCGCTTTGTTCGGCGTGAAGGCGACCCTCGTCGCCCACGACCTGCACCCCGGCTATCTCTCGACCCGCTACGCCCGTGCCCTCGGCCGTCCGCTCCTCGGCATCCAGCACCACCACGCCCACATCGCCTCGGTCTGCGCCGAGCACGGCCTGCGCGGACCGGTCCTCGGCGTCGCCTTCGACGGCACCGGCTACGGCCCCGACGGGACCGTCTGGGGCGGTGAATTCCTGCGCGTCGACGGCGCGCGGTGCGACCGCCTCGCGAGCCTGCGCCCGGTCGCCCTCGCCGGCGGCGACGCCGCGTCGCGCGACGCCTGGAAGTGCGCGCTCTCCCACCTCCGCGACGCCCTCGGCCCCGGCCCCGCCGCCGCAACCGAGGCGCTCGCGCGCCTCGCCGCCTGCGTCCCGGCCGACGCCCCCGGCGCCCCCGGGTCCGGCCAGGCCGCCGCGTTGCTCGCCGCGCTCGACGCAGGGCTCGGCACGCACGCCACGACGAGCGCGGGACGCCTGTTCGACGCGGCGAGCGCGCTGCTCGGCCTGTGCGCCTCGAGCCGCTACGAGGCCGAGGCGGCGATCCTCCTCGAGGACGCCGCGCGCGACGCGATCTCCCGCGGCCGCGTCTCCTCCGCCGGCCCGCTGCCGGTTTCCGAGGCCGGCGGGCGCCTCGTCGCGGACCCGCGCGCTCTCCTCCTGCGCCTCGCGGACGTCGGCGCCGCTCGCGAACCCGACGCCGTCCAGACGGCCGCCCTCGATTTCCACGAGGCCCTCGCGCGGACGGTCGCCGACGTCGTGGCGCGCCTCGCACGCGGCACCGCGTTCGACGCCGTCGCCCTCTCGGGCGGCGTCTTCCAGAACCGCATCCTGCTGGCGCGTTGCCGAGGATACCTCGAGGACGCCGGCTTCCGTGTATTCTTCAACCGGGACGTCCCGCCGAACGACGGCGGCGTCGCCCTCGGCCAGGCCTGGATCGCCCGCGCTTCGACTGCGGCGGCCTCCGGGACCTGAGCCGCGAACCGATGGAATAGGGAAGGGGACCCGCCATGTGCATCGCCCTGCCGGGCCGCGTCGTCCGCATCGACGGCAAGACGGCCGAGATCGACTACTCCGGGCTGCGGACCACCGTGGCCCTCGGCCTCGTGGACGCGCAGGTCGGCGACTACGTGCTCGTGCACGCCGGCTGCGCGATCGAGGTGATGGACCCCGCGCGCGCCCGCGACCTGCTCGACCTCGTCCGCGAGCTCGAGGAGGCGAGCGGTGGCTAGCCGCGTCACCCCGCGCCTCGCGGAGCTGGCGGATCGCATCCGCGCGTACGACGGACCGCCGGCGCGCCTCATGGAGGTCTGCGGCACCCACACCGCGTCGATCTTCCGCAACGGCGTCCGCGACGTGCTCCCGCCGCAGGTCCGGCTCGTCTCGGGCCCGGGCTGCCCCGTCTGCGTGACCTCGGTCACCTACATCGACCGCGCCGTCGAGGCCGCGCGGACCCCCGGGACGACGCTGCTGACGTTCGGGGACATGCGCAAGGTGCCCGGCCGCACGACCGATCTCGCCGGCGCCGCCGCGCAGGGCGGGGACGTGGCCCTCATGCTCTCGCCCCTCGACGCGCTCACCCTCGCCGCCGCGCGGCCCGACCGCACGTTCGTCGTCTCAGCCGTCGGCTTCGAGACGACCGCGCCCGCGTACGCGCTGCTGCTCGAGGAGGCGCTGGCCCGCGGGATCTTCAACCTCCGCCTGCTCACGTCGCTCCGGACGATTGTCCCCGCGCTCGACTGGCTGTGCGCGAACGAGCCGGAGATCGACGGCTACCTCGCTCCGGGCCACGTCAGCGTCGTCCTCGGCTCCGACGCCTACCGGCCGCTCGCCGACCGCTACGCCCGCCCGTTCGCCGTCGCCGGCTTCGACGCCGAGGGCATCCTCGCGGGTGTCCTCGACCTGCTCGACCAGCGCGCCCTCGGACGCCACGCCGTCCGCAACCTGTACCCGACGGCCGTCCGCCCCGAGGGGAATCCGAGGGCACGGGAGGCGATCGACCGCTTCTTCGAGCCCTGCGACGCCTGGTGGCGCGGCCTCGGCCGGATCCCCGGGTCGGGCCTGCGGCTCCGCCCGGAGCATGAGGCCTTCGCGATGCGCTACGACGACGCCGCGTCCGACGCCGAGGAGGCGCCGGGCTGCCGCTGCGGCGAGGTGGTGCGCGGCCGCTGCGACCCGGGCGACTGCCCGCTGTTCG
>CAIXGU010000220.1 GCA_903919045.1 uncultured Eubacteriales bacterium | reverse complement strand
GGCCGCCTCGATGCGGTCCTCGAGGGCATCCGAAAGCTTGTAGCCGTCGCCCTGGAAGAACTTGATCCCGTTGAACTCGAAGGAATTGTGGGACGCCGAGATCATCGCGCCGGCGTCGAAGCCGAGCTCCTTCGTCAGGTACGCGAGCCCGGGCGTCGGGACCACGCCGCAGAGGGAGACGTCGGCGCCGGCGGAAGTGAGGCCGGCGACGAGGGCGGCCTCGAGCATCGCACAGGAGATGCGCGTGTCCTCTCCGATCAGGAAGCGGGGCCGGTGGCGGGTTTCGCCCGCGAGGACCGCGGCGCCGGCGCGGCCGAGGCGGAAGGCGAGTTCGGGGGTGAGCTCCTGGTTCGCGACGCCGCGGACGCCGTCGGTTCCGAACAGTCTGGGCACGGGTTCGACCTCCTTGGGGAATCCGGGTCCTTGATTCCCGCCCGATTATAGCAGAGGTTCACCGCTCGTTTCTGACGTTTGCGTGAAGGACGGCCTCCGCGACGCGCAGTCCGTCGACCGCGGCGCTCATGATCCCGCCCGCGTAGCCGGCGCCTTCCCCGCAGGGAAAGAGGCCAGGATGGGTCGTGGACTGCAGGTCCTCCCCGCGCAGGATGCGGACGGGCGACGAGGTGCGTGTCTCGACGCCGGTGAGCGCGGCGCCGGCCATCGCGAAGCCCGGCATCTTCCGGTCGAAGGCGGCGATGCCCGCGCGCATCCCCTCGACGACGAACGGCGGGAGGCAGTCGGCGAGGTCGGCCTCGCGCCAGGGTCCGGTGTAGGAGGGCGCGACGAGCCGCCCCTCGACGCTCCGGCCGATCAGGGCGCCGACCCGCTGGACGGGGGCGCCGCCGCCGCCCGTGCGGTGCGCGGCCTGCTCGACCGCGCGCTGGAAGCGGACGCCGGCGAGCGGGTCCGTCGCCCCGTAGTCGCGCGGGTCGACCGAGACGACGAGGGCGCTGTTCGCATTCTCCTTGTCGCGCGCGAAGGCGCTCATGCCGTTCACGACGATCGTCCCGGGCTCGGACGCCGCCGCGACGACCGTGCCCCCGGGGCACATGCAGAAGGTGTATGCGGTGCGGTCCCCGACGGAGACGCTGAACTGGTATTCGGCGTGGCCCAGGGC
Source organism: uncultured Eubacteriales bacterium (assembly GCA_903919045.1). Classification (GTDB taxonomy): domain Bacteria; phylum Bacillota; class Clostridia; order Saccharofermentanales; family UBA5734; genus CAILLO01. Next base: position 19,383 of record CAIXGU010000220.1, on the reverse strand, counting down.
GGGATGCCCCGCGGCTGGACCGTGCTGCCAGGCGTCGACCAGGGACTGCGGATGCTCGATCCGGGCGCCGATCGAGAAGGGCTTGGCCACCATCGCGACGCCGAGCGCGGCGAGCGAGGCGAAGGTGTCGCGGGCGCTGTGGCCCGGCGCGAGGACGACGGCCGAAGCAGGAATCTCCTCGGCGGCACCGGTCGCGACGTCGCGCAGGACGGCGCCGGAGACGCGTCCGCCGCGGAGCACGGGGGCCTCGAAGCGGGTCCCGAAGCGGAAAGCGCCGCCCGCCGCGAGGATCGCCCCGCGCAGATTCACGACGACGCCGCGGAGCCGGTCGGTCCCGATGTGCGGCTTGGCCCGGTAGAGGATCTCCCCGGGCGCGCCGGCCGCGGCGAGCTCGCCGAGGACGGCGTCGCACCGCGCGTCGTGGATGCGGGTCGTGAGCTTTCCGTCCGAGAAGGCGCCCGCGCCGCCTTCTCCGAACTGGACGCTGCATTCGGGCTCGACCGTGCCGGTCGCCCATTGCGCGGCGACCCGTCGGGCGCGTTCGCGGATCTCCGGCCCGCGCTCGACCACGACCGGGCGCAGCCCGGCGCGCGCGAGGAGCAGGGCCGCGAACAGGCCGGCGGGACCGGACCCGACGACCAGCGGCGGTGCGCCCGGCACCGCGCCGCCGGCGAATGCCGGAGGGGCCACGCGGATCCGCGCGGGATCGAAGGGCGCCTCGCCGGGACCGAGAATCGCGGCCTCCACGCCGTCCAGCTTCGCGAGCCGGGCCGCGAGCCGGTCGTCGCCGGGGACCCGGCAGGCCGCCGTGCAGACGAGACGGAGGTCCGGCTTCTTGCGGGCGTCGACGGAGAGGCGCGCCAGGAGCGGCGGGCCGAGACGGTCCGGCGGCAGGCCGAGCCGGCGGGCGACCGCGGCACGCAGCGGGCCTTCCTGGATTCCTTCGGCGGAAGCCGCGGAGAGCGGCAGGACGAGGTCCCGGACCCGGACGGAAAGGACCGAGGGAGCGGCATCGGGCACGGCGCGCGGCTCCTAGCCGGGACCGGCGAGCGTGACCGTCGCGGAGGCGGGGGCGATCGCCGTGATGCGGAACCGGGCCTTGGCGTCGATCGAGACCTCGACGGACACCGTGTGGGCGCCGGCGGTCACGAGGCCGGTCATGTCGGCCGTGGCGTCGATCGCATCCGTCGAGAGCGCGTCGAGATTCTTGCGTCGTCCCATGATGGTGACCGCCACCGTTCCGGTCGACGATTCGAGCGTGAGCGCATGCTCCGCCAGCGTCCCGGCGTTCACGGCGCGGAGCGCGATGTTGTAGACGCGGGTCTCCACCGGGTTCGTCGTCACCTGGACGTAGAACCAGAGCAGGCAGGCGATCAGGAAGGAGACGAGGAACGTGAGGAGCTGGCGGCCGCGCAGGAACCGGAAGCGGTAGGCCGGACGGGACGCGGCGGCGGTGCGCTCCGGGCGTTCCTCCCCGTGGGGCTCCCGAGCGTCCGGCGCCTCTTCCCCGCTCTCGACCCGGGAAACCGCGTCGACCGCATCGGCTGCGTCGACGGCATCCGCGGCGCCTTGCGCGCGTTCCGGCGCGGTGGCCGCATGGGCGCCGCGTCCGCGGAGGAGGCTCGAGATCATGCCGGGCTGCTTCGGACCGAGGAGCTTGTGGAGCAGGATGCGCAGCGCGTCCGGGGATTCCATCGCGTACAGGCGACCCTCGAATCCGACGGAGATCGTGCCGCGCTCCTCGGAAACGACCACGGCGATCGCGTCGCCCATCTCGCTCGCGCCGACGGCCGCGCGGTGGCGCGTCCCGAAGTCGCGGCGGATGTGGAGGTTGTCTGACAGCGGGATGTGGCAGCGCGCGGCGAGGATGCGGCCGCTGCGGATCAGCGCCGCGCCGTCGTGCAGCGGCGAGCCCTTGTAGAAGATCTGCATCAGCAGCGTCGAGGAGACCGCGGAATCGAGGATCACCGCGTTCTCCTGCTCGGCGAGCTCGCCCATGCGCGACTCGCGCTCGATCACGATAAGCGCGCCCGTCCGCGTCTGGCTCATCCGGTCGCACGCGCGGACGATCGACTCGATCGTGTTGTGCACGGAGCGGCTGGACTGGGGCCCTTCCTCGACGAGGGCGCCCGCGAGGAACGAGAACGAGCCGCGGCCTACCGTCTCGAGGGCGCGGCGGAGCTCGGGCTGGAAGAGCACGACGAAGGCGATCGCGAGGACCGACAGCGTGTTCCCGAGGAGGAAGCCGACCGTCGAGAGGCCCAGCACCACACACAAACCGGCGAAGACGAGGATCAGGCCGATGCCCTTCACGAGCTGCCAGGCGCGGGAGTCCCGCATGAGCCGCAGCACGAGATAGACGACCAGCGTCGTGACGAGGATGTCGGCGATCGCAAGGACGATGTCCATCGGCGTGCCGAAGAAGATCAGTCCGCTCGCGATGCCGTCGAACAGCTCGGAGAAGAATTGTCCGGCCTCGTTCCAGAAGGCGGTCGCGCCGGAGGGCGGGATGAGCATGGGGAGCATCGGGCAGGACCTCCTACGGGTCGATTATACCGTTTCGGGGCGGACGGCGCACGGGGCGGGGCGCGGGGCTCCGTCGGTCATCGCTCCTCGCGGAAGTACGGGACGCTCAGGGCGCCGGGGCCCTGCCAGCCCTTCTTCCGTCCCGCGTTCGCGAGCACGAGGGCGAGGAGGGTCATCAGGTACGGGTACATGTCGATCACGTACTGCGAGAACAGGATCGAGCCGGACAGCTGCGGATAGGCCTGCAGGAGGAACCCTACGATCGCGAGCGCGCCGAAGAGCAGCGCGCCGAGCGTCGCCTTGAGCGGGTCCCACCGGACGAAGATCACGAGCGCCACGACGATCCAGCCGCGGCCGCCGGTGATGTTGTCCGTCCAGGTCTGGATGTGGACGAGGGGCATGTAGAGGCCCGCGAGGCCGCACATCATGCCGCCCGCGAGGATGGCGGCGTACTTCCCGGCGATCACGCGGATGCCGGAGGCGTCGGCCGCGGCGGGGTTCTCGCCGATGGCCCGCAGGTGGAGGCCGGCACGCGTGCGCCGCAGGAACCAGGCCAGCAGGAGGGCGAGCGCGACGGCGCCGTAGACGTAGACGTTGTGCTGCAGGAAGGCCGCGTCGACGAAGCCGGCGACGGGGCCGAGGACGGGGACGTCGCGGATCCCGGAGAGGTCGGCGTGGAGGGGCTTCAGTGCGAAGAACGCCTGCACGGCCGGCGGCGGGTTCTCGCCGACGACCGTCTTGCCGAGCGTGTTCGCGACGCCGGTTCCGAAGATCGTGAGCGCGAGGCCGGTCACCACCTGGTTCGCGCGGAACGTGACGGTCAGGACCGCGTAGAGCAGGGCGCCGGCGCCCGAGCCTAGGATCGCGGCGAGCAGGGCGAGGAGCACGCTGTCCGTGCGGACGGCGACGAGGAAGCCGGCCGATGCGCCGAGCATCATCATGCCCTCGACGCCGAGGTTGAGGTGGCCGGCGCGTTCCGTCACGGTCTCGCCGAGCGTGCCGACGAGCAGCGGGACGCTGATGCGGACCGCGGAGGCGAGGAAGAGGGCCGCCATGACGGCGAATCCGGTCTCCATGTCAGCCGCCCTCCTCGGCCGGCGCCCCGGCTTCGGCGGACGGTCCGCCTTCGGCCTGGCCGGGCCCCGCGGGCGGGTGCACGGCGGTCGCGTGCGCGTCGCGGCGCTCGACCGCGATGCGGTAGCGGAGGAAGAACTCGGTCGACAGCGCGGCCATGAGGATCAGCCCCTTGATCACGTCGGACAGCGACGGGGGCGAGCCGACGATCTCCATCGCGAGGGTGCCCTGCTTCAGGGCCGCGAACAGGACGGAGGCGACGACGATGCCCGGCGCCGAGAGGTTCGCGAGCCAGGCGATGATGATCGCCGTGAAGCCGTCTCCGCCGGCGACCGTCTCCGACAGGGTGTGCGCGACGCCCATGAGCTTCACCGCGCCGGTGAGGCCCGCCATGGCGCCCGAGACCAGCACGCCCGTCACGACCACGCGCCGAACGTCCATTCCGGCGTACCGCGCGGTCCGTTCGCTTTCGCCGACGACGCGGATCTCGTAGCCGAGCTTCGTCGAACGCAGGAAATAGTAGGTCGCGACCGCGAGCAGGACGGCCAGGATCCAACCGGCGTGCACGCCGAGCACGGGCGGCAGGAACGCGCCGGCCGGGATCTCCGCGATCACGGGGAAGCCGTTCGCGGCCGGGTCCTTCCAGGCGAGGCAGCGCAGCAGCACGACGAACTTGATCGCGATGTAGTTCATCATGAGCGTGAAGAGCGTCTCGTTCGTGCCGAGGTAGATCCGGAAGAGGCCGGGGACGAGCGCCCAGGCCGCGCCGCCGGCGAGCCCGGCGAGAAGGCATGCGAGGACGAGAAGGACGGGCGGGGTGCCTTCGGGCAGGACGCGCGCCGCGGCGGTCGCGGCGAAGGCCCCCATGAGGATCTGCCCCTCGGCGCCGATGTTCCAGAACTTCATGCTGAACGCGACGGACACCGCGAGCGCGGTCATCGCGAGCGCCACCGCCATGATGATCGTGTTGATGCGGCCGTACTCCGTTCCGAACGCGCCCTGGAGCATCGCGCCGAACGTGCGGATCGGGTCGTACCCCATGAGGAGGACCAGGAGGACGGAGGCGGCGAGCGCGGCCAGGATCGCGCCGGCGCGGACCGCCCAGGCGCGGAGGCCGACCGTGTCCTCCTTGCGGACGATGCGGATCATGCCTTCCCCTCCCCTGCGCCGGCCGGGACCGGAGCGTCGCCGGTGACCCCCGTCATGAGGAGCCCGATCTCCTCCTTGCGCGACGTGCGCGCGTCGACGATGCCGGTGACGCGGCCGCCGCACAGGACCATCACGCGGTCGCACAGCTCGAGCAGCACGTCCAGGTCCTCGCCGACGTACAGGATCGCGACGCCCTTCCGCTTCTGCTCGTTGAGCAGGTGGTAGATCGTGTAGGACGAATGGATGTCGAGGCCGCGCACGGCGTAGGCCGTGACGAGGAGCTTCGGCGAGAGGTCGATCTCCCGGCCGAGGATCACCTTCTGGATGTTCCCTCCGGAGAGCTTTCGGACGGGGTGGAAGATCGACGGGGTGCTGATCGCGAGCCGGTCGACGATCGACTGCGCCTTGCGGCGGGCGCTGCCCCGGTCGAGCAGGAAGCCGCCGTACAGAGCGTAGTCCTTGAGCATGATGTTGTCGGCGATGTCCATCGAGGCGACCAGTCCCATGCCGAGGCGGTCCTCCGGGATGAAGCTCATGCTGATGCCCATCCGGATGATCTCGCGCGGCGAGCGGCCGACGATATCCCTTTCATGGAAGAGGATCGCGCCCGACTGCGGGTGCACGAGCCCGGCGATGCTCTCGCAGAGCTCCTTCTGTCCGCTCCCGGCGAGTCCTGCGACGCCGAGGATCTCGCCGTGGGCGAGATCGAAGGAGACGCCGTCGAGCTTGGCGACGCCGAGCGCGTCGCGCACGGTCAGCCCGCGGACGGAGAGGCACGGGCCGTCGGCGCCGACGGGCGGCCGCTCGATCGATAGGTCGACGGCGCGCCCGACCATCATCTCGATCAGGCGCAGCGCCGTCGTGCCGGCCACGTCGACGGTGCCGACGGTCTCCCCCTTGCGGAGGACCGTGACGCGGTCGCACAGGTCCAGCACCTCATGCAGCTTGTGGCTGATGAACACGATCGAGGCGCCCTCCTCGCGCATGCGGCGGAGGATCGCGAACAGGTGCTCGATCTCCTGGGGCGTGAGGACGGCGGTGGGCTCGTCGAGGACGAGGATGTCGGCGCCGCGGTACAGCACCTTGAGGATCTCGACGGACTGCTTCTCTCCGACGGACATGTCGGCGACCTTCTTGTCGGGGTCGACGGGCATGCCGAAGCGCGCGGCGTAGTCGCGGATGCGCTCCGCCGCCTTCGCGCGGGAGCGGGAGAGGCCGTCGCCGGTTCCCATGGCGACGTTCTCGCTCGCGGTCATGGGCTCGACGAGCTTGAAGTGCTGGTGGACCATCCCGATGCCGAGCTCGATCGAGTCCCTGGGCGAGCGGAAGACGACCTCCCGGCCGCGCAGGCGGATCGTGCCGGCGTCCGGCTGGTAGATGCCGGACAGGATGTTCATGAGCGTGCTCTTCCCGGAGCCGTTCTCGCCCAGGAGGGCGTGGATCTCGCCGTGGCGGACGGTGAACCGGACGTCGCGGTTGGCCTGGACGCTGCCGAAGGCCTTCGAGATGCCTTCCATCTCGATCGCGGGGTCGATCCGGCGGCGCTCGGCCGGGTCCTGCTCCGGGTGCACGTAGGGCATCGGGACCTGCTTCCTCTTCATGCGTCCGGCGGCGCCGCCCGCGGGGGCGGCGCCGCCTTCGGCGTCACGGGCCCGGCCGCGCCGGACCCCGTTCCTTCAGGGTCCGGCCCGCGCGGGCCGGAAGGCGGAGGGTCAGGATCCCGACGGGATCTCGCCCACCACGCCCTCGACGAACCAGCTCATGGACATCTGCTCGTCGCGGGTCATCGACTTGCCGGCCTCGACCTTGACGGCGCCGGTCTGGTCCTTGAGCGGGCCCTTGAAGATGTAGTCGTTGCCCTGGGCCTTGAGGTCCACGGTCACGGCGTCGATCTTGGCCTGGGCGCCGGACGGGGCGAGCGCGCTCAGCGCATCGAGGGCGACCATGCCTTCCTTCATGCCGCCCCAGTAGGTCTCGACCTTCCAGGTCTTGTCCATGACGGCCTTGATCTTCTTGGCGTAGTAGGCGCCCCAGTTCCAGATCGGAGCGGTCAGGTAGGCCTTCGGCGCCGCGGAGCCCATCGGGTTGTCGTAGCCGATGCCGAACGCGTTCTTCTCCTCGGCGGCCTTCAGCGCGGCCGGAGAATCCTGGTGCTGGGAGAGGACGTCGCAGCCTTCGTTCAGGAGGGCGACGGCGGCTTCCTTCTCCACATCGGGGCCGTACCAGGTGTTGGTCCAGCGGACGTAGACCTTGGCGGACGGGTTCACGGACAGGACGCCGAGCGTGAAGGCGTTGATGCCGCGGATGACCTCGGGCAGGGGGAACGCGGCGACGTAGCCGATCTTGCCGGACGCCGTCTTCATGCCGGCGACGATGCCCGACAGGTAGCGGGGCTGCTCAATCTGGCCGAAGTAGTTGTCCATGTTCGCATCGGTCAGGTAGCCGGAGCAGTGCTCGAACTTGACGTTGGGATATTGCTTGGCCTTCGCGGCGACGGCGTTCATGTAGTTGAAGCTGGTCGCGAAGATGATCTGGCAGCCCGCGGAGACGAGCTGGTCGATCGCGGCGTTCGTGGCGGTCGTGTCGGTGTCGTTGATGCTCTGGAGCTCCATCAGCTCGACCTTGGCGGCGCCGATCTCGGCCACGGCGGCGTCGATCCCGCGCTTGTGGGCCTGCGACCATCCGCCGTCGTCGACGGGGGAGATGTACAGGACGCCGACCTTGACCTTGGTCGTGGCGGCGTTCGTGCATCCCGTCATGAGGAGGGAGGCGAGGACGAGGACGAGGGCGAGGACGAGGACGGCGGTCTTGCGGAGAGTCATTCTTCTTCCCCCTTCGGTCATGGATCGAATTCGATCCGGTCCTGGGTCATCCTGCGGATGACGGCAAGGGATTCCACCCGTATGCCCATGTTGCGGACGAGCCGGCCTCCGTCCTGGAAGCCCTTCTCGATGACGATCCCGGCGCCGACGAGGCGGGCGCCCGCCTGCGCGACGATGTCGGCGAGGCCGATCAGGGCCTGGCCGTTCGCGAGGAAGTCGTCGAGGAGGAGGACGGAGTCGTCCGGCCCGAGGTAGCGGTGCGAGACCTGGATGATGTAGTCCTTGTCGCGGGTGAACGAATGGACGCCCGCCTGGTAGCAGTGGGCGTCCTGGTTGCGGGCCCCGGCCTTCTTGGCGAAGACGACGGGCACGCGGAACTGGCGGGCGGCGAAGAGCGCGGGCGCGATGCCGGAGGTCTCGACGGTGAGGATGCGGGTGATCCGCTCCCCGGCGAACCGTCGTCCGAATTCGGCCCCGATCTCCTCCATGAGGGCGGGGTCGATCTGGTGGTTGAGGAAGCTGTCGACCTTGAGGATCCCGTCGCCGGAGACGCGGCCTTCCTCGAGGATCCGTTTCTTGAGCGCCTGCATTCCCAACCTCTTCTCCGCACCGGAGCATCCGATATGAAGGAATCATACCAATAAAGGAATCCGGGGGGAATCCCCCGGACCCCGGTCGGAACGGAAATAACGGAGGGCCCCGCGCGCGGCGTCAGTCGTCGTCGGACGGGACCTTGAATCCCTCGAGGATGCCGCGCTCCAGGGCGGGCACGTCGACCAGCCAGATCACGCGGCCGCTGACCTTGATCAGCCCGTCGTTCTCCATGCTGATCAGCTCGCGCGACAGCGAGGGGCGGGGCATCGACAGCAGGCGCGCCACGACCTCCTTGGAGACGGGCAGCTCGACCGCGGGCGTCGAGAGGATCCGGTGCCCCGGCTTCTGCGGCTCCTTCAGGCGCGCGACCGTCTCGGGCTCCGCGACGGGCGCCACGCAGGGCGGCACCTCCTCGCCGCGGTCGCGGTACCGCTGCTCCTGCCACAGCTCGAGCAGGTAGTACGCGATCTTCTGCCGCAGCGTCTTCTGCGAGAGCAGGGCGATCCGGCGATTGAGCATGCAGACGCGGTCGGACATGATCGACAGGAAGTTCTTCATGATGCGGGGGTTGGCGTCGAGCAGCTCGAGCACGGTCTCCTTCGGGAGGATGATCACCCGGGAGTTCGTGACGGCCTCGATCGTGACGGGGTACGCCTTGGTATGCCCGAACAGCAGCGACTCGCCGAACATCTCGCCCGGGCCCATGAGCCCGAGCGTCGCGCAATCGCCGCCGCTCGTGTACTTGTTCATCGCGAGCTGGCCTTCCTGCACGATCCCGATCCCGGTGCACTCGTCGCCCTCGACGGCGAGCATCTCGCCCTTCCAGACGATGCGGAGGCTGGTCTTCCCGCAGTGCTCGCCGAACGCCTCGTGGTCGATCGCGGCGAACAGCGGGGTGGTCGCGAGCACTTCGCAGATCTTCTTCATCCGGCATCCTCCCCGGGGTCTCGGGTGTCCGTGGTGCGGGCGAAGGGGCTCGAACCCCCAAGCCTTTCGGCAACGGATCCTAAATCCGTCGCGTCTGCCAATTCCGCCACGCCCGCGTCCTGAACCGACCTCATTATACTTATCCCCTCGCGCGTTGGGAATACGCACGGTCCGGGGCGACCGGTCATTCGTCGAGCTTCAGCACGCTCATGAAGGCTTCCTGCGGGACCTCGACCGAACCCACCTGGCGCATGCGGCGCTTGCCTTCCTTCTGCTTCTCGAGGAGCTTCTTCTTGCGCGTGATGTCGCCGCCGTAGCACTTGGCGAGGACGTCCTTGCGGTAGGCCTTCACGGTCTCGCGCGCGATGATCTTGCCGCCGATGCAGGCCTGGATCGGGATCTCGAACTGGTGGCGCGGGATGTTGTCCTTGAGCTTCTCGGCCATCCGCCGTCCGCGCGCGTACGCCTTCTCGCGGTGCACGATGAACGAGAGGGCGTCGACGACCTCGTTGTTCATCAGGATGTCGAGCTTCACGAGGTCCGCCGCCTCGTAGCCCGTCAGCTCGTAGTCGAGCGAGGCATACCCGCGCGTGCGCGACTTCAGCGCGTCGAAGAAGTCGTAGATGATCTCGTTCAGGGGCATGTCGTAATGCATGTTCACGCGCTGCGGGTCGATGTAGTCCATGTTGCGGAAGGTGCCGCGCCGGTCCTGGCACAGCTCCATGATGTTCCCGACGTACTCGGTCGGCGTCATGATGTTCGCCCGCACGACGGGCTCTTCCATGCGCTCGATCTCGGTCACGGGCGGCAGGTTCGTCGGGTTGTCGAGGAGGACCATCGTGCCGTCCGTCCGGTAGATGCGGTAGACCACGCTCGGCGCCGTCGTCACGAGGTCGAGCTGGAACTCGCGCTCGAGGCGCTCCTCCGCGACCTCGAGGTGGAGAAGACCGAGGAAGCCGCAGCGGAAGCCGAAGCCGAGGGCCACCGACGTCTCCGGCTCGAAGGAGAACGCGGCGTCGTTGAGCTGCAGCGTCTCGAGCGCGTCGCGCAGGTCGGCGTACTTCGCGCCGTCCGCCGGGTAGATGCCGCAGAAGACCATCTGCTGGACCTTCTTGTAGCCCGGGAGCGGCGCGGCGGCCGGCCGTTCGGCCAGCGTCACGGTGTCGCCCACGTGCGCGTCGCGCACGTTCTTGATGCTGGCCGTGAGATAGCCCACGTCGCCGGCGGACAGGCGCTCGGCGGGGAGCAGCTCGCCCGGACGGAACGTGCCGACCTCGGTCACGACGAAGTCCTTCTGCGCCGCCATGAGCAGGATCCGGTCGCCGGGCGCGACCGACCCGTCGACGACGCGCAGGTGGACGATGACGCCCCGGTAGCTGTCGTACTTCGAGTCGAACACGAGCGCCTTGAGCGGCGCGTCCTCGTCGCCCTTCGGCGCCGGGATCGCGGTCACGACGCGCTCGAGCACCTCGTCGACGTTGACGTCGTTCTTCGCGGACACGAGCGGCGCGTCGCCCGCGTACAGCCCGATCACGTCCTCGATCTCCTTCTTCACGAGGTCGGGCTGGGCCGACGGCAGGTCGATCTTATTGATCACCGGCAGCACCTCGAGGTCGGAGCCGATCGCGAGGTACACGTTCGCGAGCGTCTGGGCCTCGATCCCCTGCGCGGCGTCCACGACGAGGATCGCCCCCTCGCACGCGGCGAGGCTGCGCGACACCTCGTAGTTGAAGTCGACGTGCCCCGGCGTGTCGATCAGGTTGAAGACGTATTCCTGGCCGTCCTTCGCGTGGTGGACCATCCGGACGGCCTGCGCCTTGATCGTGATCCCGCGCTCGCGTTCGATGTCCATGCTGTCCAGGACCTGGTCCTGCATCTCGCGGCGCGTGAGGACGCCGGTGTGCTCGATCATGCGGTCGGCGAGGGTCGACTTGCCGTGGTCGATGTGGGCGATGATGCAGAAATTGCGGATGTGCGCCTGGCGGTCCGACGGCATGCTCACGGCACCCCGAATCCGTCGAACGGATAGAAGCGGATCAGGACGTGGCCGATCACGCGCGACTTGTCGATCGGGCCGAAGCGGCGGCTGTCGAGGCTGACGGCGCGGTTGTCCCCGAGCACGTAGAGCTGGTCCTTCGCGAGGGTGACCTTCGAGAAGGCGGGGACGCCCTCGTTGGTCGGCTGGCCGTGCACGTAGGGCTCGACGAGCGCCACGCCGTTGCGGTAGACGGCGCCGTCGCGGATCTCGATCGTGTCGCCGGCGACGCCGATGACGCGCTTGATGATGTTCTTCTCGCCGACGTGCCCGGGCAGGTCCTGCGCGTCGACCGTGACGATGCTCCCGTAGCCGAAGTCGCCGAAGAGCCGCGAGACCTTCTCCACGATCAGCTGGTCGCCGGTCCGGAGCGTCGGCTCCATGGAGGCGCCGATCACCTCGTTGCGCTGGACGACGAACAGGACGAGCAGCAGGCCGACGAGAACGGCGACGAGCAGGTGGCGGATCCAGTCCAGGACCTCCCGGAGGACCGCGTGCTCGCGCTCCTCGGACGGCCGTCCGGGCTCGGCGCCGCCGGCACGCTCCGCGCGGCTCACGCTTCGCCCTCCCCCGCGAGGCGGATGCCGAGCTCGCGGAGCTGCTTCGGGTCGACGTCGGACGGGGCGTCGGTCATGAGGCACGCCGCCGTCTGGACCTTCGGGAAGGCGATGACGTCGCGGATGTCCTCGCTGCCCGACAGCTTCATGACGAGGCGGTCGAATCCGTAGGCGAGGCCGCCGTGCGGAGGCGTGCCGTAGCGGAACGCATCGAGCAGGAAGCCGAACCGGCGCTGCGCCTGCTCTTCGGTGAGGCCGATCAGGCGGAACATCCGGCGCTGCAGCTCCGGGTCGTGGATGCGGATGCTGCCGCCGCCGAGCTCGGTCCCGTTCAGGACGATGTCGTACGCCCGGGCGCGCACGGCGCCGGGGTCGGTCTCCATCAGGGCGAGGTCCTCCTCCATCGGGGAGGTGAACGGGTGGTGCATCGCCACCCAGCGCTTGTCCTCCTCGTCGTACTCGAGGAGCGGGAACTCGGTCACCCACAGGAGCTTCCAATCGCCCGGGCGGATCAGCCCCAGGCGGCGCGCGAGCTCGCAGCGCAGCTGGCCCAGCGCGTCGAACACGACCTTGTCGCGGTCCGCGACGAAGAACAGGACGTCGCCCTTCTCCGCACCGGCGCGCGATGCGATCGTCCGGATCTCCTCCGGGGACAGCGCCTTCGCGACCGAGCCGCGCGGCTCGTCCTCGAGGGCGAGCCAGGCGAGGCCCTTCGCGCGGTAGGTCTTCACGAACTCCCCGAGCGCGTCGATCTCCTTGCGGGACATCCCGGAAGCGCCCTTCGCGCAGACGAGCCGCACGCTCCCGCCGTTCGCGACGGCGTCCGCGAAGACCCGGAACGCGCTCTTCTCCGCGATGTCGGACACGTCGACCAGCTCCATGCCGAACCGGAGGTCCGGCTTGTCGGAGCCGTAGCGGCGCATCGCCTCCGCCCACGCCATCCGGGGCAGCGGCATCGGGAGGTCGACGTCCAGCAGTTCCTTGAAGGTGCGCGCGAGGAAGCCCTCGTTCACCGCGATCACGTCGTCGACGTCGACGAAGGCCATCTCCAGGTCGATCTGCGTGAACTCCGGCTGCCGGTCGGCGCGGAGGTCCTCGTCGCGGAAGCAGCGGACGATCTGCATGTAGCGGTCGTAGCCGGCGAGCATCAGCAGCTGCTTGAAGAGCTGCGGCGACTGCGGCAGCGCGTAGAACTTGCCGTTCTGGACGCGGCTCGGCACGAGGTAGTCGCGGGCGCCTTCCGGCGTGCTCTTCGTCAGGACCGGCGTCTCGATCTCGAGGAACCCCTGCCCGTCGAAGTAGTCGCGGGCGAGCTTGGCGACGCGGTGGCGGAACATGATGCGCCGCTGCATGTCGGGGCGGCGGAGGTCGAGGTAGCGGTGCTTGAGGCGCAGGGGCTCGTTCGCCTGGACGTTCTCCTCGATGTAGAACGGCGGCGTCTCGGACTCGCCGAGGATGCGCACGGCCTCGAGCCGGACCTCGATCGCGCCCGTCGGCATGTTCGGGTTCGGCGCCTTGCGCAGGACGACCGTGCCCTGCGCCGCGACGACGAATTCGCTCCGGACGCGGGCGGCGGCCTCGCGCGCGGCGGCCGGGGACGCCTCGTCGGCGACCAGCTGGATCTCGCCGCTGCGGTCCCGCAGCGTGAGGAAGACGAGCCCGCCGAGGTCGCGCTGCTTGTGGCACCAGCCCATGAGCGTGACGGTGCGGCCGACGTCGGCCTCGCCCAGCTCCGCGCAGCGGCACGTCCTCGTCCAGCCCTTCATGCTCTCCGCCATGGTGTCGTCCCCTTCCCCGTTCCCGATCCTCGGCACGCGCTACTTGAGCGCGGCCGCGAGCTCCTGCGGCAGCCGGTCCAGCGCGACCTCGCGCTCGGACCCGTCCTTCATGTCCTTCAGGCGCGCCGTCCCCGCGGCGAGCTCGTCGCCGCCCAGCACGACCACGTACCGCGCGCCCATGCGGTTCGCCGCCTTCATCTGCGCCTTCAGCCCGCGCCCGTTCCACTCTGCTTCCGCCGCGACGCCCGCGGCGCGGACGCGGTGGCACAGCGCGCGCGCGGCCCCGCCCGCCGCCTCGTCGACGGCCGCGACGTACAGCGCGACCGTCGCGGGCGCCGCCGCCGGAATCCCCTGAGCGCCCATCTCCATCAGCAGGCGCTCGACGCCGAGCGCGAAGCCGATGCCCGGGGTCGGCGGGCCGCCGACCTCCTCGACGAGGCCGTCGTACCGGCCGCCGCCGCAGATCGTCCCCTGCGTGCCGACGTTCTCCGAGACGAACTCGAAGACCGTCCGGGTATAGTAGTCGAGCCCGCGCACGATCCGCCGGTCCACGGAGTAGGGCACGCCGATCCGGTCGAGCTCGTCCTTCAGGCCGTCGAAGTGCGCGCGGCAGTCCGCGCAGAGGTGGTCGAGCTGGGCGGGCGCACCCTCGATCGCGGGCTGGCAGCGCTCCTCCTTGCAGTCGAGGACGCGCAGCGGGTTGCGGTCGAAGCGCTCGTTGCACAGGCCGCACATCTCCCCGAGCCGCGGGCGCAGGTAGGCCCGCAGCGCCTCATGGTACGCAGGGCGGCAGGCCGGGCAGCCGATGCTGTTGAGGCGCACGGCGAGGCGCGACAGGCCGAGCTCTCCGAAGAACACGGACAGCAGGCCGATCATCTCCGCGTCGATCGCGGGTCCCGCGGACCCCACGGCCTCGCAGCCGAACTGGTGGAACTCGCGGTAGCGGCCCTTCTGCACGTTCTCGTAGCGGAAGGCCGAGATCAGGTAGTAGAGCTTGACGGGGGCCGGCAGCGACGGCATCCCGTTCTCCACGTAGGCCCGCATGACGCCGGCCGTCCCCTCGGGGCGCAGCGACAGGCTGCGTCCGCCCTTGTCGGGGAACGTGTACATCTCCTTCTGCACGATGTCGGTGGTGTCGCCGACGCCGCGCTGGAAGAGCTCGGTGTGCTCGAACGTGGGGACGCGGACCTCCGCGTAGCCGAATCGGGCGCACACGGAGGCGAAGGCGCGCTCGACCGCCTGCCAGGCGGACGTCTCGGGCGGAAGGATATCGCGGGTGCCCTTGGGAGCCTTGATCTGCGGCATGCGCCCTCCTTTTTGTCCCATCGATTATACATGAGACGGGAGCGGCGGGCTAGCCGCGGCCGGTCAGTAGCGCCCGAGCTCCAGCGCACGGTCGGCGAAGCGCCGGTAGAAGGCGTAGTCGACGGTGCTCGGGATCGAGTGGTCGCTGTGCACGACGTAGCCGAACCCCTGCTTGACGGCCGGGATCTTGGAGACGAGCTCGCGCTCGAGCGCGTCGGGGTCGCCCGACGCGAGGATGCGCGCGTCGATCCCGCCCATGAAGGAGAGCCGGTCGCCGAAATCCCGGTGCAGCGCGAGGAGGTCCATCCCCGCCTTCACCTCGATCACCTGGAGGCAGTCGATGCCCGCCTCGACGAGATTCGGCACGAGCGGAGCGACGTACCCGCAGGAGTGCATCACGACCGGCAGTCCGCGCGACTTCGCGAAGGCGATCGTGCGCCGGTGCGCGGGCTGGAGCAGCTCCCGGTACGCGGCCGGCGAGAAGAACGGGTGCTGCTTGAAGCCCATGTCCTCGTAGAAGAAGATCCCGTCGGGGGGACCCTCCCGCTCGAACAGGATCTCCATCAGGGCGATCGACAGGTCCGCGTAGGTTTCCGCCATCTCCCGCACCCAGTCCGGGTCGAGGGCCATCCCGACGAGCAGGTTCTCGTGCCCGCACACCGGGAACATCTGCTCGAAGACGTTGATCGCGGCGAGGAAGAAGAAGCGGTCCTTCGCGGCGTGGTGCGCCCGGGCCCGGCGGTACCCCTCGAAGCCGATGCGCCGCGGGTCCGGCGTCAGGCGGTCGCGGATGCTCTCCTCCCACCCCGTCCGGTCCGTGACCCGGAAGCCCACGTGCTCCGGGGTCCCGTCGTGGTGCTTGTTCCACCGCAGCAGGGCGCCGTTGCCGTCGCGGCGCAGGATCGTCTCCTCGGTCTCCTCGACGGTCTCCGGCACGAAGTCGAGGTCCGCAGTGAAGTCCAGCGCCCAGCACAGGTCGCAGTCGAAGCCGAAGTGGTCCGACGGCATCTCGTCGCCGCCGATATGTCCCTGTTCGGACCAGGTGCGCATCGTGTCGGACCAGAAGTGCTCGAAGAGGCCGATCCGGTCGACCGGTTTCCGTGCGAGGATGCGGGCCATGCGTTCGCGCCCCGTCATCATGGAGACCCTCCTCCGCTCAGGCGAGCAGGCGTTCGACCGCCGGTTCGAGGAATTCGAAGCCGTATCCGGGCAGCGAGGCGTACGTCGAGAAGAGGTGCACGATCACGTCGAGGGCGGTCGCCCGATCGAGCGACCCGGGTCCGGGCGGAGGCAGGGCGCCGCCGAGGCGGGCGGCCACGTCGCGGACGAAGGGTCCGGGCTCGTAGGCGCGGACGACGTCCGACCGGCCTTCGTAGGGCGTCGCGGCCATCTGGGTCCAGACGTCCTTGTAGGTGCCGAAGTAGACCCGGAGCTCCTCGAACGCGAAGCGCAGGAGGGGTTTCGGGTCGGCGGGGCGTCCGCCGCCTTCGGCCCGCGCCGCCGCGATCCGGACGTCGAGCGCCGCGAGGAAGGCCGCCCAGTCCGCCAGCATGAGCTCGAAGACGATCGCGTCCTTGGCCTTGTAGTAGTTGTAGAGCGTCCCCGTCGCCAGTCCGCAGGCCGCCGCCACCTCGCGCATCGCGAGCTTCGCGTAGCCTCGCTCGGCCATGACCTTCCGGGCCGCGGCCAGGATCTCCGTCTTCGCGTGCGCGATCGCGCGGGGCATCGGTGCGTCTCCCTTCCCTTCCTCCGCGTCAGGACGCGGAGGCTTCCGGAGCGACCGCGGAGGCGGCCGCCGGACGGGTCTTCCGCTTCTCACGATAGAAGAGCAGGACGAGGAACGCAAGGACCGTGCTCGCGGAGACGAGCAGGAACATGTTCCGGAACCCTCCGTCGAGGGAATTCTGGAAGGTCGCCTCGATCGACGCGCGCTCCGCCTCGATGGAGGCGAGGTACTGCGTCCTGTAGGCGGCGAACGCGGCGGGGACCTCGTCGGACAGCGCCTGCATCGTGGCGCGGAATTCCCCGAGCTGCGCGAGGCCCGCGGCGAGGCCGGCGGAAGCGGTCCGGAGGCCGTCCGCCTTTCCGGCGAGCGCCGCGCGGGACGCGGCGAGGTCGGCGCGCTGCGCATCCAGCGCCGTGCGCTGGGCGTCCGCCAGGAAGGGATTCGCGAGCGCGGCGTCGAGGCCGGCGAGCGCATCGTCCATCTGCGCGAGCCCCGACTCGGCCCCGGTCAGGGCCTGCGCCAGGCCGTCCGCCTGCTCCTGCATCTTCGCGAGGGCGCCGTCGAGGCCGGCGAGGCCGGTCGCGAGACCGTCCCGGATCCGCTCGACGACTCCCGGGACGTACTGGTCGTACATCCGGGCGGCGACCTCCTTCGTCAGGTCGACGATGGTCGTCACGTCCGCGCCCTGCAGCCTGGCCTGCAGGTCGGCCGGCAGCTCCCCGCCCTGCATCGCGGACGGGTCGGGCGCCTGGAGGTACTTCGAGAGGTCGGGCACCTTGCCGTCGAGCTGCGCCGCGAAGTCGGGGTTCGCCTTCAGGGCGTCGTATTCCGCCT
Organism: uncultured Eubacteriales bacterium; assembly: GCA_903919045.1. Taxonomy (GTDB): domain Bacteria; phylum Bacillota; class Clostridia; order Saccharofermentanales; family UBA5734; genus CAILLO01. The sequence continues at coordinate 2,056 of CAIXGU010000220.1, read as the reverse complement.
GCAGCGTCGCGAGGTGGGCGAACGTCGGCGTCCCGACGGGCGGGATGCGGTCCATGAGGGCGACCTGGGCGGAGATGCCCGCCTGGGCCAGGAAGCCGACCATGATGGCGGGTGCGACGGCCGTGCCGATGGAGCGGATCAGCGAGAGCGCCGCGAGCGCGGAGTTGGACTCCTCCTTCGGCGCGCCGGCGAGCATCATGTAGTTGAGCGGGGTGCCGATGGTGAAGCCGAGGCCCAGGCCGATGAGCGCCAGGGCGCCGAGCACGGACGGATAGTTCGGATGCGGCAGGACCCGGAGGATCAGGAAGAGCGACCCGCCGAGCGTGACGGCGAAGCCGATGGCCAGCACCCGCTTCGCGCCGATCCGGTCGATCAGCGTGCCGCTCAGCGGGCCCGACAGGCCGGCGAACAGCCCGAGCACGGCGACGAAGTAGCCGCCGCTGCCGGACGCGATGTGCAGCGAGTTCTCCGACATCTGGGGCACGAAGACCATGCCCATCATCATGACGCCGACGAGGAACGACAGGACCAGGGTCACGAGCGTCTCCCGGCGGCGGAAGAGGCCGAGGTCGAGCACGGGGTCGGCCGCGCGGCGCTCGATGAGCAGGAAGACGGGCAGCAGGACGGCGAAGCCGATCAGGAACGGATAGACGTCGGCCGAGGCGACCGAGGCGCCGAAATCGAAGAAGTCGATGTTCCGGAGCCCGTAGAGCAGGGCGAGGACCATCAGGGCGAGGACGGGGATGCCGGCCCAATCGATGGGCTTCGTCCGCTCCCCCCGGCTGTTGGGCAGCAGGAAGACGCCGAGCGCGAGGATGGCCGCGGAGATGGGGACGTTGACGAGGAAAAGCAGCTCCCAGCGTTCCTTGCCGAAGGCGTCGAGGATGGCGCTGCCGGCCGAAGAGCCGAGGATGTTGGCGATGCCGTAGACGCCGCCGACGAGCCCGAGCGCGAGGCCGCGCCGGTTCTCGGGGAACGTCGTGCCGAACTCGGCCGTCGCGACGGGGATGATGCCGCCGCCGCCGAGGGCCTGGACGACGCGGCCGGCGAGCAGGACGCCGAAGGAGCCCGCGCCGTGGGACAGGGCCGCGAGGAGCGAGCCGAGGCCGAAGAGCGCGATGCTGACGAGGTAGACCGTCTTGCGGCCGAACCGGTCGGCGAGCTTCCCGGAGATCGGGATGATCGCCGCGTAGGCGAGCGTGTAGATGGTGATCATCCAGATGCCCGTCGGGCCGTCGACGCCGAGGGAATTCTGGATGAGCGTGCGCGCCGGACTGACGATGCCCGTGTCGATCGCGCCCATGAAGATGCCGAGCAGATAGAGCGCGAGGATCCAGCCGAGCCGGAGGCGGCGCTGCGGGGCGGACGCGGGGGCGGAGCGCGGGGTCTCGGGGGAAGGGGTCGACGGGTTCTCGATCGCTGCGGTGCGGACCATGGCGGGGACCTCCTTGTCAAAACGGAAATGAACCTTGTTCACATTATATGAACAAGGTTCATTCGACAAGGAGTCCGCAGGTTACGGATTCGGTGCGGGACGTCCCCGCGATCTAGAGCAGCTTCGGGCCGAGGTCGCGCCCGCCGATCAGATGGTGGTGCAGGTGCATCACCGTCTGGCCGGCCGACGGGCCGCAGTTCGTCACCAGGCGGAAGCCGCCCCCGGGCAGCCCCGCGGCCGCCGCGACGGCCGGAAGGGCCCGCGCGACGGCGGCGGCGACGGCCGGTCCCTCGGGCGCGCGGCCCTGCTCCAGGAGGTCCGCGAAGTGGCGCTTCGGGATCAGGAGCACGTGGACCGGCGCGACCGGCTGGATGTCGCGGATCGCGATCAGGTCGTCATCCTCGTACAGGCGCGGCGAGGGGATCTCGCCCCGCACGATGCGGCAGAAGATGCAGTCGTCCATGTCCGCCCTCCTCCCCGTCCGCCGGGGTCAGCCGCCGAGCTGGGCGCGCGCGGCGGCCGCCGCGGCCGCGAGCGCGTCGCCGACCCGCGAGGGGTCCCTGCCGCCCGCCTGGGCCATCTCGGGCTTCCCGCCGCCCGAGCCGCCCACCAGCTTGGCGG
>CAIXGU010000219.1 GCA_903919045.1 uncultured Eubacteriales bacterium | reverse complement strand
TCCGGATGCTCGTGAAGGAGATCGAGGCCCGGGGGGGCGAGGTGCGCTGCGGCTGCACCGTGACCGACATCCGCCCGTCCGGCGGCGGCTTCCGACTGGATTGCATCCTCGAGGACTGCACGGCGTATTCGTTCGACGCCGACCAGGTCGTCGCGACCGTCTCGGGACGCCGCTTCGCGGAGATGGGCGCGGGAGCGGGGCTCCCGGAACCCGTCCTCGAGCGCCTGCGCGCGACGCGCGACCTCGGGCACATGAGCCTCGCGCTGCGCCTCAAGGCGCCGCTGTCGCCCTTCCACCGGACGCTCGTCCCCGCGGGCTCCGCCTTCCGCCTGGTGACCGAGCACTCCGGCCTCGTCGGCCTCCGCCGCTACGGCGGCCATATCGTCTACCTCTCGCGCGACGTGGACACCGCCGAACCGATCTGGACGCAATCGGACGGCGAGGTCTTCCGGCTTTTCTTCCGCAGCCTGACCGAGATGCATCCCGCGCTGCTGCGGTCCGACGTCAAGGACTGGCGCCTCACGCGGATCCGGTACGCCTGTCCGACGGACGGCGCGTTCCGCGGCGCCGGCCCGCCCTTCGAGACGGGATGCCCCGGCCTCTTCCTGGCGGAGCTCCCGCGGACCCTGCCGGAGGAGCATTCGCTCGACCGTTCGATCCGATCCGGCTTCGAGGCGGCGGATCGCGTCCGCCGCGAACCTTCCCCCACCGCCGACGGAACGGCCGTCCCGGCCGTTCCTCAGAAGAGAGGTGCGCCCGCGTGACCGCTTTCCTTTGGCTGCTGCTCCCCCTCCTCCCGATCGTCTCCTCGTTCACCTTCCTCGGCGCCGATACCGGCAGCTACCTGGTCTGGTGGGCCGCCCTGTCGGGGCTGGGCCTCGCGTTCCTGCCGCTGTCCGCGCGGATCTTCAAGGGGATCCCCGACTCGGGCTGGACGTTCGCGAAGCCGATCGCGCTCGCCGTCGTGTCGCTCCTGATGTGGACCGCGAGTATGCTCCATATCCTTCCCTTCCGACAGTGGAGCCTCCTCGCGATCGCCGTCGCCTGCGCGGCGGCGCTGTACGTCCCGTTCGGCGGGTACAAGCGCTTCCTCGAGGCCTTCTCGGCGCCCGAGCGGATCCGGGCCGTCGCCGTGCAGGAGACGATCTTCGGCACCGCCCTCCTCCTCTGGACGTACGTCCGCGGCCTGAAGCCCGCGATCGACGGCCTCGAGAAATTCATGGACTTCGGGTTCATGATGAGCATGATGCGGACCGACTGGCTGCCCGCCAAGGACATGTGGCTCGCCGGGAGCACGATCAACTACTACTACTACGGGCAGTACGTCTACACGCTGATCACGAAGGTCTCGGGCGTCGCGCCCGCGGTCGCCTACAACCTGGCGATGGCCTCCACCTTCGCCTTCACGTTCGCGCTCTCGTTCGCCGTCGTCTACGCCGCGCTGACGGTCGCCCGGCGCCGCCTCCCCGCGATCCCCGCCTCCTCGGCCCCGCTCGGCGGCTTCGTGGGCGCGCTCCTCGTCACCGTGGGCGGGAACTCGCACGCGTTCCTCTACGCGACCGACTCGCCCGGCCACCCCCTGCTCGTCTGGCTCGGGAAGATCGGCGTCCAGGTGGGGAGCACCTCGAGCTTCTGGTTCGCGAACTCGACGCGGTACATCGGGTACGCGCCGGACAACCACGACAAGACGATCCACGAATTCCCCTACTATTCCTTCCTCGTCGCCGACCTGCACGCGCACGTGATCGACCTGATGTTCGTGCTGCTGTTCCTCGGCCTGCTCGTCATGCTCGTATCGAACACCGCGGCGCGCGAGGCGGCGAAGCGGTTCGCCGACGCCCAGGCGCAGGCCCCGCAGGGCGACGTCCCCGACCGCGGCTGGTTCCGCCGCGAGGCGGCCGCCTCGGCGGCGCTGCTGCGCAGCACGGTCTCGAACCCGCGGATCCTGATCCCCGGCTTCCTGCTGGGCATCTTCATGATGACCAACTTCTGGGACTTCGCGATCTACTTCGTCGTCGCCTCCCTCGCGCTCTTCTTCGTGAACGCGCGCGGATACGGCGCGACCTTCACGCTCGAGTCCCTGCCCGTCTTCGCCCTGCAGATCCTTCTCCTGCTGGTCCCGTTCCTCTTCATCTCGAATCCGCTCCTCGCCCTTCTCCTCTTCGCCGTGGCGCTCGCCGCGAACACGCTGCTCACGGCCCTCGTCGGCGACGCGCTCACCGTCACCGGGACGCAGGCCTCCCTCCTCTTCTTCCTCGCGCACCTCGTCGCGCTGCCCTTCAACCTCGACTTCGAGCCGATCTCGAAGTCGATCGCCCTGTCGGTCAACCACACGCCGATCTTCCAGCTGATCGTGCTGTGGGGCGCCCACTTCGCGCTCGGGGCGATCTTCGTCTGGTACGTGCTGCGCCGCCGCCGGATGGCGCCCGCCGACCCGGACGCCGCAGCGTCGCGCACCGGGATGGCCCGCTGGCTCAACGGCTTCGAGCCGACGGACCTGCTCGTCGCGGGGCTCTTCGTCTGCGCCGCCGGACTGGTGCTCGCGCCGGAGATCTTCTACGTCGTCGACATCTACAGCGGCGACTACAAGCGCGCGAACACGATGTTCAAGTTCACCTACCAGGCCTTCGTCCTGTTCTCGCTCGTGATCGGGTACGCCTTCGCGCGGATCCCGACCTGGTCGCAGGCGAACCTCCCGCTGCCCGCCCGCCCGTCCGCGAAGGCCGGCAAGACCGCGAAGAAGGACGACGCGCAGGAGGAAGCGCAGGAGGAAGCGCCGGAGGATCCCGCGGCCGCCGCGCGTCTCGCGAAGGCGGAGCAGGCCTATGCATCCGCCGTCGCCGAGAACCGCCGCCGCTCGTTCGACCGGCGCTGGCGGGTCGTGCCGATCGTCATGCTCGCGCTGCTGTTCATCCCGCTCGTCTACCCGGTGGTCTCCACCCAGCAGTGGATCGGCTCGTTCGCGCTCAAGAACTACGAGGGGCTCGACGGCGTGAAGCCGTTCGGGACCAAGAGCGGCGGCCTGCGCGCGCCCGACCTCGCCGCGGTCTACTGGCTGAACGAGAACGTGAAGGGGCAGCCGACGGTCCTCGAGGCGTACGGCGACAGCTACACCGACGCCTGCCGGATCTCGGCGTACACGGGCCTCCCGACGGTCATCGGCTGGCAGACGCACGAATGGCTGTGGCGGACCAGCAAGGCCACGCCGAGCGGCTATTCCGACGTCGTCGCGCCTCACCAGGCCGAGGTCCGCAACTTCTTCGAGTCCACGGACGCGGCGGCGGCGAAGGAGTTCCTGCGCAAGTACGCCGTCGCCTACGTGGTCGTCGGCGAACTCGAGCGCGACCGCTTCGACAAGATCGACGAACCCGCGATCCAGGCCCTCGGGACGAAGGTCTTCGAGTCCGGTTCTCTCTACATCGTCGCGATCGACCCGTCCTACTACTCCTGACGCGCCGCCGGAACGCGCTCCGGAGCAACGGGGAAGGCGGCGGCCCTCGTCCGAGGACCGCCGCCTTCGCTTCGTCCGCGGCGCCCGCGGCGCCGGCGGGTCCGGATCGGCTAGAAGTGCAGCAGCGAGACGCGCAGGACGCCGTCGAGTCGCGACACCGCGGCGACCACGTCGTCGGTGACCTCTCCCTCGAGGCCGAGCACCGCGTTGGCGCGGGTCCCCTTGCGGCCCCAGTTCATCGACGCGATGTTGATCTCGCGCTCGCCGAGCAGCGTGCCGATGCGGCCGATCACGCCCGGTCGATCCTCGTTCTGGACGGCGAGCACCTGGTTCATCGGCTCGAAGTCCATCGGATAGCCGAAGAAGTCCGTGATGCGCTGCGCGTCCTTCCCGAAGACGGTGCCGGAGACCGACAGCGTGCGGGTCTCGGTGACGAAGCGGACCGTGATCAGGCTCGTGTACTTGTCGAGGTGCGTCGTGCGGCTCTCGACGACCTCCACGCCCATCTGCTCGACGTTGCGGGAGACGTTCACGAAGTTGACGCGCTCCTGGGAGATCGGTCCGAGGAAGCCCTTCAGGACCGACAGCGTGAGCAGGCCGGTCTCGGAGGAGGCGAGCTCGCCGCCGTAGACGATCTCGAGCCGGTTCACGCGCGCCTTCTCGGCCTGGTAGTAGATCGAGCCGAGCTTCTCCGCGAGGGACAGGTACGGGCGCATCTCGCTCCACGGTCCGCTCATGGCCGGCATGTTGATCGCAGCGACCAGGTCGCCCTTCAGGGCGCGCGCGACGAGCTCGGTGACGGCCGTGCCGACGTTGTGGTTCGCCTCGTGCGTCGAGGCGCCGAGGTGCGGCGTGACGACGACGTTCGGCAGCGTGAGGAGCGGGTGCTGGAAGTTCAGCTCGCCGGGCTTGCGGTCGTAGCTCGGCTCCTTGTCGAAGACGTCGATGCCGGCGGCCGCGACCTGGCCCGACACGAGCGCGTCGTAGAGCGCCGTCTCGTTCACGAGGCCGCCGCGCGCGGCGTTCACGATGCGCACGCCCCGGCGGCACATCGCGAGCTGCGGGGCGTCGACCATGTTGTAGGTCTCCTTGGTCTTCGGCGTGTGGAAGGTGATCAGGTCGGACCGTACGAGCAGGTCCTCGAGGCGGTCGACCTTCTCGGCGCCCACGCGCTCGAAGCGCTCCTCGGTGATGTACGGGTCGTAGGCGATCACGGACATCCCGATGCCCTTGAGCTTGCGGGCGACGATCGAGCCGATCCGGCCGAGGCCGATGATGCCGGCGGTCTTCCCCTCGAGCTCGTTGCCGATCATCTTCCCGCGCCGGAACTCGTCGCGGCGGGCGCCCTGGTCGGCCAGGCAGATGTTGCGGAAGGCGCAGAAGGCGAGGCCGACGGCGAGCTCGGCGGCGGCCATGATGTTGGCCTCGGGCGTGTTGACGGCGACGATGCCCTTGTCCGTGCACGCATCGACGTCGATGTTGTCGATGCCGTTCCCCGCGCGCCCGACGACCTTCATCGCATCAGCGTGCGAAAGCAGGCTGCGGTTGACCTGCGTGACGCTGCGGACGATCAACCCATCGTAGGGCGCGACGATCCCCTCGATCTGCGCCTGGGACAGGCCGAGGCGCTCGTCGACGTCGAAACCCTGGTCGCGCAGGTACTGCAGGGCGTCCTCGGCGATCTTCTCGGTGACCAGGATCCTCATCGGGTTCCTCCTTGCGCCAGCACGGCGTCGATGGCGGCCAGCAGCCCGTCGATGTCGGCCGGCGTGGCGTCGCCCATGTGGGCGATGCGGAACGTCCTGTCCTTGAGCGCGCCGTATCCGTTCGAGATCTCGTAGCCGGCTTCCCCGAGCGCCCTGTTCAGCGCGGACACGTCGATGCCGCGGGTGTTCGCGATGCAGGTCACCGTCTCGGACAGGTGCTCCGGGTCGGCGAACAGCGCGAACCGCTCCCGGGCCCAGCCGCGGACGCGTTCCGCCATGGCATGGTGGCGCGCGAAGCGGGCTTCGGGTCCTTCGGCGAGGATGCGGTCGAGCTGGTGGTCGAGCGCGTACATGTGCGCGAGCGAAGGCGTGGACGGGTACTGGCTCTCCTTCTCCGTCACGTACTTGTAGAGCTCCACGAAGTCGAAGTAGAGCCCGCGGTGCGGGACCTGCTCCGCCGCATGGTACGCCTTCTGGGAGACCGAGCAGAGGGCCATCCCGGGCGGCAGGCCCAGGCACTTCTGCGTCGACGTGATGCATACGTCGATGCCGAGACGGTCCACGTCGATCCGGGCGCCGCCGAGGGAGCTGACGGCATCAACGCACCAGACGACGTCCGGATGGCGCCGCAGGACCTCGGCGATGCCCTCGACCGGGTTCATGACGCCCGTCGCCGTCTCGTTGTGCGTGACGGTCACGAGGTCGTACTTCCCCGTCGCCAGGGCGGCCTCCACGTGCTCCGGCAGCGTCGCGCGCCCCGGTTCGACCGAGAAGAGGTCGGCGGGGACGGCGTTCGCGGTGGCCATCTTGTACCAGCGCTCGCCGAAGGCACCGATCGAGAAGACCGCGGCGCGGCGGCGCGTGCAGGAGCGGATCGCTCCTTCCATCAGGCCGCTACCCGACGAGGTCGACAGGAGGATCACGTTCTCCGTGGCCATCAGGACGCGCAGCTTGTCGGCGATGCCGGCCTGCAGGGCCGAGGCGGCCTTCGAGCGGTGCCCGATCATGGGCGTGCCCATCTTCTCGAGGATGTCGGGACGGACCTCGACGGGGCCGGGGATGAAGAGGCGCTTGTGCATCCGCTGCGTCTCCTACTGCTGCGGCGGGATCGTGAGGACCCAGCCCTTCTGGATCTTGTCCGCCGACGTGAACGTCGGGTACTGCTCGGCGTTGGCGTCGAGGATGCCCTGCGCCAGGGTCTCGGAGTATTTGCCGTAGAACTTGATGCAGATCGCCCACAGCGTATCGCCGGCCTTGACGGTGTAGGTTTCGGCGGAGCCGGTCGGCGTCGCCGGGTCGGGGGTCGGGGTGGCGAGCTCGTCGGACTTCGTAGGCGTCGCCTCCGCGGAGGGCGTGCCTTCGCCGGTCGGCTCGAGGGTCGCCTCGGCGGTCGGGCCCGCGGACGGCGTCGCCGTCGGGCTCGGGTTCCCGCCGAAATCCAGGATGCGGAGCAGCGCGAACACGGCGCCGACGGAAATGCCGATCACGACGATCACGAGGGCGATCGTGCGAGGATCGATCGCGGGACGGCGACGGGCGCCGCTGCGGAAGCGGTCGGGGCGCGGCGGAGGCGGAGCGGTGCGCTTCGTCGCGACGGCCGGGACCTCGGAGGGGCCGCGGTAGACGCCGTCGGTCGGCGCGTCGTCGGCGCCTTCCGCGCCCTCGGCGCCGGCAGCGGCGGCCGCGCCGGCGGCCGCATAGGAAGCGGAGGCGCCGATGCGCTCGGGCCGTCCCGCAGCGGGGCGCAGGCCGCGCTCGCCGCTGTTCACGGCCTCGGTGAAACCGATCATGAACTGGATCGGCAGCCCCGGCGCCTTCGCCGCGGCCGACGTCGCGATCAGCCCGGCGGCGTCGCACTGGTCCTCGGCTTCGTACAGGAGGCGCAGGACCTCCTTCTGGCCGAGCGTCTCCATGACCTCGCGGTTGCAGACGACCAGGCAGTCGTCCGGAAGGAGCGGCGCGATGTTGGAGTAGCGGACGGTGCCGGCGGTGCCGGCGCAGTAGGCTTCGAGGTTGTGCACGACGTTGCCGAGGGCGTCGACGGGTTCGAGCTCGAAGTCGTCCCCGGTGAGCGGATACAGGGCGTCGCCGCGGTAGAGGTAGGCGCAGCCGCCCCCGAGGGTCACGGCGGCGACCTCGTTGTCCTTCACGATGATGCCGGCGAAATAGGGCGACCGCACGCCTTCCTGGGAGAGGGAGATCCGGCCGCAGACCTCGACGGCGCAGTCGGCCAGCTCGTTGATCTCGGTGTCGATGTTGCGGCCCGTCCTCTTGACCTCGTTGTCCATCCGCTCGAGCGTGCGGCGCAGCGCCGCGGCGTCCGCCTCCGCATCGCCCGCGGGCGCCGGACGGGCGAACACGGCGAAGAAGGCGCCTCGGTCCTCCCGGTCGAGCGTGATGTCGGCGGCACGCGCCTCGCGACGGCCCGACAGGCGACCGTCGAGCCAGAAGGCGTCCCGTACCCCGGGTGCCGGGGAATAGCGGGCGGTCACGGTAGTCGAGATCCGGGCGGTCCTGGCCATATGCATCCTCCTCGGGTCCGCTCACCGCCTTGCTCGACGGCGTGCGGAAAAAACTGATGGAATTATACCATACCTTCCAGAAGCGCCTGCAACGCCTCGCGGCGGTTGCGCCGCGGGTCCTCGATCACGGCCTCGAGGAGGCGTTGGCGCAGGCGGCCGAGCGACGGTCCGGCGGAGTGTCCCAGCGCGACGAGGTCGGAGCCCGACAGGGCGAGCTCGTCGGACGTCACGGGGTCCGCGCGGCGCGCGATCGACGCGGCGGCATCGGCGAGCCCGGGCGCGGCGTTTCCGGTCGGGAGCGCATGCAGGAGCCGTACGCCGTCCCTCAGGCGGAGGCGCGCCGTCGCGCCGTCGAGTCCGGCGACCCGCGCGAGGCGGGCGGCCGTCCGGCGCAGGGCCGTCTCCTCCTCCCCCGGAGCGCCGGTCGGCGACGCGGCGACGAAGGCGAGGGCGGCCGCTCCCCCGGAGATGCGCGCGGAGAGCCGGTGGCCGGCCATCAGGCGCTGCTTCGAGGCCATCGCGTCGCGCGCGTCCAGCCCGCCCGACGCGGCGGCGTGGAGGAGCAGCAGGGCGTAGCCGGCCTCCGCGGACGGACCGAAGCGCTCGAGCGCGGACGCGAGGTAGGCGCCGTACGCAAGGCCGGCCGTCTCCCCGCGGAGCGGCAGGACGCGCCCGAAGGCGGCCTCGAGGACGCCGGAGCCGTCGAATCCCGCCAGCCGCGCGGGATGCGTCGAGAGGAAGATGCGGGTGCACTCGCCGGCGATCCGCTCGGCGCTCACGTGCGAGAGGAGTCCCGCGTTCCGCGCGCAGGCGCGGACGAGCTCCCCCACCGGCGCCAGGTCCAGCGCGCAGCAGAAGCGAACCGCGCGGAGCATCCGCAGCGCGTCCTCGCGGAAGCGGTCCTCTGGGTCGCCGACGGTGCGCAGCACGCCGGCCCGCAGGTCGTCGCGCCCGCCGAAGAGGTCCACGAGGCCCTCCTCGGGCGTCCAGGCCATCGCGTTGCAGGTGAAGTCGCGCCGGGCGAGATCGAGGGCGCGGTCGTCGTGGAAGACCACTTCGGACGGGCGGCGGTGGTCGCGGTAGGCTCCTTCGCTCCGGAAGGTGGTCACCTCGACCGCGAGGGCGCCAGCGAGGACGGTCACGGTGCCGTGCCGCAGCCCGGTCGGGACCGTCCGCGGGAACAGCGCCGCCACCTCCGCCACGGGGGCCGAGGTGGCGACGTCGTAGTCCTTCGGGTCGCGGCCCGACGCGAGGTCCCGCACGCATCCGCCCACGAGGCAGGCGGCGTAGCCGGCCGCGGTCAGGCGGTCGAGCACGTCGAGCGCCTCCTTCGGGATCCGGCCGGGGTCGATGATGCCCATACGAACGTTATACCGCTCCGTTCCGGCGGCGTCCACGCGGGGGGGCGGCGGCCGCCCCCCCGCGGCCGGACGCGGGTCAGTCCATCTGCGGCAGCGTCTTCAGGCTCTCGCGGATCGCGGCGTCGGAGACCTTGCTGTCCTTCATGGTGCCGTGGAAGTACATGTCGTAGGCCGTCATGTCGAAGTAGCCGTTGCCGGAGAGGTTGAAGAGGATGACCTTCGACTCCCCGCTCTCCTTGCAGGCGAGGGCCTCGTCGATCGCCGCGCGGATCGCGTGCGAGGACTCCGGCGCCGGGACGATGCCCTCGGAGCGCGCGAACTGAACGGCCGCCTGGAAGACGGGGACCTGCTCGTACGCCTTCGCCTCGATGTGGCCCTCGTGGTAGAGCTGGCTCACCAGCGGGGAGTCGCCGTGGTAGCGCAGGCCGCCCGCGTGGATGCCGGCCGGGACGAAGTCCGCGCCGAGCGTGTACATCCTCGAGATCGGGGCCATGTGCGCGACGTCGCTGTAGTCGAACGCGTAGGTTCCGCGCGTGAGGGTCGGGCACGCCTCGGGCTCGACGGCCACGCAGCGGACCTTGCCGCCCTTCAGGCGGTCCTGGAGGAACGGGAAGCTCATGCCGGCGAAGTTGCTGCCGCCGCCGACGCAGGCGAAGACGACGTCCGGATACTCGTCGATGCTCGCGAGCTGCTTCTTCGCCTCCTGGCCGATCACGGTCTGGTGGAGGCAGACGTGGTTGAGCACGCTGCCGAGGCAGTAGTTGGTGTCGCCGTGGGTCGCGGCGTCCTCGACGGCCTCGCTGATCGCGATGCCCAGGCTGCCCGTGGAATGCGGGTGCGCGGCGAGGACGGCCCGGCCGGCGTTCGTCAGCGGGGACGGGCTCGCGTGCACCGTGGCGCCGAAGGTCTCCATGAGGGAGCGGCGGTAGGGCTTCTGCTCGTAGCTGACCTTGACCATGTACACCGTGCAGTCCATGCCGAAGTGGCTGGTGGCGAGGCTCATGGCGCTGCCCCACTGGCCGGCGCCGGTCTCGGTCGCGATGCGCTTCATGCCGGCCTGCTTGTTGAAATAGGCCTGCGCGAGCGCCGTGTTGAGCTTGTGGCTGCCGGTCGCGTTGCCGCCCTCATACTTGTAGTAGATGCGCGCGGGCGTGCCGAGCTCCTTCTCGAGGCTGCGGGCGCGGAAGAGCGGGGTCGGCCGGTAGGAGCGGTAGAGTTCGCGGACCTCGTCGGGGATGTCGATGTAGCGCTCGGCGGAGACCTCCTGCAGGATCAGCTCCATCGGGAAGATCGCGAGCATGTCGGCGGGGCCGATCGGCTGCTTCGTGCCGGGATGGAAATACGGGTCGGGCTTGTTCGGCATGTCGGCGACGATGTTGTACCACTGCTTCGGGATCTCGGAGTCGGGCAGGTCCACGCGGAGGACGTCCTTCTTGCTGGCCATGGTCGTTCCTTTCCCGCCGCCGGGGCATCCGGGCGGCGCTCGTCCGATGCGGCCGTGGACCCGCCGCGGAAATGAAAAAGCCATATCGTCCACCCAATGGGGCGATATGGCGTCGCGGTGCCACCCATCTTGAGCCCGTAGGCTCTTCTTTTGCGGGCACACGGCCGGTGCGGCCTTCATGCCCTCCCCCTCCAACGCCGGGTCTGCGGCTCGGGATACAGCCCTTCCGGGGTTCCCCCTCGCTCCTCGCGGATCCATTCGCCTGCCCCTGATGCGCCGGGCCTTCCACCAACCGCCGGCTCGCTGGGTCATCGGACTGCAGGGTACTCGTTCCGGTCTACGGATCGCTATTCGATTGGATGGATTGTAGAGCGCCCGGGACGGACTGTCAAGCCCGGTTCCTTCGATTGTCGAATCGCGCCCGCGAATGGTATATTGTCCGGGTATGCAGCATCCGCCCCTCCTGCCAGCGACCTTCCCGGAGGTTCTCCCGCGATGACCCTTCGCAGCTCCGCTCCCGCGCGACGCCTGCGCTCCCTTCTCGCCCTCGCGGCCGCAACGGCCGTCCTGCTCCTGGCCGGCGCCCCCGCGCTCGGCCTGGGGACCGGCACGTCCGGCGGCACGGACGAAGGCTCGCCCGTGCCCATCGACACGGGCTCCGGGACCGCCCTCGCCTGCGGGCTCCGCCACAGCCTCGTCCTCAACCTCGACGGACGGATCCTCTCGTTCGGCGACAACACCTTCGGCCAGCTCGGCGACGGCACCAACGTCAACCGCAGCCGGCCCGCCGAACTCGAATACCCTTCCGACGCCGTCTCGATCGCGGCCGGCTACTGGCACAGCCTCGCCGCCACGTCCGACGGCAGCGTGTACGTCTGGGGCCGCAACCTCTACGGCCAGCTCGGCACGGGTGAAACGCGGAACCAATCGGAACCCGTCCTCCTCGAGGCCCTCCCGCCCGTGATCGCCGTCGCGGCCGGAGCCCACCACTCCGTCGCCCTCGCGGCCGACGGCGCCGTCTACGCCTGGGGCCGCAACACCGAGCTCGAGGTCGGACCGGCCGAATCCGAGACGATCCTGGACACCGACGGCACCGTGCTCGGAACGAGGGTCGCCACGCCGACCCTCGTCGTGGAGAAGGGGGCCGTCGCGATCGCCGCGGGCCAGTACTTCACGCTGGTCCTCATGGAAGACGGCACCGTGCTCGCCTTCGGCGCCAACGACGCCGGCCAGCTCGGCGACGGGACGCGGGTCTCCCGCGCGAAGCCGGAGCCCGTCGTCGGCCTCGAGGACGTCGTGGCGATCTCCGCGGGCTCCGACCACGCCCTCGCCGTCCGGCGGACCGTCGCCGACGACGGCACCGTCTCCCGCACCGTCTGGGGCTGGGGCTCCGACGCCGCCGGACAGCTGGGTCTCGGCCTTTCGCCGGACGCGAGCGGGTACTCCCTGTATCCGGTCCGCATCGACCTGACCGGGAACGCGGATCCGGCGGACGACACGGTGTCCCTCATCGCGGCCGGAGCCGGGACCTCGCTCGTCGTTTCGCCTTTCGAGGACCGCACGGGCGATCCCCGCGCCCGACTCCTCGTGATCGGCAGCAACCTGGAGGGCGCGCTCGGGCTCGGTTCCCTGAAGGCCGTCACGCGGCCGACGGCGCTCGAGGCGACGTCCAACGGCTGGACGGGCTCCGTCTTCCTGCCGTTCGCCGCGATCGCCACCAGCGGCTCGCACACGCTGCTGCTGGGCGTGAAGGGCCAGCTCGGCGGAATGGGGCGCAACGATGCGGGGCAGCTCGGGGACGGCACCTCGATCGACCGGAGGCACCCGGTGGGCTCCGTCCTGCCCGACCGGATCGCGCCGGGCTTCCGCACCGGCTCCTCGCTGTCGGTCTTGGAGCGGAAGGCCGACTCCCTGGTCTTCTCCTGGCCGGCCGCCGCCGACAACCTCGCGGTCGCAGGGTATGAGGCGCGGTATCTGGATCCGGCCGGCGAGGTGAAGGTCGTCGACTTCTCCGACGGGCGGTCGGGGACGGTCGACGGCTACGACCCGACGGCGCCCCAGATCTTCCGGCTGTATGCGTACGACGCGGATGGCAACGTCTCCTATCCGGGCCTCTCCTACGAATTCGTGCCGGACGGCATGACCTACGAGCAGGCCTTCCCGACCGGTGAAGAGGAGTATCCCTACGACCTTACGCCCATGGCGACGCCCGAATCTACGGACGCGCCGACCGGAGGGGCGGCCTCCCCTGCGCCCACCGGCGACGTCACGCCCGAACCCACCGAATCGCCCGACGTCACGCCCGAACCCACCGAACCGCCCGACGTCACGCCGGGAGACGGCCCCGTCGAGCCGGCCGTTCCGGTCGTGCCCTCCTGGAACCCGGATGATTTCGGAACTCCGATGCCGCTCGAGGTCCCGTGGGATGTCGACGCCTTCTACGGGAAGGGCGTCGTCCTGCCTCCCTTCTCGCTCACGCCCGCGGCGGCCGCCGTCGCGGCCTCCCTCCTCCTGGGGCTGGCGCTTCCGTCCTCCTATCTCGCGATCCGACGGGTCGACGGCATGAAGGGTGGCGGCGCGTGAGGCGACCGGCGCTCCGGATCCCCGCGCTCGCGCTCGCGGCCCTGCTCGCGTCCTCCGCCGCGTGGATCGCCGCCGGACCTGCGCCCGTGGCCGCGGCCGCGCCCGTTCCCCGGATCGCCGCGGGCTTCCAGCATTCGCTCGCGATCGACGACTCCGGGAACGTCTGGGCCTTCGGCGACAATGCCTACGGCCAGATCGGCGACGGCACGACGACGCGCCGCTTCGCTCCCGTCATGGTCTATACGGCGACGTCGGCCCGCAAGGCGGTCTCCGTCGCCGCGGGAGACTCCCATTCCCTGATCCTCCTGAGCGACCGGACCGTATGGGCCTTCGGCGCGAACCCCTCGAGCTCGCTCTCCACGAGCTCCTCCGCGGCGAAGATCCTGTCGGCCGCCCCCGTCCGCCTCCAGAACGGCGGCACGCTGAGCGGCGCCGTCGCGATCGGCGCAGGCGGGACGAGCAGCGCCGCCCTCCTCGCGGACGGCTCCGTGGTCGTCTGGGGCAAAGCGCTGCGGCCGACGGCCGTGCAGCTCGACGGCGCGGGACAGGCGCTCAAGGGCCTCGTCGGAGTCTCCGTCGGGACCGCCCAGGTCGTCGTCCTGAAGAGCGACGGCACGGTCTACCAGACCGATGCGGCTTCGCCGGCCAAGGCGCGCCAGGTCCTCGTGCACTCCGGCGCGGGCGAAGCGCCGCTCGCCGGGATCGCCTCCGTATCCGCCGGCAAGGGCTTCGCCGTCGCCGTGTCGCGCTCGGGCCTCCTCTACTCGTTCGGAAGCGCCGCTTCCGGCGTGCTCGGCCGCGACACGGGCGGCACCTCGGACCCGGTCGCAGGACCCGTCCTCGCGGCCGCCGGCGGGGAGCCCCTTTCGGGCGTGGCGTCGGCCGATTGCGGCCCGGACCACGTCGTCGCAGTCCTCGCCGCAGGCTCCCTGATGGGCTGGGGCTACGCCGATGGCGGACGACTCGGCCGCACGCTCTCCGGCACGATCCCCTACCCCGTCCCGGTCGCTCTGTCCGGTGCGAGCGAAGTCGCCGTCGGCAACCGCCACGTCCTCGCCCGCAGCTCGACCGGCACCGTGTGGGCCTTCGGCTCGAATGCGGTCGGCCAGGCCGACGGCGAGTCGCAGGGCGTGCTCGACCCGCATGTCGTCACGATGACCACGAACCTCTGGTTGAATCTCAGCCCGACGATCAAGGTCGTGAAGGTCACCGAGACCTCGATCTCCCTTTCCTGGCGTTCGAGCGACCTGTACGTCGACAACATCCGCGGCTTCCTGATCCGCTGGTCGCGGCCCGACGGCACGGTCGGCGAGACGTTCGAGATGCCGGAGAAGACGCGCGGGGTGACGCTCGGCAACCTGCAGCCCGGCACCAACCACACGATCCGCGTCGTCGCCCTCGGCGCCGGCGCCGCAGCCGAGGAAGCGCCCGCGATCGTCGTCCAGACGCTGCCCGGCGTGACGCCCTCGATCTCGCCCGATGCGACACCCGGCGCCACCGGCGAAGCGACGCCCGGAGAGGGAACGCCCGCGCCCGCCACGCCCACGCCGACCGGAGGACCCGACGCCTCGGCGATCTCCGAGGACCTCGCGGCGACGTACCGCGGCATCCTGAACACCGTGCTCCTCGCCGGCGTGGTCCTCGCCGTGGTCGCCGTCGCGCTGAAGGTGATCGCCTGGCGGGCCGCGCACCGCGACGTCGTCCGGAAGGACCGGGACGGCTGACGTCCCGTCGCGCTCCGAGCCGCCGAGGCATGGAGAAGGGCTCCCCCGTCCGTGGACGGAGGAGCCCTTCCTTTCGCCGACGCCGTGCCGCGGCGTCGACCGGTTTGGTGGAGCAGAAGGGATTCGAACCCTCGACCCCCGCGTTGCGAACGCGGTGCTCTCCCAGCTGAGCCACTGCCCCTTGTCTGCGGCCCGGTTTCCGAGGCCGCTTGCCTATTCTAAGCGAAATCCCCCGGTCTGTAAAGCACCTCCCGCAGGCTTCCGCGGCGCGCTTCCCGAGCGTGCGGAGGGACTTGTCCTCCGCACCGGAAAGAGTGCTACACTGGTCCCATGGGCGGCTTCACGCCCGGCCTCCAAGGAGGATGCAGGATGGTCGCAGTGGATTCGAACGGGGTCGTCCGCGGCAAGGGCGGGCGGCGCAAGAACTACATCATCGACACCAATGTCCTGCTCCACGATCCGGATTGCCTTTCGAACTTCAAGGACAACGACCTCTACCTCCCCATGATCGTCCTCGAGGAGCTGGACCAGCTCAAGACGCGCGAAGGGCTGACCGGCTACCAGGCGCGCGGCGCGGCCCGCTCGCTCTCGACGCTGCTCGGGAAGGCCGACGTGAGCACCGGCTTCACCAAGGGCGTCTTCCTCGGCGACGGGATCGTCCTCCGCATCCTCCCGCCAGGCGATGACCTCATGCGGACCGACCTGTTCGCCGACCTGAACAAGAACGACAACCGGATCCTCGCGACCGCCCTCCGCGTGATGCGGGAGCATTCCGAGCACGCCACGATCCTCGTGTCGAAGGACATCGGGATGCGCATCAAGGCGGAAGCGCTCGGCGTCAAGGCCGAGGACTACGAGACCGACCGCACGCCGGCCGAGAACCTCTACAGGGGCTACCAGGAGCTGGCGCTCACCGACGCCGAGATCGATCGCGTCTTCGAGGAGGACGGCCTCGCGCCGCCGAAGAAGCGCGCCTTCTATCCGAACGAGTTCGTGCACGCCGTCTCGAAGGACAATCCCTCGCACTCCGTGCTGGCCCGCTTCAACGGGCGCGCGCTCGTGCCGCTGCGCTACGCGAACCACGAGGCGTGGGGCCTGCGGCCGATCAACATGGAGCAGAAGATGGCCTTCGAGCTCCTCATGGACGCGTCGGTCCAGTTCGTGACGCTCACGGGCGGCGCCGGCTCCGGCAAGACGATCCTCGCCACCGCGGTGGCCCTCGAGAAGGTCCTCGAGCAGAAGGAGTTCCGCCGCATCGTCTTCATCCGGCCGACGGTCGCCGCGGGCAACGACATCGGCTACCTCCCCGGATCCGAGGAGGAGAAGCTCCGTCCGTGGATGGGCAGCTTCTACGATGCGATCGACATGCTCATGCGCACCGAGCCGTCCGCCAAGTCCCGCGGCCGCGGACGCAAGGACCCCGAGGCCTTCCAGGTCGACTCGTTCATCGAGGACCTGCGCGATACCGGCGTGATCGAGACCAAGACCTTCACCTATATGCGCGGCCGCACGCTGTCCGACGCCTTCGTGATCGTCGACGAGGCGCAGGAGATCACGCCGCACCTCGCGAAGCTCATGCTCACCCGCGCCGGCGTGAATTCGAAGTTCGTCTTCATCGGCGACCCGTCCGACAACCAGATCGACAACCTGATGGTCGACTCGCGCTCGAACGGCCTCGTGTACGTCATCGACAAGATGAAGGAAGTCGACATCACCGGCCACGTCACGCTGCGCCAGGTGGAGCGCAGCAAGCTGGCTCGTCTGGCCGAGCGCTGCATGTAGCGCCGTTCCCTGCAAGGAGGAGATCCATGCCCATGACCCGTGCCACGCGCTTCCTGACCCGCTCCGCGATCCTGCTCTCGCTGGTCCTGGTCCTCCAGGTCTTCGGGAGCGAGCTGTCGCGCGGCCTCGGTCTCTCGCCCTGGTCCGTCTTCGTCGTCGGTCCCGCCGTCGCGGCCTGCCTGCTCGTCGCCACCGCGTTCGCCGGTCCGTGGGCCGGCATCGCCCTCGCGCTGCTCGCGCCGCTCGGCGCCTACGCGACCGGCAGCGTCACCGAGCCGGTCTTCCTGCTCGCCGTCGCCGTCGGGAACCTGATCCTCGTGCTCCCGTTCGCCGTGATGGACTCTTCCTCGGAGGCGCACCCGCCCCGGGTCCGTCTCGGATCCCGCGCGCTCGGCATCCTCGCGGGCTCCGTCCTGTCGTGCGCCTGGCTGTGGGGCGGCGTCACGCTCTACGTCCGCTGGTTCGCCGTCGAAGCCGACGTGAAGGCCGCGATGCTCTACGCCTACGCATGGCCGCAGGCCGTCGCGGCGGCCGCCGGCGGCGCCGTCGCGCTCCTCGCGCTGCTCGTGCTGGAGAGGCGCCGCTAGCTAGCCGAGCGGCACGGACCCGGAGCCCGTCACGTTCCCCTTGTCGTCCATGAGGTCGAAGGTCAGGTTCGTCCCGACGATGCGGAGGTCCTTCGCGGAGGAGATCCCGTCGGGATAGCCCGCCGGGGCGAAGACCGTCAGCACGGTCTCCCCGGCCTTCCTGCGATAGATCGTCGCGCCGTCGCTGTAATTCGACAGGTAGATCGCGCCGTCCTTCGCCACGCACAGGAAATACCCGCGCGTGGTCTTGTACGTCTTCCCGTAGCGCTGGAAGGGGATCCGTTCCCGACCGCCGCCGTCCGCGCCGATCGTCGAGACGGTGCCGTCCGCCGTCGCGTCGGAATACGCGAAGCGCCCGTCGGGAAGACGCACGGCGTCCTGCATCGCCCACATCCAGGCATGGGTCGCGTCCGTGCAGGCCGGGACGGCCAGGTCCCGGACGTGGTCCTTCCCGATCGCGGCGTCGTCCATCAGGAAGTAGAGGTAGTTCGTCTGCCCCGGCGTGTCGGGGACCGGATCGTCGAAGGTCGCATCGACGTGGTACCACTTCCCATCGAGCTGCACGAGGACCCAGGCATGGGCGATGCCCTTCGCCGAACCGCTCGCGTAGACCGTCGGGACGCCGGCCCGGTTGAGCAGGACGTTCAGCGCCTCCGCGTAGCCCTGGCACACGGCCTTGCCCTTCTCGAAGACGCCCGCGGCAGAGAATGCCGGGAGGGCCGCGTCGCCGGCCTCCGCGGCGGCGGTGTCGTAGGACGTCGACAGGACCACCTTGTCGTGGAGGAGTCGGACGCGTTCGCGCGGGGAGGCGCTCGCCGCGCCCGTTTCGGCGATCCAGCGGTCGGCGGCGTCGAGGACGGACTGCGGCTGGTAGCCGGGCTTCACATCGCGGATCGTCCAGGTCTTCCCGTCGTCGATGCTGGTCAGGTCGTACTCGAGCGTCCCCCGGCATCGATAGGCGGCGGGATGCGTGGCGAGCACCTGGGCGAAGACGGCGTAGACCTGCTCCTGATAGGTTCCCGGAATCGCCAGGGCCGAGAGGTCGATCTTCGTCTCGCCGGCCTCGAGGCCGGCGGCGAGCGCAGCGGAGAGCGCGTCCTCGGACAGCGAGAAGGGCGTCGGCGTGGCCGTGGGGCCGGCCGGCGTCGGCGTCGCGAGCAGCGAATCCAGCCCGCAGCCGGCCAGCAGGACGGACAGGGCGGCGATTCCGGCGAGGAACACGGCCCAGGCGCGGCGGGCGGTCCTGTCGGTTCCGGAACGGTCGGTTCCGGGGCGGGTGCGATCCAGGGTCACGGCGTCGCCTCCTGAGCGGCCTCGCGCTCGAGCGCAGCTGCGTCGGTCTTGCCGATGAGCGTGCGGGGCAGTGCGTCCCGGAAGACGATCGACGTCGGGACGGCGTATATGATCAGGTTCTCCTTGCAGCGCGCGACGATCCGCTCGCGCAGCGCGTCGTCGGCGGCCTCGCCCGGCGCGGGCACGGCGTAGAGCCGCACGGTGTGGACGCGGTGCGGGTCGGGGACGGGCACGGCGCAGCAGGCGGCGACCTCCGCGAGCCCCATGACCGTGTCCTCCACCTGCGACGGGAAGACGGGGACGCCGGAGACCTTGATGATCCGCTTCAGGCGCTGCAGGAACCGCACGTAGCCGTCGGCGTCCATCGATCCGAAGTCGCCCGTATGCACCCAGACGAGCCCGTCGGGATGCGTCCAGAGCGCGGCGGCCGTGGCCTCCGGGTCGTCGAGGTAGCCGATCATGGTCGTCGGCGCGTTCACGCACAGCTCGCCCGGCTCCCCGGGCGGAAGCAGGCGCGTCGTGCCCGGCTCGACGACGCTCATCCGCATGCCGGCCAGCGGCGTGCCGACCGTGCCGGCTCGGTCCGCGCCGACCGGATTGAGGCAGCAGACCGTCACCGTCTCGGTGAGCCCGTAGCCCTCGCGCAGGCGGCAGGCCGCTCCGTGCTCGGCGAGGAACGCGTCGAAGCGCTCCTTCAGGTCGACCGTCAGGGTGTCGCCGCCGCAGAAGACGGCGAACAGCGACGAGAGGTCGGCCTTGCGGAGCAGCGGATTCGCGATCATCCCGTCGAACAGCGTCGGGACACCGGCCATCAGGGTGGGGCGGCTCCGTCGCACGACGCGCGCCAGTTCCTCGGCGTTGAACTTCGGCACGAGGATCGCCGTGATGCCGTTGACCATCATCGCGTGCATGCCCATGCACAGGCCGAAGCCGTGGAAGAACGGCAGGATGCTGACCATCGAATGCCCGGCGGTCGCGCTCTCGTCGATGCCGATCAGGGCGGGTCCTGCGGCGGCGAGCAGATTGAAGTTCATCGAGGAGAGCATGACGGTCTTCGGGGAGCCGGTGGTGCCGCCGCTGTGGAGATAGACGGCCGGACCGCGCGGTTCGATGCGGCGCAAACTGGCGCCGGCGTGCGCGCCCTCCCCTTCCGGACCCGCGAGGGACCGCCATCGGAGCAGCGAGGGCGTCTCCGCGACCTTCGGGATCTTCCTTCCGGTCGTGAGCCCGAACAGGACGCCCTTGACCTTCGGGAGGTAGTCCTGCAGCGAGCAGGCGACGACCAGGCGGACGCCGTCCTGCGCGAGGCGCGCACGGTGCTTCGGCAGGAACGCATCGAGGATCACGAGCACGCGGCTGCGCGCCCCGTGCATCGAACGCATCAGCTCCTCGGGCGG
Source organism: uncultured Eubacteriales bacterium (assembly GCA_903919045.1). Taxonomy (GTDB): domain Bacteria; phylum Bacillota; class Clostridia; order Saccharofermentanales; family UBA5734; genus CAILLO01. The sequence continues at coordinate 18,171 of CAIXGU010000219.1, read as the reverse complement.
CGACAGGGGGTGCACCATGTTGAGGATGCAGCCGATCCGGTTCGCGGCGTAGAACGCGACCACGGCGTGCGGCGTGTTCGGGAGGCACAGCGTCACGACGTCGTCGGGGCCGACCCCGGCCCGGACGAGTCCGGCCGCCGTTCGCTCGACGTCGGCGAGGAAGGCGGGGAAGCCGATCCGACGACCGAGGAAGTCCATCGCGATCCGATCGCCGTAGGCCTCCGCCCGATTCCGCACCAGCTCGAACATCGTGCAGTCGTCCATCCGCCACCTCCGGTCGGTCTCCGTTCGGGCGCGCTTCGTTCCCCCATATTACCCCATCCGGTCGCGTCTGGAAAATAACGGATTTTTGCATGCTATGGAATAATATCCTGCATCTTTTTCCTGCGCAGGGGTTGTGGTAGACTTGACGCGCCAAGCGCGCAATTGGTAGAGTTTGCGCACTCATCCAAAGGGGGATGCTGTCCATGAAGCTTCTGGCAACGGTGCTGGAACAAGTCGAGAAACGCAACCCGAACGAACCGGAATTCCACCAGGCGGTCCAGGAGGTGCTCGAATCGCTCGAGCCCGTCGCCGAGCGGCACCCCGAATGGGTGAAGGCCGGCATCTTCGACCGGATCGTCGAGCCCGAGCGCCAGATCCTCTTCCGCGTCTCCTGGGTGGACGACGCCGGTCGCGTCCAGGTCAACCGCGGCTTCCGGGTCCAGTTCAACAGCGCGCTCGGCCCCTACAAGGGCGGCCTGCGCCTCCACCCCTCCGTCAACCTCAGCATCATCAAGTTCCTCGGCTTCGAGCAGATCCTCAAGAACTCCCTGACGACCCTCCCGATCGGCGGCGCCAAGGGCGGCTCCGACTTCGACCCGAAGGGGAAGTCCGACGGCGAGATCATGCGCTTCTGCCAGAGCTTCATGACGGAGCTCTACCGCCACATCGGTCCCGACACGGACGTCCCGGCCGGCGACATCGGCGTGGGCGGGCGCGAGATCGGGTACATGTACGGCCAGTACAAGCGCATCCGCAACGAGTTCACCGGCGTCCTCACCGGCAAGACGATCGGCTGGGGCGGCTCGCTCGCCCGCACCGAAGCGACCGGCTACGGCCTGTGCTACTTCATGGAGGAGGCGATGAACGCGAAGGGGAAGTCCTTCAAGGGCTCGACCGTCGTCGTCTCCGGCTCCGGCAACGTCGCGATCTACGCCACGGAGAAGGTGCACCAGCTCGGCGGCAAGGTCGTCGCGCTGTCCGATTCCGATGGCTACATCCACGATCCCGACGGCATCGACCTGAAGGCCGTGCAGCAGATCAAGGAGGTCCGCCGCGGCCGCATCAAGGAGTACCTCGCCGACCATCCGAAGGCGACCTACGCGCCCGGCTGCGCCGGCATCTGGACGATCCCCTGCGACGTGGCGCTCCCGTCCGCGACCCAGAACGAGATCGACGGCGACGCGGCCGCGCGGCTCGTGAAGAACGGCTGCTTCGCGGTCGGCGAAGGCGCCAACATGCCCTCCACGCCCGAGGCGGTCCAGGTCTACCTGAAGAACAAGGTGATCTACGGGCCCGCCAAGGCGGCCAACGCCGGCGGCGTCGCCACCAGCGCGCTGGAGATGAGCCAGAACAGCATGCGGCTCGCCTGGACCTTCGAGGAGGTCGACGCGCGCCTGAAGGCGATCATGGTCGGCATCTACCGCAATTCGGCCCGCGCAGCGAAGGAATACGGCGACCCGGACAATCTCGAGAAGGGCGCCAACATCGCCGGCTTCGAGAAGGTCGCGAAGGCGATGTACGAGCAGGGCGTCGCGTACTAGCCCACGAACGCGGACGATCCGCGCGGATCCCGGCCTAGCGCCGCAGGAGCCCGTCGACCTCGCCGGCGATCTCCATCGCCGCGGGCCGGCTCGTGGACTCGAACAGCACCCGGCCCTTCCGATCCGAGAGCCTCGCCGCGACCGTCGCGGCGAGGCTCTCCTCGATCTCGCGCTCCATGCGGCCGTCCTTCGGGGCGCGCAGGATCCCGGCCGCTCCGCGGTCCGCGGTGAACGAGAGGCGCAGGCCCTTCGGCCCGCGCAGCTCGCCGCGCACGACGTCGCCTTCGCGTCCGAGACGGACGAGGCGGGAGCGGTCGTACGTCGCGAAGCGGTACAGACGGCCCTGATGGAGCAGGAAGCACAGGAACCCGTTGAAGGAGCCGCGCCCCCAGGGGATCCGGGCGACGGAGAACAGGAAGCTCGCGTCGGAATCGGGGAAATGGTTCGCCTGCACCCAGATCCAGGCCGAGGGGAACGAGCGGCCCCAATCCTTCTCGATGTAGCCCTCCCCGCCCTCGAAGACGGTCGGGGTCCCGTCGAGGTCGAGCGTGCCGTGGACGCGGTGCCGGACGTTCACGATGCCGTGGTAGCACTCCATCCCCGGCACGAACGAGAACGGGCCCATGACGCCCGGGTTCAGGAACGTCTTCGGGAACGGCACGACCCCGTCGAAGCAGAGCGTGCCCGTCGCCCGGAATCCGCCCTCCTCCAGGTCGATCGAGAGCCCGTGCGCGTCGAACCGGTTGGGGCCGATCTCGATCGCGAACCGCTCCGGCGCGGAGCGGAACGCCTCGAACGGATAGCGGAAGTAGGCCACGCGGCCGGTCCGATCGTCGATCAGCTGGACGAAGGCGTGGCGGTCCTCCTTCCCGTCGCCCATCGCGATGCCGGGGATGAGGGCCAGGGCGGCGCCGCGCTCCCGATCGACGAGCTTGAAGTACCAGCCCTCGAAGTACCTGCGTCGCCTGCCGGCGCCCTGGAAGCGCTCGGGATGCCAGACCGCCGGGAGGCGTCCCATGGCCGGACTACAGGAAGGGCTCGATCGCCTTCCGCAGCGACGCGGGATCGGCGTTCGGCGCGAAGCGGGCCAGGATGCGGCCGTCTCGGCCGATCAGGAACTTCGTGAAGTTCCACTTGATCGCGCCGCGTGTCTCCTCGGGGCCCTCCTCGGTGAGGTGCTTGTAGAGGGGGTCCCTCCCCTTCCCGCGGACGTGGACCTTCTCGAACAGCGGGAAGTCCGCCGCGTACCGGACCCGGCAGAACTCCTCGATGCCGACGCCCTCGAGAGGCTCCTGGCCGAGGAAGTCGTTCGACGGGAAGCCGAGCACCGCGAACCCGCGGTCCCGGAAATCGGCGTGCAGCTTCTGGAGGCCCTCGAGCTGCGGCGTGAAGCCGCAGCGGCTCGCCGTATTCACGACGAGAAGCACCTTCCCGGCGTATGCGGAGAGCGGAGCAGGGCGTCCGTGGAGGTCGTTCGGGATGAAATCATGGAAAACTGCCATGGGCTTCCTCCTTGCAGGTGGATGGGCGTATGATAGCAGACGGCGCCCGCTCCGGGCGTAACCCACGTTAGGAGGTTCGTCCGGATGGCCCGCCCCCCCGCGTCCCGCGCCCACTGGCTCCCGCTGCTCGCCCTCGTCGGGTGCGCCGTGCTCTGGAGCACGGGCGGCCTGCTGATCAAGTCGGTCTCGCTCTCGCCCGTCGCGACCGCCGGCAGCCGCAGCGTCGTCGCCGCCGTGTTCCTGCTCGCGGTGCGCGGGAAGCCGGACCTGCGCGGCGGTCCGGGCCTCTGGCTCGCGGCCTCCGCGAACGCTCTCACCATGCTCCTCTTCGTCGTCTCGACGCGCCTCACGACTGCCGCGAACGCGGTCCTGCTGCAGTACACGGCGCCGGTCTGGGTCGTGGTGCTGGGCTATCTCCTCTACCGCGAGCGCGTCCTCCGCACCGACCTCGCCGTCGTCGCCGTCGTGATGGGCGGGATGGGCCTCTTCTTCGCCGAGGGGTTCTCGTTCTCCGCCGCGCCGCAGGCCGCGCTCGGCGACCTCCTCGCGATCGCGTCGGGCGTGACGTTCGGGCTCCAGGCCCTGTTCATGAGCCGCCTCGGGAAGGGCTCGCCGATCGCCGCGGTCCAGCTCGGCAACGTCCTCGTCTTCCTCGTCTCGCTACCGTTCCTGTTCGAGCGCGCGCCGACGTGGGGGGACGCGCTGCCGCTGCTCCTCCTCGGCACCGTCCAGATCGGGACGGCGTACCTCCTCTTCTCCTATGCCGCCACCCGGCTCACGCCGCTCGAGCTCATCCTCGTGCCGATCCTCGAGCCGCTGCTCAATCCGGTGCTGGTCTTCCTGGTCCGCGGGGAGCGCCCGACCGCCACCGCGATCGCCGGCGGCGCCGTGATCGTCGCCACCGTGACCGTCTGGTGCGTGCTGCGCCCGCGGCTGCTGCGCCGCTCGCTCGCTCCCTAGCCTTCCGCTCGGCGCGTCCCCGGGGCGAGACGCTCGAAGCACAGGAAGATCGGCGCGTCGTTCCGCGCGTTCCAGATCTCGGCCTTCTGGACGGCCCACGTTCGCACGTCGGCCTCCGCGGCGAACGCCAGCAAGGCGTCGCGCTCCTCGTACCCGCTCTCCCGGCCGTAGTAGAGGGCGACCGTCACGACGCCGCCGGGCCGGATCCGGGCCATCGCCTGGCGCAGCGCCGGAATCGTCGTCCGCGCCTGCGTGCCGATGCGGTGGTCCGCGCCGGGCAGCCAGCCGAGGTTGAACATCGCGGCCGCGACCCCGCGGTCGCGCCATGTCGCATCGAGGGCGGCGATCCGCGTCTCCAGGTTCTCGTGCCCCTCGGCGAACAGGAGGCACCGGTCGAGCAGCCCCCCCTCCGCGAGCCGCTCGCGCGTGCGCCGCACGGCCTCCTCCTGGACGTCGAACGCGAGCACGCGGCCCTCCGGTCCGACGAGTCCCGCGAGGAAGGCCGTGTCGTGCCCGTTCCCCGCCGTCGCGTCCACCGCGAGGTCGCCCGGACGCAGGACGCCGCGCACGATCCGGTGGGACAGCGCCAGCGCGTTCAGGACCGCCGGTCCACTCTCCGTCTCCCCGCTCATGCCGGATACCCCTTCCCGCGCCGCACGAGCCAGAGGATCCGCTCGGCGACTGGCCGGCCGGTCGCGGCCTCGATCGCCTCGGCGTAGTAGCGCATCTGGGTGCCGTACCGCCGCCGCAGCGTCTCGCCGGCCGCGTCGTCGCTCCCCTCGATCCGGTCGGTCTTGTAGTCCACGAGCACGGCGCACCCCTCCTCGACGAACCAGAGGTCCACGATGCCCTGGACCATCGTGCGGTCCTCGGGAGCGAAGGCGCCGGCGTCCGGCACGGACCGGTAGAGATCCGCACAGGGCACCGACAGCGTGAAGGGGTTCTCGCGGAACACGCGGCCCGCCTTCTCCGACGCGAGGATGCGCCGCGCGAGACCGCTGCCCGCGAACGCCGCGATCGCCGGCGCGAACCCGCGCGCCGCTTCGGCCTCCTCGGGCGAGAGCATCCGCAGTTCGGCCATCCGCGCGACCTGCCGCAGGACCTCCGCCTCGCGTCCGTCCGCGGGCGCCGCGGCGGCCGCCCGGAGATCGAGGTACCGAAGGGCGGAGTGGACGGCCGTGCCGACCTCGTTCGGAGGCAGCGCGCGCGCCGCGCCGCGCATGCCGTCCGCCGGCTCCGGGAGGTCGCGCATCTCCAGGTCGACGCTCTTCAGCGCGCCGAACCGCAGGCGCAGCCGGCGGACGTCCCCGCCGGCTCCTTCCGCCGCGCCCTCGACCGGCAGGAAGGCCTCCGGGGCGGCCGCGTCGCCCGTCCCGTCCGATTCCTCGCCCTCGGCGGGCTCCGGAGCCGCGCGGCGCTTCAGTTCGCTGACGGAGACCTTCGACGGGGCGCGCGTCGCGCCGTCGAAGCGGTAGGACGCGGCGAAGGGCGAACCGGCCGACGCCGCCTCCGCGGCGGGGCTCGCTGCGCCGTCCGGCTCGTCGGACGGCCGTTCGAGGACGCCGCCTCCGAAGGTCTCCGACGCCGCGATCCGCCGGCAGGTCCAGAATGCGAGAGGCTCGGCGGCGGCCGCGTCGCGCGATCCCGCGGGCGCGTCCGCGCCGATCAGGTCCGCCGCGGCGCCGGGGCGCTCCGCCGCGTAGGCCATGAGCAGCCACTCGAAGGGATTCGCGGCCGACAGGACACGGTACGTCGGCACGCGTCCTCCCGCCCACGCCTGTGCCTCCGCGACGATCCGCGCGAGGCGCGCGTCGGGTCCCTCGCGGCCCGACGCCGTGGAGGCGACGAGGATCAGGCGGTCCTCGGCGCGGGTCATCGCCACGTACAGCAGCCGCATCTCCTCGGCGAGCGCTGCGCGCCGCGCGTGCTCCCGCAGCGCGAGCTTGAGGTGCGACGGGTACGCCGTGCGGCGCCTCGCGTCGACCACGTCCGGGCCGAGCCCCAGCGGCTCCGACACGAGAACGGATTCGGCGCCGTCGCGCAGGTTGAAGCCGTGCGACAGCCCTCCGAGGAACACGACCGGGAACTCGAGACCCTTGCTCCGGTGCAGGGTCATCACGCGCACCGCGTTCCGCCCGCCCGGCCGGGCGCCGCGGACTGCGTCCCCGCTCCCCGTCTTCCGCATCCGCTCGATGTACCGCGCGAAGCCGTAGAGCCCGCGCAGCCTCGTCGCCTCGAAGGCGCCCGCCCATTCATGGAACATCCGCAGGTCCGCGACGCGCGCCGCGCCGTCGGGCAGGCGCCCCACGCGCTCGAGGATCCCCGACGTCCGGTACGCGTGCCCGATCAGCGCATCCAGGCTCGCGTGCGCCGCCCGCTCCCGCAGGTCCGCCACCCAGGCGAGGAACCGCGCGACCTTCCCGCGGAGCGCCGGGTCGGGGCCGTCCTCGGCGTACGCCGCCGCGGCGCGGTGGTAGAAGGCCCGCCGCTGGCCCTTCCCGGCGGCATGGACCCGGATCCGCAGGAGTTCCTCCTCGTCGAACGGCTCGGGCGCGAGCGGGGACTGCATCGTCGCGGCGAGCGGCACGTCCTGCCGGGGGTTGTCGAGCACGTGGACGAAGGCCTCCATCCGCCGGAGCTCGGGGCTCTCGAGGAATTCGCCGGACGCCTCCTCCTCGACGGGGATGCCGCGCGCCGCGAGCGCCTTCCCGAAGACCGCCGCGAGGTCCCGCGTGCGGGCCAGCACGGCGATGCGGTCGAAGCGCGGCTCCTCCCCGCGCGCCTTCGCCTCCTCGGCGAGCGCGAGGATGTGGCTCGCGATCCAGCGCCCCTCGGCCTCCTCCCGCCGGCGGTCGCCGGCTTCGGCGACCGAGGAGCCCGCGCCGACGTCCTCCGTGTTTTCGTCCTCCGACCCGTCGTCCTCCCCGCCGGCCGGCTCCGCGGCCCCGTCCCCTGCGACGCGCGCGCGGTCGACGAGGACCAGCTCGACGGGAGGCGCGCCGCCCTCGGGCGCCGGACGGACGGGGACCAGCGCCTGGGAGGCATCGTAGTCGATCTCGCCCGCCTCGCGCCGCATCACCTTCGAGAACACGAGATTGGCCGCGTCGAGGATCGGCGGCAGGCTGCGGAAATTGCGCGTCAGTTCGCGGAGCACGCCGTTCGGAAGGACCGACGCCTCCTCGCCGGGCGGAACGTCGCGGGCGAATTCCCGGGCCTTGCCGAGGAAGATCTCGGGCTTCGCGTGCCGGAAGCGGTAGATGCTCTGCTTCACGTCGCCGACGAGGAGTGCGCCGCTCCGCAGCATCCTCAGGAGGATCGCCTCCTGGATGCCGCTCGTGTCCTGGTACTCGTCGACGTAGATCTCCTGGAACCGTCCCCGGATGGAATCGTCTTCCCCTTCCCGCTCCAGCACGGCGAGCGCGAGGTGCTCGAAGTCGTCGAAGTCGACGGCGCCGGCCCGGCGCTTCAGGGCCGCATACGCTTCGTCGAGGTCGAGCACGAGGTCCAGCAGCGCCTCGCAGGGCGCGAGGACCGGGGCCATCCCCCGCCCGATCCCGTCCGCGTCCGCATGGAAGAGGAATCGGGTCGCGGCGGTGAAGCGCTTCCTGCGGTCCGACCCTCCGAAGGCGCCGTTCAGGGCATGCAGCGGCTCGGCGATGCGCTCGCCGAAGGCCTCGAGGAACGAGAGGGCCGCCTCGCCGGTCTTCGAGGACTTCCTCGGGAGCGAGCGGAGGGAGAGGGCCTGCGCTTCGCGGTGGACGCGGTCCCACAGGTCCGCCGGGACCGCCCCCGCGCGGAGGCCGCAATCAGAGAGCAGCGACCGGATGCGCAGGAGCGTCTCGAGCGCGGAGCGGAGCTCCCGCTTCGCAGCCGCGTCCTTCGCCGCGTCCGCGAGGAAGAGGCACGACGGCTCCCCGAGCGCGTCCATCATCGCGGGAACGGCCTCTCCGGCGCGGTCGAGCAGATCCAGCAGCGAGACGAGGAGCAGGCGGGCGGCCTCGGAACCGCCGAACGCGCCCACGGAGGCGCGCAGCGTCTCCATCGCGTCCACCGCCCATGTGCGGTAGGCGGGCATGCTGCGCAGGAACGCGTGGATCGAGAGCGCGATCTCGCGGACCGGACCGTCGCCGCGGTGGTTCCCGTAGGCATCGACGAGGTCGAGGAAGGCGGCGGACCGGCGCGCCCGGTCATCCTCCTGCGCCTCCGACTCCGCGGCCGCATAGCGCGCCTCCAGCACCGCGTCGAGCGCCTCGAGGCGCAGCAGCTCGGCCTCCGCCGCGTCCGCGACCCGGAAGCCGGGCTCGACGAGGGGCTTCCCGTCCGCATCGACCGCCCGGTGCGCCGACGTGCGCAGGACGTCGAGGCAGAAGCCGTGGATCGTGGAGATCGCCGCATGGGGCAGGAACGCGGCCTGCCGGGCGAGCCGGCGCCGCTCCCCGCGGTCGGGGGCCCGGGCGGCGGCCTCCCGCAGCTTCTCCGCGACCTTCTTCCGCAGGTTCGCCGCGGCCGCGTCCGTGAAGGTCATCACGAGGACCCGGCGCAGGTCCAGCTCCCCGTCGACGATGCGCTTCACGATGCGGTCGGTCATCACGGTCGTCTTGCCGGAACCCGCGGCGGCGGTGACCAGCAGCAGGCCGGGGCCCGCGGCGAGGACCGCCTCCTGCTGGGGCGTGGGCTTCTTCGCGATCGGCGCGCTCATGCCGTCGCCTCCGGGCGACCGGATTCCGCGTCGAGCGCCGCGGCGAAGCGTTCCTTGCGGGTACGGGCGCCGCCCGGCGCCGCCGCGGGCAGCGAAGCGGCGAGCGCGGTCCCCGCGAGCCCTCCCTTGCGGCAGATCCCGCGGAAGTCGCAGTAGGAGCACGGCGTCGCGTTCCGGTCGGTCGAGACGGGTCGGACGTCGAAGGTCCCGCCGAAGAGCCCGCCGCACGCCTCCGCCATCCGCCCGCGCACGTGCCGCACGGCGGCTTCGAGGTGCGGTCCGTCGAGGCCGAGTCCGCGCAGGCGGTACTCCTTCTGGAGCTTCTCCTCGACCGTTTCGGGCGCGGGCGCGTCGGCCGCGCAGGAGCCGGACAGGCGCGGGACATGCAGGTAGAAGTAGCCGGCCTCGACGGGGATGCGGGCCGGGTCCTCCGCCCGGTAGGCGGCCAGGTACGCGGGCAGCTGGAACGCGAGGCCCGACCAGAGGGCCTCGTAATCGATCCTCTTGTCGCCCGTCTTGTAGTCGACGATCGCGAAGCGCTCGTCGTCGCCGGAGCGATCGGCGTCCACGCGGTCGACGCGGCCCTGGAACCGCACGGGCGTGCCGTCGGCGAGCCGCACGACGAGCGCGTTCCCCGTCTCCGTCCCGAAGCCCCATTCGGCGAGGACGGGCCGGAACGGGCTCCCGAGCAGCTGGCGCGCGGCCGCGCGGAGAGAGGCCTCGGCCGTGTCGCGGACCTTGCGGCCGGCCGACATGCGGAAGCCTTCGTCGAAGAACATGCCGAGCCGCTCGCGTCGGGCGGCCGTGCGGAGCAGCCGGTCCACCTCCGCGCCGACGTCGGAAGCCAGGTAGTCCCGCAGCACGTCGTCCGGGTCCCCGCCTTCCCGCAGCGACGCCTCGATCCGGCCGCGGAGCGCGTCCATCGCCAGCTCCACGACGCCGTGCGCGAGCGTGCCCGCGCTGGAGAGCTCGGGCTTCCACTCGTCCCTCGGACGGAGCGCGAGCAGATGCTTGCAGAAATGCGAGAAGGGGCAGGCCGCGTAGGTCTCCAGCTGGGAGACGCTCATCGACGGCGCGCCGCCGTATGCGGCGGCGACCAGGCCGGCCGGCAGCCGGACCGTCCGCAGGTCCGGGTCGGCATCTTCGCCGGCGGAGACGTTCCCGTGCGCGGGGCCGGCCGGCGCGACGCGCCGCCGGGGGTCTTCGGGGCCGGCCTCGGCGAGCGGGCCGACGCGCACGCGGCGGCGTCCGGGCAGCAGCTCGGCGACGCGCACGACCGTCGGCGAAGGGTCCAGGTTCGCGCCCTTGCGGTCGGTCGCGGCGTAGCCGAGATACAGGCGCTCCGTCGGCAGCGACAGCAGCGAATACTCCCGGAACGCGTCCTCGAAGGGCTTGTCCGCCACGCCGCTCGGGAGGTCGATCCCCGACTCGGCGGCGAGGCTCTCGCGGTCCGCCGCGGTGAGGAGGCCTTCGGAGACGCCCTTCTGCGGCAGCGCGTCGGCGGACGCCCCGAGGACGAACAGCACGGCGGGCCGGCGCGCGATCACCCGGTCCGGCGGACCGGCGATCACGGCGTCGGGGGAGGCCGGGATCGTGCCGGCGCGGGCGGCGTCGATGCCGGATGAGAGCAGCGCCGCGAAGTCGTCCAGCGGAATCGGCTCGTCGCCGGCGACGTCCTCCATCTGCCGGAGCACCGAGCACAGGGCGTTCCACGACTTGACGAGGCGCATCGACCCGTCGGCCAGTCCCTTCGCGCGCAGCGCGTCCGCGAGCCTGTAGACGCGGTCGGGCATCCCGCGATCCCGCAGGTAGGTCTCGAGAGCGGCGCAGCGCTCGGAGCAGGTCTTCCGGCCTCCGACGGACTCGAGCGCGTCGGCGAGCGGCCGGAGCGCCCGGTCGCGGATCGCGCGGACGGCGTCCGCTTCGGTCGCGGCGCGTACGGTCCCGGTGCCGGTTCCGCTTCCGGAACCGGTCCCGGGGCCTTCGCCCTCCTCGTCCGCATCTCCGGTCAGGACGGCGGATTCCGCCTCGAAGTCCGGCGCGTAGCGACGGTCGTCGAAGATCCGGTTCTTCCCGCGGATCCCCCGCGCGAGGAAGAAGTTCTCGAGCCGGTCGGCCTCCTCGGGCTCCACGCCGGCGAGGCCCGTCCGCAGGCAGGCCATCACGGACTCGAGCGACCACGAGGCGGACGCGATGTTGAGGAACGACAGCACGAAGCGGGGCAGCGCGGATCCGGTCAGGCGGACCTCCCGGTCGAGGAACGCCGCGACCCCGGAGGCCTCGAAGGCGGACTCGAGCAGGGGCGCGTACGCCTCGAAGGAACAGGCCGCGACCGCGACGTCCCTGAAACGGAGATTCCCGGCCTCGACGAGGCGTCGGATCTCCGCGGCCGCCCAGGCCGTCTCCTCATACGCGTCCGACGCCTCGAACGCGACGACCGCGTCCGCCGGACCGTCGTACGGCTCGGAGAATCCTCGCTCGAGGGAGCGGCGGAGGTGCAAAAGCTCCGGGTGGAGGCCGCGGCCGGGGGAATCCAGCGCCACGACGCCGCCGGGGACCAGGAGAGGGGCGAGGCGGCGGTTCAGGCGATACGCGGTGCGTCGCCCGATCGCGAGCGCGTCGGGTCCGTCGAGCGCGGCGGCCTCGTCCCCCGGGACGATGTCGGCGCACAGCGTCACGGTCACCTCGCGGCACAGTCCGGCGAGGGCCTCGACGACGCGCGTCTCCTGGGGCGTGAAGTCGCGCCGCTCGCCGAAGCCGTCGATCCAGACCGACGCGTCGCGGAGCCAGGCGATCCGATCATAGGGCCATTCCCGGTCCGCGGCCGCACTGCGCAGGATCCCGGAGAGGCGGTCGAGGTCGCCCCCGGGGTCCAGCAGGCCCAGTCGGTCGAGCGTCTCCTCGTACCCGCGCAGGACGACCGCGAGGTCGTGCGCCTTGCCGCGGAAGGAGGCGGCGGCCCTGTCGTCCCCGCTCTCGGCGGGCGACCGGACGAGGTCATCCGGGCGGACGCCGTAGCGGCGGAGCTCGGAAAGGACGGTCTCGACCTGCGGGACGAAGCCGGGCCGGTCGGCCATCGGGCCGAACGCGGCGAGCTCCGCGGCGTGCGCCTTGAGGACGCGGTGGACCGCCATCGTGCGGCCCGACGCGTCGACGTAGCGGGCGGCGAGCCCGCCGACCTCGCCGAGGACGCGCTCCGCGAGGCGCCGGAAGCCGAGGACCTCGGCCAGAAGGAGCGACCGGCGATCCGTCGCCTGCATCAGGAAGGCTTCGGTATCGAGCTTCAGGGGGTCCGGGACGACGAGCAGCGCGCGGCTCTCCGGGCGCGCTTCGGCCGCCGCCCGGATCTCGGCGAGCACGCGTCGGGTCCGGCCGCTTCCGATGCCGCCATGGAGGATGCGAAGTCCCATGGAACGAGTGTAGCATATCGGGAATGCGAGCCGCCGGGCCGCGCGCGGAGGCGGGGATGCGGCGCGGGGCGACGGCACGAAGGCGCGGGGCGGCTGCAGGAAGGCGCGCGAGACGTCTACAGGAAGGCGCGCGAGACGACGTTCGAGAAGTCGATCCCCTTCCGGGTCGGCCGGATGCGGTCGCCGTCGTCCGAGACCAGCCCGTCGCGGACGAGCGCGGCGAGGGCGTGCCCGAAGCGCGCCTCGGGCGATTCCCCGAAGCGCGCCGCGTAGGCCGTGCGGGAGACGCCGTCGTTCATGCGCAGGCCGAGCAGCATCGTCTCGGCCGCGGCCCCGTCGGCGTCGACGGTCTCGCGGGACGCCACCGCGGAGCCGTCCGCCGAGAGGGCCCGGATATAGGCCTCGATCCCCGGCAGGTTCCCGCGGCGCACGCCGTCGACATAGGCGTGGGCGCCGGCCCCGAAGCCGAGGTACCCTTCGGCGGACCAGTAGACGAGGTTGTGCCGGCACCGGAAGCCCGGCCGCGCGGCGCTGCTGATCTCGTACTGGGCGAAGCCGTGCCGCGCGAGGGCCGAGAGCGCCGCGTCGTAGAGCCGGCGCTCCTCGTCGTCGTCCGGGAGGCCGCGCCCGTCCGGGTAGCGGGCGGCGAAGGGCGTGCCCTCCTCGACGGTCAGCGAATAGAACGAGACGTGCACGGCGCCGAGCGCGGCGGCGCGATCCACCGCTTCGACGACGTCCGACTCGGCCTGGCCCGGGAGCCCGAGCATGAGGTCGACCGAGAGGTTCCGGAAGCCGGCCCGGGCGAGGACGCGCAGCGCGGCCTCCGCCTCGTCGGCCGTGTGGATGCGGTCGAGCGCGCGGAGGAGCGGGTCCGAGAAGGATTGGACGCCCACGCTGGCGCGGTTGAAGCCGGCCGCGCGCCAGGCCTCGGGGGCGCCGCGGCGGAGCGTGCCGGGGTTGACCTCCAGGGTCGCCTCGAGGTCCGTCGCGAAGCCGAAGGCGCGGTCGAGGGCCCGCATCGTCGCGGCGAGCTCCGCCTCGTCGACGAGGGAGGGCGTGCCGCCGCCGAAGTAGACCGTCGCGAGCGGCGCCGTCCGGACGGCGTCCAAACCGGGCGCGGCGCGGGCGATCTCCCGCCGCACGGCGTCGAAATACGCGGGGACGAGCGGGAGGAGGCCGGCGTACGTCGTGAAATCGCAGTACCCGCAGCGGTGCGCGCAGAACGGGACGTGGACGTAGGCCGCGGACGGCGGGGACAGGTGCATGGATGGACGCCTCCAGTCCGTGATATTATAGCATCTGACCTTTCCCGAGCCTCCGCGTGCGCGCGGAAGAAGGAGCGTTCCATGCCTGTCCTCCTCCCGCCCCGTCGCCGCGCCCTCGCGGCGGCCCTCCTCCTCTCGGCCGCCGTCCTGACGGCGGGCTGCTCGGAGAACGCCGCGACGGAGACCTACAAGGACACCGAGACCTACGGCGCGATGTTCGCGACCGCCTTCGCCACGGCCGTCCCCTTCCGGAAGGCCTTCTCCGCCGGGGAGGCCGCGGCGGCCGAATACCTCAAGACGGAACTCCGCGAGCTCGGCTACGACGTCGCCGAGTCGTTCTTCGACGCGAACGGGACGCCCGTCCCCGAGGACCGGGGCGAGGCGACGTCCCGCAATCTCGTCGCGACCCGCCGCGGAACCGGATTCCGCGTCACCGACCCGGCATCCGGCGAGACGCGCTCGGTCCGCCGCACCGTTCTCCTGTGCGCCCACTACGACACGCTCCTGGGGTCCGCCGAAGCCGAGGCGGCGCCCGGCTACGATGGAATCCAGGACAACGCGTCGGGCATCGCCGCGCTGCTGCAGGCCGCCCGCGCCCTGAAGTCCGAAGCCAACGGCTTCGACGTCCGGTTCGCGTTCTTCGGCGCCGGCGGCGCGGATCAGCTCGGAGCCCGCGTATACCTTAGCGGGCTGAGCGATGTCGACCTCGCCGGCCTGGAGGCCGTGTACTGCGTGGAGTCGATCTACGCCGGGGACAAGCTCTACGCGAACGCGGGCTGGTCCTCGCTCGCGGCCGGCCGCAAGTACGCGATGCGCAAGAAGCTCTACGAGATGACCGACCTCGCGATCAAGTACAGCATCGACCTCCGCACGAACCAGGCCGGCTTCTCCGTCGACCTGCTCGGCGACGGCGCGCCGGTGCTGTTCCGCGAGGTGTCCTCCAACAAGTCGGATTGGGTTCCGTTCGACGCGAAGGGCATCCCCGTCGTCTTCTTCGAATCCTACGACTTCTTCGCGCGCTCCCTCGACGCCACCGCCGAGAGCCGCAACCCGGCCTTCTCGACGACGATGGGCCGGATCCGCGGAACGCCGTCCGACGGCCTCGCCGCGCTCCAGGAGATCCTCGACGCGGACCGTCTCAAGGACCGCGTCGACCGGGTGGCCTTCCTCCTGCAGAAGATGGTCGAGCGGGGCATCGACGAAGGCACGGCCGACGTCACCCCGCAGGCGGCCACGGCGACGCCGACCGGAACCCCGGAGGCCGGTTCCTGACGTCCTGACGTCCCGAGGAGCGGACGCCCTTCGGCACCCGCTCTGCGCGCCCTCTACTCCAGCGTCCGCGTCACGGCGTGGCCGATCTCCGACGCCAGGGTCTCGCACTCGACCGCGAGGAAGGTCCCCTCAGCCGACAGCCGCGCCCGCTCCCCTTCGTCCGGGATCCCCGGCAGGTTCGTCCGAACGTTCAGCCAGGCGCCCTTGGCGCATGCGGCCAGGCTCGCCGCCGCCACGCCGAGGTCGCTCGCGCACGCGGCGTTCGACCGCCCGACGAGCGTGCGCGCGGCCTGCAGCGCCTCCAGCGCCAGCGCGAGCGTGAGCATCGGCGCCTCCGCCGCGCCCTTCGTCGCCTCCGCGATGGCCTGCGCCCGCCGCGTCCGCTCCTCGTCCGTCGCCTTCGGCAGACGGACGGCCGCGAGGACGGCGCGATAGGCGTCCGCGTCCGCGTCGACCTGCGCCTCGAGCCGGCGCGCGAGCTCGCGCCCCCTCTCCATCGCGGAGAGGCATTCCACCTCGTTGGCCACGTAGCGGGGCTTCCCGAGGGTGAGTGCGCCGACCATGGCGACGAGCGCCGCGCCCTGCGCGCCGCAGAGGGCCGCCGCGCTGCCGCCGCCGGGGACGGGCTCCGCCGAGGAGAGGGCCTCGAGGTATTGCGTCAGGGTGGCGATGGCGAGCTTCATGGCGTCCCCTTCCTCTTCCTCACCGGATCGTCCGCAGCGCGAGGCGACTGCCCATCCGGTATGCGAGCGTCTCCAGATCCTCGGCGTCCCACAGGACGACTCCGCCGCTCTTCCCCGGCTCGACGGACCCGTGCGTCGCGCCGCGCCCGAGCGCGCAGGCCGCGTTCAGGGTGACCGCCACGAGGATCTCCTCGGGCGAGAGCCGGTACTTCACGTAGCCGAGCGTCATGCATAGCTCCAGGTCGGGCGACGGGCAGGACCCCGGGTTGAAGTCGGTCGCGATCGCCACGGGGACGCCTCGGGCGACCATCTCCCGCGCGCGGGCGAACGGTCGGTCGAGATACAGCGAAGTGCCCGGCAGCAGGACCGCGACGGTCCCGGCGCGGGCCATCCCGTCGAGCGCCGCGTCGCCGGTCGCGACCAGGTGCTCGGCGCTCGCGGCGCCGATCTCCGCCGCGAGGGCGCTCCCGCCCGATTCCTCGAGCTCGTCCGCGTGGACCTTCGTCCGCAGGCCGAGCGCGGCGGCGGCGGCGAGCACGCGGCGGGACTGCGCCGGCGTGAAGGCGCCCCGCTCGCAGAAGACGTCGCAGGCCTCCGCGAGGCCGGCCGCGGCGATCCGCGGGAGCATCTCCCGGCAGACGAGGTCGACGTAGGCGTCCGCGCGCCCCGCGTACTCCGGCGGGACCGCGTGCGCCCCGAGGAATGTCGGGACGAGACCGACGCCGAGCCCCGGCTCCGACGCGAGCCGGCGCACCACGCGCAGCTGCTTCTCCTCCGTGGCGGCGTCGAGCCCGTAGCCGCTCTTGGCCTCGACGAGGACGACGCCGTGCCCGGCCATCTCCCGCACGAACCCGACGGCCCGCTCGAAGAGGGCGTCCTCGGAGGCGGCGCGCGTCGCGGCCACCGTCGACAGGATGCCGCCGCCCGCCGCGAGGATCTCGCCGTAGGAGGCGCCGCGCAGGCGCAGCGGGACCTCGTGCTGGCGGAAGCCCGCGAAGACGAGGTGCGTGTGCGCGTCGACGAGCCCGGGGGTCGCGAGGCGCCCGCCCGCGTCGATCTCCTCGACGCCGGAAGCGGCGACGTCCGGCGGGTGCCGCGGAATCTCCCCGCCCTCCGCGACGCCGGCCACGACGCCGCCGACGAGCAGCACGGAGGCGTCCCGCCGCCGGCGGACCGCGCCCTGCGCGGCGCCGCGCAGCGGCGCGCCGCCTTCGGGCGTCGCGAGGAGGCCGATGTTCCGGACGAGGACCGTCCGCGCGCTAGCCAAGGCGCCGCTCCAGGACCTGGCGGTCCGCGTCGAACGCCTCGAGCCTCAGGTCGCGGCCCTCCTCGGGACCCAGCGCGGCGGCCGGCACGAGGCCGACGATCTCCGTGCCGACGACGCGGACGCCCTCCTTCTCCGCCTCGGCGCGCACGGCGTCGAGGACTGTGCGGAGGGAGGTCACGGCGAAATCCGTCAGGTTCATCGAGACCTGCGCGAGGTCGCGCTCCTCGAGCCGCACGCCGAGCGCCTTCACGCAGGGCAGCCCGCCGGACGACGCGCGGACCGCCTTCGCGATGCGCGAGGCGACGGCGACGTCGGGCGTGGACAGGTTGGCGTTGAACGCGACGAGCGGCGCGCGGCAGCCCACGGCGACGACGCCGGCCGTCGGGTGGATCCGGCGTCCGCCGAAATCCGGCTCCCACTCCGGCTCCAGGACCTTCGCGGCCATCCCCTCGAACTGCCCGCGTCGGATATCCGCGAGGTTCGCGCGGTGGGGCGCGGTCGCCGACTTCTCGTAGAGGAACACCGGGATGCCCGCCTCCGCCCACACGCGCTCTCCGACGCGGCGCGACAGGGCGACGGCCTCCTCGACCGTCACGCCCCGCAGGGGGATCAGCGGGATCACGTCCACGGCGCCCATCCTCGGGTGCTCCCCGCGGTGGCGCGTCAGGTCGATCCGCACGGCGGCCTCGCGCGCGAGGTGCACGGCGGCCTCCTCGACGGCCTCCGGCGGGCCGGCGAACGTGATCACGGTGCGGTGGTGGCTCGGGTCGCTCGACGCGTCGAGCAGCGTGGCGCCCCGCGTCCCGCGGACGGCCCCGAGCAGCGCCTCGACGACCTGCGGGTCCCGCCCCTCGCTCACGTTCGGCACGCACTCCACGATCCGTCCGTCCGCCGCGCTCCCCATCCGTTCCGCGTCCTCCCTACCCCAACCGCTCCGCGAGGGTCCGGGCGACGAGCCCGTCGTCCGCCCGGTGCGGCAGCGGGATCCGCGCCGCGCCCTCCTGGCTTCGATTGTACGCCTCCGCCGTCTCGATGCTCGCGGGATTCCCGGCCCAGCTGCGCCGCGCGACGCCCGACAGGACGTCCCACGGGATCGCCGATCGGATGACGGCGTCGACGCGCGCGCTCCCGTCGAGCAGGAGGCCGAAGCCGCCGTTGATCGCCTTTCCGATCCCGACGCCGCCGCCGTTGTGCAGCGCGACGAGGGTCATCCCGCGCGCCGCGTTGCCTGCGAAGCTCTGCACGGCCATGTCGGCCATCACGTTCGAGCCGTCCTTCACGTTCGCCGTCTCGCGGAACGGCGAGTCC
>CAIXGU010000218.1 GCA_903919045.1 uncultured Eubacteriales bacterium | reverse complement strand
GGTCGCCCCAGCACGCCAGCTCCAGCCCCTCGAAGCCCATCTTCTGCGCCAGCTTGCACATCTCCTCGAACGGCAGGTCGGCCCACTGTCCTGTGAATAGGGTGACGGGTCTCGCCATGGTCAATCCCTTCCTTTCGTGTGGATGGTTCCCTCTATGGGTTCCGGACCGTCGGCTCGGATCCAGCAACGCTTCCCGTGGGTTCCCGCTAGGCTCTCAGCAGGTGCTCCAGGATGTGCATCTCGAGTCCTTCGTAGTCGCTCGCGGCGACGAACGCGTCGATCGCCTTCTGGTCGAGCCTGCGTACCTTCTCCTCCATCAGCTCCACGACCTTCATGCTGTTCTCCAGGTGCTTGAAGCCGTAGGCGTCCGAGGACGCGCGCATCGCCTTGACGTCGAGCCCGATGTACTCGCCGTGCGACCCGTACCCGTTGTCCATCAGCACCTTCACCTGGTTGAACACCGAGCGCAGGTTCTCCGCGCCGAAGATCCGGTCCTGGTCGAACCGCACGCCGTTCTGGTCGTTCAGGTGCACCGACCAGAGCTTGCCCGCCGCGAGCGCGAACGCCATGTCGTGCGCCGGCTCGAGGCCGGCGATGATCGAGTGCGCCGACTCCACGAGCCCGCCCACCCGCTTCGGGTCGTCGGTCATCGACGCGAGCGCCAGCGCGTGCCCCATCGTCCCGGCGTAGGACCGGTCGACCGGCTCGTTCGGCTTCGGCTCGATTGCGATGCGGATCTTCTTGTCGTACGCCAGCATGCGGTTCAGGGACTCGATCAGCTGCCGGATCGCGTGCACCGGCTTCTTGCTCTCGAGGCACAACGTCCCCTCGCGGGCGAGCCAGAGGACGATCAGGTCGCACCCGAGCGCGTGCGCGATGTCGATCGAGCGGTAGGACCGCCACATCGCGTGCTCCCAGTCCTCCTTCTTCGGCGCGGTGTACGCGCCGTCGCGGAACTGCGGCTCGAACCAGAGGCGCGGCGCCACGAACTCGGCCTTCAGCTTGTACTTGTCGAGGAGCGCCTTCATCTCCTTGGCTTCCGCGACGATCTGCTTCTCCGACTTGGAGCTGATGTCCGGAACGGCATCATCGTCGTGGAACTGCACGGCGGAGAAGCCGAGCTCGGCGAAGCGGCGCACCTTCTCCTCGAAGGAGACCGGCTTGCGCGTCGCGGGACCGTAGACGTCCGTGCCGTCCGCGATGTTCCAGGGACCGACCGAGAACTTGAACTGGCTCATGGGGTTCCTCCTCGCCGGACGGCCACGGGCCATCCGTCTCCGAGTCTAGTCCGACCGGCTGGAAACCGGCCGACACCTTTGAGCCGGAACGGCGACAAGTTTGCGGTCGTCTCGCGCTTCGGTTAGAATCGGGCCATGGACGCGAAGCCCATCCCGACCCCCCGCAACGAGTTCGAGATCGTCGAGAGCGACCGCCTGCCGGACTTCCGGCTCTTCCTCGTCGACCTCTCGCACCGCAACCTGCACCTGCACAAGGAGTTCGAGCTCTGCCTCGTCCTGTCCGGCCTGGCCGAGGTCACGGTCCAGAAGGGCTCGGAACGCTTCGGCGCCGGTGATTTCTTTTTGGTGAACCCCAAGCAGCCGCACCAGATCCACGCGCCGGCCGGGCAGGTCGTCCGCATCCTCTCGCTCCAGGTCTCCCCCCGCTTCTTCGAGAAGGTGTACCCTGCGATCCGCAGCGTCGAATTCGACCGCCCCGGCATCCGGCCGGGCGCCATCGCGGCGCAGGAAGCCGTCGCCGTCGCGGATGCGGACGCCGGCATCGGCGCCTCCGCGACCGGCCGCCTCCGCGCCGACCTCCTCTCCCTCGCCCGCGCCTACTTCACGAGCGACCCCTACTACGAGCTCGACTGCACCGCCCGGCTTCACACGCTGTTCCGCCTCCTGCTGCGCGAGGTCCCCTGGCACCGCCTGTCCGACGAGGAGCGCTCGAGCAAGGCGCTGCGGTCCGACCGCCTGCGCCGCATCCTCGAGTTCGTCGAGGCGCACGCGACGGAGAAGGTCCTCCTCTCGGACATCGCCCGCAAGGAGGACCTGAGCCTCGCCTACCTCTCGCACTTCTTCCGCGAGCACCTGGACATGACGTTCCAGGAGTACCTGACGCTGCTGCGCTACGAGGAGGCGAAGGGCCTGCTCGAGCGCACCGACCTGTCGGTGTTCGACATCGGCGTCGCGTGCGGCTTCTCGGACGGGCGCTACCTCCGCAAGGCCTTCCAGCAGCGCCTCTCGTGCGCCCCGGAGGACTACCGGCAGTCGATCCGCCGCCAGCCCCTGTCGCACTTCGAGCGCACCTCGGGCGCCGTCCAGCGCATCCTCGGCCCGGAGGAGAGCCTCCGATACCTCGCCGAGCTCGACGCGGGCGCCTAGAGCCTCTCGAGGATCTCCCGCTCCATCGCGAGGTGCCGCGCGATCTGCTGCACCGCGTCGTTCCGCTGGAACGCATGCCCCTCGTACTCCGTGAGCAGCACGCCCCGGAACCCGCTCGCCACGATGCGCTGCAGCAGCGCCTCGTAGGGAATCGTCGTCTCCTTCAGGTCCTCGTCGATGTGGTAGAACTTGCCGTGGAAGTAGAGGGTGCGCTTCAGCAGGATCCGCGCGAACCCATCGACGTCGGCCGGCTGGAAGGACATGAAGCCGAACCACTGCCCGACCGCGAGCTTCTCCGCGAGCCCGCCGCCGAGCTCCTCGACCTTCGCGTTCATCGTCTCGAACGTGTAGCCGTTCCAGCGGTTCGCGATGATGAAGTCGAGGATCTCCCGCTTCGCGCCCTGCGCGAGCAGCCGCTCGATCGAGATGCGGTTCGGCCGCTCGATGAAGCACCCGAAGTCCGGGATGAACCCGACGAAGGGGCTGTCGATCTCCTCGAACATCCGGGCCATCTCGAGGATGTGCGGCGTCGTGGGCGTCTCCGGCGCATGCACCTCGTACCCGAGCCGCACGCCGCGCTCCTCCGCGATCCGCGCGAGCCGCGGCCAGAGGTGCGCCGGCATGCTGCCGCCCCGCACGTACGAGCAGCCGAGACGCTTCGCCGTCTCGAGCTCGAGCGTGACCGACGCCACGATCTCCTCGTCCGTCAGGTCGCGGTCGGTATGCACGCCGTAGTCCACGTACGCGCCGTAGCTGAAGGGCTCGAGCCCGTACTTCTCCGCGAGCGCCCGGAACTCCGCCGCCTCCGCGTCGGTGACATAGGGGTAGCCCGGGAAGACCTGCGCGCCGATGGTCTCGAACTTCTTCACGCCGAGCCGGACCAGGTCCTGGAACATCCCCTCGAGCCCGTACGCGCCGTCGCCGTACAGCCGCTCCGTGAAGCCGTAGAGGGAGATGCCGAAGTCGATCCCGCCGACCCCGTCCACGCCGATCGGCCGCACGGCGAGGTCCGGCGCCGGCATGAGCTTCGGGACGCGCGAGGGACCGCGCTTCAGGGCCATCGTCTTGACCGCGCCCGCGTCGACCTTGCCGTACACCCGCGGCGCGAACCGCATGTACACGTTGCGCACGTGCAGGGTCAGCTCCACGGTGTGCTCGCCCGGGGCGAGGCCGCCGTCGAACGCCTCGAGGTGCGCCGCCTCGCGCAGCGCCCAGTTCTCCGCCCACAGCTCCTTCAGGTCCGCGACCGCGAAGGCCTTGCCGTGGATCCGGAAGCGCAGCTTCTCCTCCGGCACGCGCCGCCCGTCGACCGACAGCTCCAGCGCCTCGACGCTCGACAGCGGCATGCCGCGGTAGTAGTTGAGGCGCACGTCGACGTTCCAGCCGATCGGCTTCCCCGCCGGGGTCCCGTCGGCCGTCAGGTTGTAGAAGTTCTCCTCGTCCAGCGTGTAGGCGTCGTAACCGAGCCGCATGAATTGGGTGGGCATGCCGTTCCTCCTCCTGCGCGCGCCGCG
>CAIXGU010000217.1 GCA_903919045.1 uncultured Eubacteriales bacterium | reverse complement strand
GGGCAGGCGGCCTGCGGGCCGCCGCGCCGCTCCTCTCGGCCGCCCGCGCCCTCGGGCGCGCGGATTGGGCGGCCTGCGCCGTCGCCGTGCTCGACCGGACGGCGGAGGAGGCGCGCTCGCCGCGCACCGGCCTCCTGTTCGAGCACCGCGACGGGACGACCGGCGTCCGGTCGACGCGCGGGTGGTGGTCGCCGTGCATGGACCAGCCGGGGCATTCCGGCTACGTCAACGGGCAGGCGTGCTACTTCCTGCTCGAAGCGTACCGCGCCGAGCAGGCGCTCGGGCACGCGCATCCCGCCTGGCGCGCGACCGCGGAGGCCGTCCTGCGGTCCGCGCTGGAGCGCCGCCTCCGCGACGGGCGGTTCGGCGCCGTGCTGTCCGAGGAGGACGGCTCGCCGATCGAGACGAAGGGATTCGCCGGCTGCTGGTTCGTCCCGGCGCTGGCATCCATGAGCCGGATCGACCCCGACCCGCTCTGGACCGAGGCGGCCGCTCGGGGCCTGCGCGCCTATCGCGCGGAGGTCCGCGGCTTCCGCGCGGCCGGCTGCCCGCACGACGCGTTCGGCAGCCCCGACGAGGAGGGCGTCCTCGCCTTCCTGCGCGGCGCCGACCTCCTGCACGCGCGGACCGGCGACGACGCCTGGCTCGCCCTCGTCGACGAGGGGCTCGACTACGAGGAATCGTGGCGCTACGCCTACGATCCCGTGATCGAGGTCGAGCCGCTGCGCGCGATGGATTGGTCGGCCGCGGGCGGCGCCGTCACTTCCGTGAACAACGCCCACGTGCACCCCATGGGCGTCTCCGTCCTCGACCTGCTGCGCCGCCACGCGTCGCGCGACGCCTCGGGGCTGCGCGCCGCGCGGTACCGCGACGCGGCCCGCTGGGCGCTGCGCGCGTACCTGCGGGAGGACGGCGATTACGGCTGGGGCCGGCGCGGAATGATCAACGAGCGCTTCTGCCCGAGCGACGCACTGCTCCTCGAGCGCTTCCCCGACGGCAGCCCCGCCTCCACCTGGTTCACGGCCCATTCCTGGGCGTCCGGCGCGGTCCTCGAAGGGCTCGTCGCCCTCCGCCGGGACCTGATCTCCGAAGGGAGGAAGACGACATGATCCGATTCGGGATGTGCGGCTGCGGAGGCTTCATCGAGAAGGCGGTGCTGCCCATGATGCTCCGCTCCGGGAAGGCGATGCCGGTGGCGGCCTACGACGCGAACGCCGCCGCGCGCGACCGCGTCGCGGATGCGTTCGGCATCGCGCACCGCTGCGCGACGTACGAGGAGCTGCTCGCCGACCCGGACGTCGACGTCGTCTACGTCGCGAGCCCGAACGCGTTCCACTGCGACCAGACCGTGCGCGCGGCGGCCGCGGGGAAGCACGTGTTCTGCCAGAAGCCGATGGGGATGGACGCCGCCGAGTGCGAGCGGATGGTCCGCGCGTGCGACGACGCGGGCGTGCGGCTCGGCATGGGCTTCTGCTACCGCTTCCAGGGCGCGCAGGAGGAGGCGAAGCGGCGCATCGGCGACGGCACGCTCGGCGCCGTCACGCGCCTCGACCTGTCGTTCAACCTGGGCGGGTACAATCCCCGGACGGCGGGCTGGCGCTGCGACGCGAAGCTGGCCGGCGGCGGGCCGCTCATGGACCTCGCCCCGCACCTCGTCGATCTCGCCGCCTGGCTGCTGGACGACACGGTCGTCTCCGTGATGGCCTACGTCGACCCGGAGCGGACCGCGGACGCGATCGAGCTCGACGCCTGCGCGACGCTGCTCTTCTCGCGGGGGGCGCGCGCGTCGCTCGACGTCTCCTTCGTCCGCGGGAACATGCACAACTACGCGATCGTCGGGCGGACGGGGCAGCTGCGGGCCGTCGGCACGATGTGCTGGAACAACGAGCTGCCGGGCATCGGGAAGGGACGGCTGCTCCTCGAGAAGGAGATGGGCTCCGAGCCGGTGCCCTTCGAGACGGAGGAGCACCTGGAGAAGGAGATGCGCCTCTTCTGCGAGGCGCTCGAGGCGGGACGCCCCGTGCCCGTGTCGGGCCGCGACGGGCTCGCGGCGCAGCGGGTCATCGACGCTATCTACGAATCGGGGCGGACGGGGAGACGGGTCGACCTCTGACGCCGGGCCCCGGACGGACCGGGAAATGGAAAAGCGCGCGGGACGGCCGCCTTCGGCCGCCCCGCGCGCTTCGTCGCGTCCGGTCAGCCTTCCGCGCGCACGAGTCCCCGCCCGAGGGCGAGGTCCGCCTCGCAGGCGGCCGCGCCCTTCGCGGCCAGCAGGCGGACGTAGGGCAGGGTCGCGTTCGAGAGGGCGAGCGTGGAGGTGCGCGGCGCGGCGCCGGGCATGTTGGCGACCGCGTAGTGCAGGACGCCGTGCTTCACGTAGACGGGGTCGTCGTGTGTCGTGGCGCGGTCGACCGTCTCGACGGAGCCCCCCTGGTCGATGGCCACGTCCACGATCACGGCGCCCGGGGACAGGCTCTTCACCATCGCCTCGGTGACGAGGCGCGGGGCGCGCTTCCCGGGGATGAGCACGGTGGAGACGAGGAGGTCCGCCTTCGCGATCGCCGCCTCGAGGTTCCCGCGGCTCGACGCGAGCGTGCGCACCCTGGAGCCGTAGGCCTCCTCGAGCCGGCGCAGCTTCGCGAGGTCGACGTCGAGCACGGTGACGTCCGCGCCCATGCCGACCGCGTACTGGACGGCGGCTTGGCCCGCGGCGCCCGCCCCGATCACGACGACGCGCGCCTTGTCGACGCCGGCGACGCCGCCGAGCAGCATGCCGCGGCCCTGCGGATGGGTGAGCATCAGGGAGGCGGCGGCCACGACCGCGATGCGGCCCGCGACCTCGGACATCGGCGCGAGGAGCGGCAGCGAGCCGTCGACCGCCTGCACGGTCTCGTAGGCGACCGCGGTCATGCCGGAGGCGAGGATGGCCCGCTCGAGCTCGGGGACGGCGGCGAGGTGCAGGTACGTGAACAGGATCAGGTCCTTCCGGAAGTAGGCATATTCGGACGGCAGCGGTTCCTTGACCTTGACGACGAGCCCGCAGGCCCAGCAGTCGGCGGCCGTCCCGAGGCGGGCGCCCGCTTCGGCGTAGTCCGCGTCCTCGAATCCGCTCCCGAGCCCGGCTCCCGTCTCGACGACGACGGCGTGGCCGGCCTCGCGCAGCTCGCGGACGCAGGCGGGCGTCAGCGAAACGCGCTTCTCGCGGGTCTTGATCTCCTTCGGGATGCCGATGTCCATGATTCTCTCCTTTTCGTGCGGTCCGGACGTCGTCCGGGGCGTGCGGATTCGGGCGGCGGTTCGCGGCCGCACCGGGAGACCGGTCAGGCGGGGAACGGGCCGAGGACCTCCTCGGGAAGGCGCAGCGGGGCGCCGATCCGCTCGGTGGCGTCCGCGAGGGCGTCCGCGAGGCGGCGCAGCGCGGCGCGGTAGCCGGGCAGCAGGGCCGCCGCCGCCACGGGGTCGGGACGCCGGATCGGCTCCCGGAAGATGCGCCGGGCGAGCCCCGCCTCGGCCATCCGGTCCTCGTAGAAGGCCTCGATGCCGGCCTCCCAGGCGAAGGCGGCGACGTCCGCGAAGCGGTTCTGGAGGTCGAGCGCCGCGTCGGTCCGGCCCGCGACGACCAGCGCGCGGAGGCCGAGGAAGAGCTCGGGGAGCAGGTCGTACCACATGCCGATGCCGCCGTCGGCGCCGAACAGGAGGTTCGTCGCGAGCAGCTCGTCGGGGCCGCTGTAGATCACCGCGTCCGGGAACTCCGTGCGGATCCAGCGGATCCAGTAGGGGTTCAGGGCCGAGTACTTGAGGCCGCCGACGCCGTCGATCGACAGCCAGCGGCGCACGTCGGAGAAGGCGACCGGGAAGGCCGACAGGCCGGGCGAATGGTAGACGAGGAGCGGGAGTCCGCTGGCCTGGACGAGCGCCGCGTAGTAGGCGGGCAGGTCCTCCTTCTCGATGGCGTAGGGCGGGGCGGAGGAGACGGCGGCGGCGCCCTGCCGCGCCGCGTCGCGGGCGAGCGCGCAGGCCTCGCGGAGGTCGGGGTGGGCGACGTGGACGATGGGGAGCCGGCCGGCGGCGCGGGACTTCGCGCACGCGACCTCCGCGATCCGGAGCCGTTCGGGCGTCGACAGCCGCGGGAAGTCGCCGGTCGCGCCGCAGAGGTAGAGGCCCGCGACCGGCCGGACGAGGAGACGGTCGACCAGCGCCTCGAGCGCCGGGAGGTCGAGGCCGCCCTCCGCGTCGCAGGGCGAGGCCAGAGCGGGGACGATGCCCTGGAATCGGGCGCGGAGCGTCGCATCCATGGAAGGGACCTCCTTCTAGGC
>CAIXGU010000216.1 GCA_903919045.1 uncultured Eubacteriales bacterium | reverse complement strand
CCGACGGTCGCGGCCTGGACGCGGCGCGACCTGAAGGCCGCCGGGCCGAAGCCGGTGAAGAAGGAACGGCGCCGTGCGGATCCGCGGCTGCCGGAGGCGCTGCAGCCGCTCCGCGCCCACGCGGAGCGCGCCGCGGCCGAAGCAGGCTACCGGGGGGAACGGGCATGGGCGCTCTATCTCGCGTGCCTGCTCGGGGTGCCGGCGCTGCTGATCCTCCTCGCGACGATCGCCGGACGCGGACCCGGCGTCGGCCTGGGTGCGGCCCTCGCGGCGGTCGCCGCGACCCGCGCGACGGTCTCCGCCCGCAAGGCCCGGCGCTCCCGCGCGCTGACGCGGAACGCCTACAAGGCCTACCGCTTCCTCGACGCCCAGATCGGCTCGGGGGTCCGCGCGACGGACGCCGTCCGCGGGCTGCACGAGGTGATGGACGACCGCGAGGTCCGCGACGCCTTCGTGCGCTTCGTCGCCGCCTACGAACTGACGCTCGACCTGGAGCGGTCGCTCGACGAGCTGCGGCGGTCCTTCGGCGGCTACGACTGCGAGATGCTGTGCGTCGGAATCCGCCAATGCATCGACACCGGCGGCGCGGGCCGGATGCTCTGGCGCATGGAGGAGATCATGTTCTCGAAGTACGTCAACGGCGTTCAGAAGGAGACGGAGGGCGTCCGCACGCGGATTGTCGCCGCCGCCCTGCTCTCGGCCTCTCCGCTCGCCCTGCTGTTCCTGCTGCCCGTCCTGTACGACGCGTACAAGGCCCTGGGCGGCCTCTTCACCTGACGCGAACCGGCCCCGGACGGGCCGGCGCAGATAAGGAGGTGTTCTCATGAACACGAAGCAGAAGTCCCCCGTCCTCTTCTCCGCCCTCATCCTCGAAGCCGCCGCGCGCAAGGCGTCGGCCACCGCCCAGCGGATGACCCGCCGCAGCGGATTCGGCATCAACGAGGTGATCGGCATCGCCGCCGGCGTGATCGTCGCGGCGCTCGTGGTGATCCCCGGCCTGCAGTCCTTCGCGGGCGACGTGCTCGACCGCCTCGGGACGTGGTGGGGCGGGATGGCCACCGGCCTGTTCCCGGCGTGACGGGGAGGGCGGACCGTGCTGGACAGGCTCCTGGTCGCCGTCTTCTCCGCGGTGATTCTGGTCGCCCTGCTGGTCGGGATGGTCGATATGCTCGTCCCGTTCCTGCTGAAGGCGGAGTTCGACGCGCTGTGCCGGGCGGCCCTGTTCCTCATGGACGCCCAGGGCGGTCTCGGGGAGGAGGATCGCCAGTCGCTGGCGGACGCTCTGTCCGCCGCCGGCTTCGGCGACATCTCGGTCCTCGCGACGGAAGGGGCGCCCTTCGGGGCGCCCCTGGTCCTCGAAGTATCGGCGACCGCGCCCGTCCGCACCGTGACGGCCGCGTTCCAGGAGGAAAGGGGGATCGCGACGCTGTGGTTCCGCAAGCAGACCGTCTGCCGGAGGATCGCCACCTATCCCGGAGAGGTTCAGTAGCGGCCGCGCTGGTCTTCGCAGCGGCCTTCGCGCTGATCGGCGCACCCCTGTTCGCCCTCGCCGCGAAGGCGCTGTGCGCGGACGTGCTCTCGGCCGAAGCGCGCACGATCGCCGAGGCGTCCGCGACCGCCGCGTTCCCGAGCCTGTCGCTCGCACGGCTCGGAGAGGGGATCGAGGAGAGCGACCTCGAAGCCTTCCGGACGGAATTCGCGGCGCAGGTCCTCGCGAATGCCGCAGGGGGCCCGCTCGACGGCTGCGTGATCGCGACGGACGCCGCCCTCGTGGACGAGGGCACGGTGGAATGCACGGTCGCATACCGTCCCGGCGACCTCGGACGCGGCGCATTCGGAGCCGCCGTGCCCGCGGCGGCCCGCGCGACGTGCCGGGTCGACCTCGTGGTCGAGCCATGAAGGAGGAGAGACCATGACCCGGAGAAGGCAGGTGCTGATCGCCGTCGCGGCCGCCGCGACGCTGCTGTCCGTCTCGTATCTCGCCGT
>CAIXGU010000215.1 GCA_903919045.1 uncultured Eubacteriales bacterium | reverse complement strand
GCCCAGCGGTAGGCGGCGTAGAGACCGCCGGCGAGGAGGACGGCCGCGGCGCAAAGGACCGCCGCGCCACGCAGGACGAAGCGGAGCGGCCGGCGCGGCCGGCGCAGGGGCGCAGGCGCGGCGGCGGAGGCGTCGGCGGGGCGATTGCGCTTCAAGCGGGGGCCGTGCGGCGGGTGCCGGCTACTTCACGCGGGTCGGCCGGATGCGGCGGCGCAGCGCGCGGAGCAGGAGGAGGATCGCGACGAGCTCGACCGCCGCGAGGCCGCCCAGTCCGTAGGCCACATAGGCCGGCGGCCCCCCGCCCGCGTCCGATCCGGTCGTCTCCGGCGTCGGATACGGCGTGTAGGTCGGATACGGCGTCTGCGTCGGATACGGCGTCTGCGTCGGGATCGGGGTCGGCGTGGGGGTCGGCGACGGCGTGATCAGCGACGCCGGGTCGGGTGCGCGCGCCACGTGGATCGTGTAGGTCTTCTTCACGTCCCAGTCCTGCGCGGTCACGACGACCTTGATGTCCGTCGTCGCGCCGGCCGTGAGCGCCTTGCCGGTGACGGCGACCTTGGCCTTCGGGTCCGCGGGCGTCCCGGTCGCGATCAGCTCGGCGATCTCGAAGGGGACCGAGACGTCGTACGATGTCGTCCCGGCGGCGAACGCGGGGGCGAGCGTCCCCTGGTCGATCGTGAGGGTGGCGAGGTCGGCGTTCTTCGCGAGCGTCGCGCCGACGGACTCGGACAGCGTCGGGTCGGACGTCGGGTTCTTGAGCGTGTAGTTCTCGGACGCACTCGGCGAGGAAACGAACGACATCGGCGTCGTGCCGTCGCGGTCCAGGTAGAAGGGATAGGAGGCGGCCGACGTCGTCGTCTTGGTCGTGAACTTGAAGGTGATCAGCGCATGGCCCGGCTTGATCTTGTTGTAGGTCGTCGGCGACAGGTACAGGACCGTGATTTCGTTGGTCTTCGGCTTCTCGACGTTGTAGTCCGTGGACGTCGCGTCGGAACTGGGCGTGAAGCCGGTGTAGTCGAACTTGGCGGACTCGTAGTGGAGCGTGAGCTGGAAGGTCGCGATGCCGCCCGACGAGACGCTGCTCAGGTTGTTGATGTAGACCGCGACCGTGAAGCTCTTGCCCGGATAGGTCGGGTTCATGCTGGGCTTCAGGGAGATCGACAGCGCCGTCGTCGTGTCGACGGCGGCGGAGACCGTCTGTACGGCCAGCATGGGGATCAGCAGGGTCAGGGCGAGGAGGAGGGCGAGGAAGGGACGTGTGCGCATCGGAAGCCTCCGTTCGTTCGCGGACCTGTGCACAGTATATCCGAAGATGCGGTCTATCTCCACGAAGCTCCTACGGAACCGCCTGCACGATCGTCAGGATGCCGAGGATCTGCCGCTTCACGTACAGCAGGTCGACCAGATCGAACAGGCCGTCGTGGTTCGCATCCAAGGCCGCCAGGTAGGCGCCGGACAACGGGACGATGCCCATGAGGCTCCGCTTCACCAGCAGCAGGTCGAGGGCGTTCGTCGCCCCGTCCCCGCTGACATCCCCATACAGCACGATGACGTAGGACTCGACGGTCCCGCCGTCCTTCACGGTGCGCACCGTGCAGCCCGTCCCGACCGGCTCGGAGAGAGAGCCGCCCGCCGCGTCCAGTACCTCGACTTCGAGCCCGTGCCCGTCGAGCCCGGCCAGCAGCGTCGCCGCGTCCGTCCCCGGCGCAATGCCCGTGATCCAGCCCGTCGCGGCATCGAGCCGGTACGTCGCGCTCGACAGCGGCACGATCGAGAGGTTCGAGGCCTTCACCTTCATCGTCCCCGCGCGGCCGTCCGTGCGCAGCGCGAGCCAGACCGTCTCGCCGGCGTCGAGGGCCAGCGTGTCGGTCGCCGGGTCGAACGCGGTTCCCGTGCCCGTCGCGGGGTCGACGACCTCGACCTGCGCGTCCGCCCGGTCGCAATCGAAGCGGTACTCGTCGGCCGCGGAGGCGCGGAACTCCAGGGCGACGAAGTCCTGCCCCGCCGCGAGCGTCAGCGCGCTCTCGACGTTCGCGGACAGCGCCGCCGCTTCGGCGACCGACGTGCGGACGCGGCCGAGTCCCGCCGCATCCGTTCCGAGGGCCCGCAGGTCGAAGGATTCGTCTCCCGATGCCGCAGGGACGAACGCATAGCGCGAGCCGGTCGCGAGCGACAGCAGGATGGTCGTCGCGTCCGCTCCGACGAGGCGAAGTTCCGCCTGGGTCGTCGCCTGTTCCGGTGCGATGCGAACGACGAGCGGGCCCAGGTCGGACGAAGGCGCTGTGAAGGGCTGGAGGAAGCGGTCGGACCAGCCTTCCGACGAGAAGAACGCACTGGCGTCCCTCAGCGCGGTCGGTTCCTCGATGAGGAAGTCCACGGCGGCGTCCGTGGCGTCGGACACGAGGAGCAGATAGCGCGTCCCGCCGGTCAGCGCCGCCTGCAGCGCGAAGGGACCGGGCGCCGCATCGGTCGCGACCGGAGTGCCGTCCTCGAGCACGACGACGAGGTCGGTCTCGTCCGCCGACAGCGCATCGAAGCGGTAGCGCCCGTCGCGCG
>CAIXGU010000214.1 GCA_903919045.1 uncultured Eubacteriales bacterium | reverse complement strand
GTCCGTGCCGTTCAGCGCCGAGGCCATGAGGCCCTTCGCGTCGTACGGCGTGACCGGGAACACGACCTTGAGGCCGGGGATGTGCGCCACGAGCGAGGTCCAGTCCTGGGAGTGCTGGGCGCCGTACTTGGAGCCGACCGATACGCGCAGGACCACGGGCATGCGCAGGATGCCGGCGGACATGGCCTGCCACTTCGGCAGCTGGTTGAACACCTCGTCGCCCGCGCGGCCGAGGAAGTCGCAGTACATGAGCTCCGCGACCACGCGGCCGCCGCTCATCGCGTAGCCCACGGCGGAGCCCACGATCGCGCCCTCGGAGATCGGGGAGTTGAACAGGCGGTGGTACGGGAGCGCCTCGGTCAGGCCGCGGTAGACGGCGAACGCGCCGCCCCAGTCGCGGTTCTCCTCGCCGTAGGCGACGAGCGTCGGGTCCTCGTAGAACTTGTCGAGCAGCGCCTCGAAGATGCCGTCGCGCAGCTGGTACAGCTTGTTCTTGGAGACGGGCTTCCCGTCCGCGTCGAACGCGAAGCGCGCCTTCGTCGCGAGCTGCTTCGCGCGCGGATTCTCCTCCTTCGGGAGCAGGACGTCGACCGGGCGGTCCTCCATCTTCGGGACGCGCTGGTTCGAGAACATGATGCGCTCGATCGCGCCGGGGTCCTTGCCGAGGTCCATCCGCGGCGACTTCGCCGGGTCCGCGGCGAGCGTCACGGCCTGCGTGATGGCCCGCACCACCCACTCGTCGATCGCGGCGAACTCCGCCTCGTCGGCGACCTTCGCGGCGAGCAGCTTCCCGCGGAACTCCCGGAGCGAGTCGTTGGCCTCCCAGGCCTCGAGCTCCTCCTTGGTGCGGTAGGACATCGCGTCGGACGGCGAGTGCCCGGAATAGCGGTACGTGATCGTGTCGAGGAGCACCGGGCCCTTCTTCGCGCGCAGGACGTCGAGCTTGCGGCCCATCGCGTCGATCACGGCGAGCGGGTCGTAGCCGTCGATGCGCTCGGCGTGCATCTGCTCGGGGTTGATGCCGGCGCCGATGCGGGCGAGCATGTCGTAGCCCATCGTCTCGCCGCGGGTCTGGCCGCCCATGGCGTACTGGTTGTCCATGATGTTGAAGATCAGCGGCAGCCCGCCCTTCATCTCGCCTTCCCAGAGCGTGCGGAACTGGTCCATCGCGGCGAACATCATGCCTTCCCAGACCGGACCGCAGCCGAGCGAGCCGTCGCCGATGTTGCACACCACGACGCCGGGCTTGCGGTTGACCTTCTTGTAGAGCGCCGCGCCCACGGAGATGTCCCCGGAGCCGCCGACGATCGCGTTGTTCGGGTAGATGCCGAACGGCAGGAAGAAGGCGTGCATCGAGCCGCCGAGACCGCGGTGGAAGCCGGTGTCCTTCGCGAAGATCTCCGCGAGGGCTCCGTACACGAGGAAGTCGGCCGCGAGGTCCTTGAGGCCCTTGCCGGAGCCCTTCCCCGCCGCCTCGACCACGCGCCACGTGGCGCCGCCGAGGAAGCCCTCCAAGATCGCGAGGAGCTCCGCCTCCGGCAGCTTGTGGATCGCGGAGAGGCCCTTCGCGAGAATCTCGCCGTGGCTGCGGTGCGAACCGAAGATGTGGTCGTCGGCGCCGAGCAGGTAGGCCTGTCCGACGGACGACGCCTCCTGGCCCATGGACAGGTGCGCGGGGCCCGGATTGTCGTACGCGAGGCCGTTGTAGGCGCCCGTCGTCTTGATCAGGTAGAGCATCGACTCGAACTCGCGGATGAGCCGCATGTCGCGGTAGATGCGCAGGAAGTCGTCCTTGCGGAAGTTCGCCTTCTCCTGCTCGATCGTGCGGTCGTAGCGGTTCACGGGGATCCGCTCGAACTCGATCCAGCCGGATTTCCGCGTCGCGGAGGGGTCGATGTGCAGCGCCTTGGTCATGGGTCTCTCCTTTTCAGTCCAGCTGATGAACGGCTTCGCGCAGGATCTCGACGACGGACGGGTGCGGGAACACGAGCTCGCGGATGTCCTGCACGCGCATCTCGGTCTCCACGAGGATCGCGGCGGTCATGACGATCTCGGAGGCGTAGCTCCCGAGGACGTGGCAGCCGATCACCCGCTGCCCCGCCGCGTCGAACAGCATCTTGCAGATGCCGTCGCCGCGCTCGTTCTCGGCCATATAGCGCCCGCTGAAGTTCATCGGGAGCACGACCTTCCGGTACGCGATCCCCTTCTCGCGGCAGGACTCCTCGGTCTCGCCGACGGCGCCGACCTCGGGGTTCGTGTAGATCACGGACGGCACGGCGGCGTAGCGCACGCGGTCCTTCTTCCCGAGCATGTCGGATACGGCGACCTCGGACTCGCGGTACGCGGCGTGCGCCAGCATCCACTGCCCGTTCACGTCGCCGGTCGCCCACACGCCCGCGGCGTTCGTGCGGCCGCGCGCGTCGGTGACGATGCGTCCGCGCTCGACGAGCACGCCCAGCGTCTCGAGCCCGAAGCCGGCCGTCACGGGCCGCCGCCCGATCGACAGCAGCACCCGGTCCGCGGGGATCGTCTCGGCCTTCCCGTCCGCCTCGAACGACACCGTCCCGGGGGCGACGCCCGTGACCTTCGCGCCCAGGCGGAACTCCACGCCCTTGCGCGCGTAGTTCTTCTGCAGAAGCGCGGAGATCTCGAGGTCCGTCGCGCCGGCGATGTGGTCGAGCATCTCGACGACGGTCACCTTCGACCCGACGGAGTTGAAGTAGCTGGCCATCTCGAGCCCGATCACCCCGCCGCCCACGACGACGAGCGAGCCCGGGATCTCGGCGAGGTCCAGGATCTCGCGGTTCGTGAGGACGTGCCCGGAGGCGAGCCCTTCCTTCACGCCGGGGATCGGCGGCACCACGGCCTCCGAGCCGGTCGCGACGAGCAGCCGCGCGGCCTCGAGGACCTCGTCGCCGACCTGCACGCGGA
The DNA here is from genome assembly GCA_903919045.1 of uncultured Eubacteriales bacterium. GTDB lineage: Bacteria > Bacillota > Clostridia > Saccharofermentanales > UBA5734 > CAILLO01. The sequence continues at coordinate 1,149 of CAIXGU010000214.1, read as the reverse complement.
CGGCCCCGCCGGCGGCGCGCCCGAGGATCGTCCCCTGCCCTTCCCGGACCGTCACATGGCAGCTCTTCAGCGTGCTCTTCACGCCCGCGACGAGGTTGCGGACGACCTTGTTCTTGCGGTCGATCACGGCCTTCGGGTCGAGGCGGACGCCCTCCGCCGTGACGCCGTACTTCTCGCCGTGCGCGGCGTACTCGAACACCTTGGCGCTGTGGAGCAGCGTCTTCGAGGGGATGCAGCCCTCGTTGAGGCACACGCCGCCGACGGCGCGCTTCTCGACGAGGACGACGGACAGGCCGGCGTGGCCGGCGCGCTCCGCCGCGAGGTATCCGGCGGGCCCGCCGCCGAGGACGAGGAGGTCGAGCATCGCGTCGCTTCCTTCCTACTTCATGAGCAGCTGCGGGAAGTTCTCCAGCGCCGCCTTCAGGTCCTTGAGGAACCGGGCCGCCGGCGCGCCGTCGAGCGCGCGGTGGTCGAACGTCAGCGAGAGGGTCATCGCCGGGTACGGCACGGCGCGGCCGTCGACGTCGCGGACCCGCGTCATGAGCGCGTTCACGCCGAGGATGCAGGTCTGCGGCGGGTTGATCACGGGCGTGAACGACTCGATGCCGAGCGTGCCGAGGTTGGTGACCGTGAAGGTGCCGCCCTTCAGGACGTCCGGGTCGACCGTGCCCTTCTGGCAGGCCTCCGCGAGCGCCTTCGCCGCGCGGGAGATCTCGGCGAGGCCGAGCAGGTCGGCGTTGCGGATCGTCGGGACCATGAGCCCGCGCGGCGTGTCGACGGCGAGGCCGAGGTGCACGTGCCGGAAGTACAGCATCCGGTCGTCGAGGAAGTGCGCGTTGCACGCGCGGTGGTTCGCGAGGACGCGCGAGACGGCGAAGAGGAGGATGTCGTTGATCGTCGGGTTCGCGGCGGCGAGGGACAGGCCGAGGCGTTCGGCGAGGCCGCTCTCCTTCGCCTGCTTCCACTGGGCGCGCAGCGCGAGGACCTGGGTCGCGTCGAAGGACGCGTCGAGGGTGAGCTGGGCCATCGTCGACAGCGACTGGTGCATCGCCTTCGCGATCACCTTCCGGATGTTCGGCAGCTTCTCCTCGTCGTACTCCGGGCCCTCCGGCGCCGGCGCGGCCGCGCGGGACGGAGCGGCCGCAGGAG
>CAIXGU010000213.1 GCA_903919045.1 uncultured Eubacteriales bacterium | reverse complement strand
TGGACGGGATGGTCCGCGAGCTGCTGGCGCTGTCGGCGCTCGAGTCCGACGGCTTCGCGATGCGGCGCGACCGGTTCGACCTCGCGGAGACCGTGCGGCGCGCCGGAGAGCGGCTCGCGCCCGCGATGGCGGAGAAGGGCGTGGCCTTCTCGGTCGAGGCGGAAGGTCCGGCGCCGGTCGTGGCCGACGAGGAGTGGGTGGAGCGCGCGGCGGCGAACTACCTGACGAACGCGATGAACCACGCCGAGGGCGAGAAGCGCGTCGTCGCGCGGGTCGCGGCGCTCCCCGGCGGCGGGGCCTCGCTGACGGTCTTCAACACGGGCGCCCCGATCCCCGAGGAGGAGATGGAGCGCATCTGGGACGTCTTCCACAAGGTCGACCGCGCCCGGTCGCGCGCCTACGGCGGGCACGGCCTCGGCCTCTCGATCGTGCGGCTCGTGGCCGAACGCCACGGCGGCCGGTGCGCCGCGGAGAACGCCGACGGCGGCGTCCGCTTCACGCTCGAGCTGCCCTGAGCCCTTCTCCCGGGCCGGTTTCCGGCATTTCACGCCGATTTCACGCGCGGGCCCTACGATGGTCCTGCAGGCATCCCTGCAGGAGGTGGACCATGACGCGCTTGCCCCGTCGACCGATCCTCGCCCTCCCGCTCGCCGCGTTCCTTTCGCTCTCCCTCGTCCTCGTCTCCGGATGCGCCGCCGCCCCGACGGCCGCGCCCGCATCGCCGACGCCGTCCGCCGCTCCGACCGGTTCCGCGGAGCCGACGCGCGGACCCGGCCCCGATCCGAACAAGCCCACGCCCGGGGCGCAGGGCGGCGGGGAGAAGTACTCCCTGTCGCAGGCCATGAGCGACCAGGCCCAGCTGTCGACGATCGCGTTCAGCGGGCTCGCCTTCCTGACCGGCTCGGCCGGGGCGGATTCGTTCTTCCCGCCGGGCAAGGTCGCCGACTTCTTCGGCTTCCAGTACATGCGCGACGTCGACGTCGCCGGCTACGGCCACAACACGACGTTCCTCTCCAAGGTCGCGAACGCCGTCCTATCCATCCTCAGCGACGCGCAGAAGGCGCAGCTGGTGGCCCTCGCGAAGGTGCAGGCGCCGATCTACGAGCGGTTCGCGCTCGGCCGCTTCCCGCTGATGCAGGCCTTCCGCCGCGACCTGGAGGGCGACCTCCCGAGCGGCGCGACGGGGCTCGACGCCGACGCGGTGGCGGAATACACGGCCCTCCTGTACGGTTGCGACGCCGACCTGAGCATCGGGCGCGCCGAGACCGTCGGGGCCATCGTGCGGTCCTTCACGGACGCCCAGAAGACGGCGCTCGCCGCGATGGCCTTCGACGATTCCTCGACCTGGCCGACCGTCGCCGAGGACGCCGCCCTGAAGAAGTCGCTCACCAACACCCAGTTCGTGGCGGTGATGACCTACGCGAGCGAGCTCTTCTCGTGGTACCGGGGCGGGCTCGACGCCGACGTGTACTTCTGCCCCGAGCGCCACGGCACCTACTTCGGCGGATTCTACATGAAGGACCAGCCGGCGATGGGGAACCCCGACTACTTCATCCCCACGACGGTCACCGGCGACAAGGGGCAGGCGTTCCTGGAACTGCTGACGGCGGACCAGCGGGCCCTGATCGAGGGCATCCTCCCGGCGCAGCGCGCCATGCTCGCGGAGGTCGCCGCGATCCGGACCGAGGTCTCGACCGAGCTCCGCAAGGCGATGTCGCAGGCCGCGTTCGACGAGGCGAAGGTCCGGACGCTGATCGCCCGCTACGGGGAGCTCGACGGGGCGATGTCCGCCCTCTACGCCGAGCGGTTCTCCGCCGTCGCGAAGACGCTGACCTCCGAGCAGAAGGCGAAGCTCGTCGCGCTGCGCGACCTCGACGTCGTGCCGCAGGGCGCCTACGAATTCTCGTCGCCGATCGCGCTGCCGTCCCTCGCTCCCGCGGACTACCTGTTCGGCGTCGGACAGGTCCCGGGGTCGCTGGGATGAGGCGGATCCCGCTCGCGGCGCTGCCCGCGCTCCTGATCCTCGCCTCGACCCTGGCCGCGTGCGGCGTCTCCGCACGCCCCTCCGGAAGCCCCGCGACGCCCTCCGCCGACCCCGCCGCGCCGACGCTCGGCGGCCGGGTCGCGGCGTCCGGTCCCGCCC